>CAMODU010000001.1 GCA_946611605.1 uncultured bacterium
ATTGTTTATATTTATCATAAATTTTATCAACAATTCTATTTAAATTAACATCATCGATAAAACCAGATTTAATTCCTTCATATACTAACATACTAAATCACCACATTATCCCTTATAAAATCTAGTTCATTTTTGTTATCTAACCAAAATTTTATTACTGACACGACTAATTCATGTGAATAGGAATAAGCTAACGAATAAATCTCATCTCTTTTTCTTTTTCTAGAATTAGAAGAAGATGAATTAATAACATCACCGATTTTATTTTTTAAAATATTATAATCATTGTAGACATTATTAATATTGCCATGAACAACATCAGATCGTATACTATAAATAAAGTTTATAATTGAACTCAATTGCTCAGAATTATTTTTAGATAATTCAGACTTAGTTCTATAAACAAGCAATCCACATTTAGCAATAAAGTTTTTCTCTATATTACTGTTAGATGCCATTAAAAGGCTTTCTAAAACTAATACATTATTTACAAGCTTATTCTTGTTATTAAATGTATCCGTAAACCAAAACTCTAAAACATCTATTATTTTTTCTATATCTTCATTATTAGACTTAGAAAAGAAAGAGGCTAAATTCTTAAGGTAATCATTATATTTTGAACAAAACATATCCACAGGAACAGTATTGTTTTTTACAAGAAAATAATACACTAACAATCCACAGATATCATAATCAGTTAGTTCCTTTTTGGGCAAATTTTTTCTCATAACCAAAGGACGACGCATAAAAATGTCAAAACAATCATTTACAAATATTAATCTATGATATCTATCAATGTGTGATCTAGCAGATACGCTCTCATTCAAATATAACTCATTATATAGATTAAATATTCTTCTTAAGAAAGAATAATGAGTCCATTCATCTATATATTTGTTAAGTTTATCTTTAGACACTTCAATAACAAATAAACTTCGCACAAAATCAAAAAAATCCTTCTCGTTTATCTTCTTTCTGTTGGTTTTTTGAGTTATGTTATTATAACATTCATTTGCTGTGTTTATAAGTTCCTTATCAACGTATTTTTCCTCTATTACTTGAATTTCTTTTTCGTTAATTGGTCGAAATTGAATGCCTATTTTATCAAATTCTATTTTATCTTCTAATTTTAAATCCATTATTAGCATTTTATTTCACCTACAATCTGTCATATTTCGTACTTACACCTTTAGCTTTTTCAACTGGATATTTCTTAGCTGTCTTTTCCATCTTATCTAATACTATTTGTTTAGGATCTACTCCTAACTTATTAGCCATTTGAATACAATAGTTTAAAACATCAGCTAATTCCTCTTTTACCTCTTCTATATCATAGTTGTCTTCATTCCATTGAAAACACTCAAGTAATTCTCCTGCTTCAATAGATATACTCTTTGCCAAATTAGCTGGTGAATGAAATTGATCCCAGTCTCTTTCTTCATTAAACTTTTCTATCTTTTCTTGAAGTTCTTTCATAAGATATCACCTATTTAAATTATATCATTTATTTGTCGAAAAAAGTCGAAAAACGACATTCTTCGACTTATTATTTATTCCTTCTTTTTTATATAACTTATTCCGATTCCTCCTGCTACAGCTCCTCCAACAAATAACAGTAACTTAGTAAAAAAATCATCAGAATCATCTTTACTATTTTTGGCTTTTTCAACAGGTTTAGTAGTAGTTTTAGTAGTATTAGATTCAGATAAGGAATAAGAACCGCTATTTGGATTATCAGTACATCCTCCATGTCTAGAACAACATCCTCTATGACAATCACCGCATGTCTTACTAATTGTTCCGTCATTACAAGTTATATTAGCTTTTGCATTAAATGGAATAAAGACCACTAATAAAACTAAAAATCTAATCAATCTCTTCTTCACTAGATATCACCCATTAAAAAAAATCAGTCACATTTAACAGATAAACCCAAGACACTCTCACATTGAGTTTCTCCATCAACAGTTTTAACTATTAATGGATAAAACAATAGAAAATATGCAACTAATCCTAATACAACTAAAACACCTATTATTTTACCTTTAATGTTTTCCATACCAATCACCTTCTTTTATTATATAAAAAATCTGTATATAAAAACATACAAAAATCGACATTTCTCGATTATTTATACTATAATAAATACTATATTTTAAATATAATAATGATATAATATTAATATAATATTGAATGAAGGTGTTTGTATGAAATTAATTCAATTAAAATGTCCTAGTTGTGGAGCAAAATTAGAAGTAAATCCAAGCTTAGATAAATATACATGTAATTACTGTGGAGTAACTACTGTTCTAGATGATGAAAAAATCATAGTTAAGAATGTTTCTAGTAAATTACAAAACTACTTGACTGAACTTGAAGAATACTATGACAATGGCAATTATAGAAAATGTCATGCTATGGCACAACAATTATTAGAAGAATATCCTAAGAATAAAGAAATTAAAGATTACTATGAAAAATGTCATGAAGAATTATTTGGTGAAGAAGAAAGACGCCAAAAGAAACTAGAAGAAGAAAGACAAAGAAGACTTGAAGAAGCAAGAAAACAACGTGCAGAATGGGAAAGACAACAAAAAGAAGAAGAGCAAAGGAAAATCGCTGAACAACAAGCAAGAAAAGAAAAGATTAATGAAAGTGCTAGAAAGATAACTGGTGGAATAGCAACAGGAGCTGCGATTGCTGGTACTGCCGCAGGAATCATTATTTTCAAAATATTAAATATAGTATTATATGTATTTGGTGGAATGATAATACTTGCTTCTCCGTTCATTTCTAGCGTAAGCATATTAGGAAAAATATTATACTTTTTATGGGGAATAAGTTTACTTAAAGTATGTTACTCTAAGATACCTAATAATAATTTAAGAATCGCTTTAAGAATAATAGTTCCAATTATAATATTAATTTTAATTGGAGTAATGGTGCCAATTAATAACAACAATAATACAAACACTAATGATCAAACAACTACTACAACTACAACTGTAGTAGCTCAATAAGGGAAGCACACATTCATTATTCTTTTTATTACATAAAAATAATCAAAAGCCATCCTAGGCTTTTCTTTTTATCTAATACTATTAATATTATTTATGTGTATTTATATTAAATCCATATATACCTAATATACCAGTGAAGATTACTGCACTGTAGGTACTAAATCTCTCAAATATACCAAATATTTCTTTTGGTACATTTTGTGATACTACTGCTCCTATAAACATTAAGAGTAATGATATTATTGATAATACTCCAAGTAATTTATATTTACTTTTAAATGATCCAATTGCTATTAATATAAGTGATATTATCGATAGTAATACTACTATAATAGTTATTATATATACATGAATAAAACTTTGTAGTGTTCCATCATATCCACTACTTGATAATGGAAATAATGCATATCCAATTGCAGATATGAAATTCATTATTGATAATAAGTATATACCTAGTCTTAATGATTTCTTATTTTCATTTTTTATTAATATACATAATAAAGCACAACATAAACAGTTAAGTATTTTATATACTGTTACATATCCATTTGATATTACAAAAGATGGAGCATCTGTAGCTGTTAAATCACTTACAGCTTGACTCATCCAGTTATATCCAGGATAATTCATAGCACCAATTATATCATGTAATAAGTAAAATATAATACTTATAATACCAGATAGACATAACCAATTAATTAATCTTTTATTCTTCATTATTACACCTCTATTATGATTAATTAGAATTTACTTAATAGATCTATTAATCTAGTATTCTTATATATACTTTCTCTACCAACTTTTTCATATTCTAATAATCCTGCTTCCACAAGACTATTTAGATATGTTGCAGCTGTTTGTCTAGTAACACCACATCTATCTTCTATATAATTAATCTTTGTATATACTTCATAGAATACTGAATCTAATAATTCATCAGAATATATCTTAGGTAATTTAGTTATAAATTCTTCTTTATATGAATCAATTAATGATTGTATTTTTTTAATTAATTCTATTGTGTGTTTAGATGTTATATCTACTCCTTTAAGAATATATATAATCCAATCCTCATAATTGTTATTATTTCTTAAATCAGATAATAATCTATAATATTCATCTTTTGTATCATTTATATAATTACTTAAATATAGAATAGGACTATCTAATAAGTTATTTAATACTAGATATAAAACATTTAGAATTCTTCCTGTTCTTCCATTTCCATCATAGAATGGATGAATAGATTCAAATTGATAATGTATTAATGCCATTTTAATTAAAGGATCAATACCATCATCTTTTGTATTAATATAGTCTTCTAAGTTCTTTAAATAATCTCTTATTTCTTTTTCTTCTTGTGGTGGTGTGTATATTACTTCACCTGTTTTACTATTAACTAATTGAGTACCTGCAGTTTTTCTTATACCTGATTTATTTGGTTCAATCATAGATTGTAAGTCCACTAAAACATTTGTTGATATGAAACCTTTTTTATTAATCACTTCATAGCCATGCCAAATAGCTCCTCTATAATCTACTACTTCTTTAGCTGCATCTTCCTTATATCCACTTTCAGTTAATACTTTATATATACTATCATGTGTTGTAACTATATTTTCTATTGCACTACTATCAATAGCTTCATTTATTGTGATAGCATTAATTAAAATGTGTTGATTAGGAATTGAACTAGCAAATCCTTTTAGTTCTGCAAGAGATCTAGATGCTTCATTAAGAGCTTCCATTATTCTTGGAGTTTTATAATCATATTCATTGAATGGTAATAATTTCATATTATCCCTCCTTACATATATAATTTTACTATATTTTTTTAACATATTCAAATAATACGTTAAATTTTTGCTGTTTTTTTAACATATTTAAATAATGTGTTAAAGAATGAATTTGAAGGGATTAAAGAATACAATCTATAGAATGGATTACATATTAACAGTTTACTGATGTCAGTAAACCGATAATAAAAATTGCCGCCATTGGCGGCAAAATCTTAAAATCACTAAATTTGCACACACTGTGTGCAAAATCAAAAAGAGAAGTACTCCTTCTCTTCTTTTTATCTCATACACATAAAAAAAGAGATATTAATCTCTTTTATTCATTAGCTTTTAAACTAGTAACCATATCTATCTTCTTTATATTTCTAGATAAGAATCTAGATACTAAATAAGATATAACAAATGTACCTACAGCTGCTATTACATATGATATAGGCCTAATAGATGCACCAAAGTCATATGTTTCTTCTATAGCTGTTTTAAATAACCAATCAGTTAAATAGAATCCACCAGGTAATCCAAATATAATTGATACAATTGCTATCCAGTTATTTTGTTTAATAAATATTTTCTTTATTTGTTTATCTTCAAAACCTAATACTTTTAATGTAGCAAATTGATATTGTTTTTCTGTATAAGAAAGTATTCCTAAATTATATATAATAACTGCACCTAAAAGAATAGCTATTGCTATAATTAATACAAGCATTGTTTTCATCATAGATAACATACCTTGCATACCATTCTTTAATGATTCAATATCTTGGATGTTTTCAACATTCTTAATTTCTTTAACATTCTTTAAATCTACATTTGTATATAATGCATCAGGTTTATATTCTATACCTAATGACTCTAAATACTTTCTAGTCATGGATATATTTTGATTTTGAGGATCTTTATTAAATCCGATTATCTTAGATTTATAGTATTTACTATCACCATATATATGCCACTCGATAGTATCACCTAGTTTATATCCTTTAGTTTTAGCTAATTTATATGTAACAAATATACCATCATCATCTGGTTTATTCTTAATATTATTCTTATCATCTACAAATCTTACATATTCATTTGCATCAGTTACAAATATATTATTAGCTTCTCTATTACCTTCATTATCTTTTATTTCAATACCTAAGTATTTAGATGTATTATTACCATATTTATCATATAAGATATTTAAATCATCATTAGATATATCTTCTTTAATATTTAATTTATAATCAAAATTATAGATAGTTTCAAATTGTAATTTAACAAAGAAGTTCATAGAATCTAACATACCTAATGCACATACAATTAAAGTACAACAACCAACTACACCAGCAAGTCCCATGAATGTTCTCATTTTATTTCTTAAGATATCTCTTATATTCCATAGAGATTCAAAAGACATATGTTTAAATATTTTAGATCTAGTAATATTTAATGCATTACCTTTGATACTTGGTATTTTAGTTCTTAATGTTTCAGCAGGATTTTCTCTTAATATTGATCTACCTGTTATATAAGTTATTAAAGCTACTATTAATACAACAATACCTGCAACATAATAACTTGTAATATCCATTGAAGGAGCACCATTAGGTATTTCAAAGAATGCCATCTCTAAATCAATAAATACTTTACCTATTGCATAATAACCTAATACTAAACCAACAATGGATGCAAATACAGATACCCAGAAACCATATCCCATATAATGGAATAATATTTTATTATTACTAAAACCTAATGCTTTTAATGTTCCTATTTGAACTCTTTGATTCTTAACTACTCTTGTCATGGTAGTTATAACAGATAACATAGCAATAAATAAGAATATACCAGAGAATACTCCTACATAAGTTTTTCCTTCATCTATTTCTCCTTGATATGCTGAATATGATGATGAATCTTCTATATTAATTATTGCTTTAGCATTTTCTACTTTATCTTCTATTTCTTCTTTTAGTTTATTTCTTTTATCTTTATCCTTAACATCTATCATGATAGATGAATATGGTATATAATCTTTATAATTAAAATCAGGTACAACCATATCAAATACTTTTTTATCTTCTATACCTGCTTCTTTCATAGCTTTAGATTTAATATAATCTTCAGTTATTTCATTGATAGATACATAAGCAAAACCAAATTCTTTTCTATCTGGATATAATTCAGATGAATCTCTTACATCATATAAATGATCAGGTATATTAACCAATGCTCTTACCTTTTCATGTAATTCCATAGTTTCATATTTAACTAGTATTACATCACCTACATGTATATTATTTTCTTTTGCATAAAATTCATCTAACCATACACCTGATTTATTATCAAATGGTTCTCCATCAACAATATAGAATTTAGATATATTATTAGATTCAATAAAATTTAATAATAATGTTTTATCATTATCAGTTAAACCAGATACAGATAATTTTAATTCAGCATCATTAACATTATCCATCTTTTTAATCATATTTAAATCATCATGTTTTAAATAACCCATGACATCCATATCTTGTAAGTTATTTTCAGTATAGAACTTATCAGCTGTTTTAGTCATACCATCCATATATGCTTTTATACCAGAGAAAGCCATGATACCAATCATAACCATTAAAAAGATTGTTATAAATTGAGATAAATTTTTTCTTATATCTCTAAACATCTTTCTATTTAACATGATTACCACTTAACCTCATCGATGTTCTTTGGATGTTTATTTATTTCATTAGATTCAACTAAACCATTTTTAATTCTAATTACTCTATCAGCTATATCAGCTATTAATGCATTATGAGTAACTATAATAACTGTAGTATCATTATCACTTTGTTCTCTTAAAAGTTTTAATACTTCAACACCTGTTTTAGAATCAAGTGCACCAGTTGGTTCATCACATAATAATACTTTAGGATTCTTCATGATTGCTCTAGCAATAGATACTCTTTGTTGTTCACCACCAGATAATTCTTGTGGGAACTTATTAGCATGTCTAGATAATCCAACAGCTTTTAATACTTCTTTAGAATCTTTTGAAGTATTAGTTACATCTTTAATAAGATTAACATTTTCTTCAACTGTTAAAGTAGGCATTATATTATAGAATTGGAAAATAAATCCTACATCATTAGCTCTATATCTAGTTAATTCTTTATCATTATATTTGGCTATATCATTATCACCTATCATAATAGATCCAGATGTTGCTTTATCCATTCCTCCAAGTAAATTTAATAAAGTAGATTTACCAGCACCAGAAGGTCCAAGTATAACAACAAACTCACCTTGTTCAATTGATAAATCAATACCATCAAGAGCGTTAAATTTTTGATCTCCTACTATATATGTCTTTTTAACATTATTTAATTCAATAAAACTCATTTATGTTCCTTCTTTCTAAATATGAAATTTATTTCATATTCCATTATACTCTTATGAAATGATAAGTCAATGAAAAATATGAATATTATTTCATATTCGTAAAATATATGTTATAATTCAATCAAGGATGTGTATTTATGATAGATACAATAAGAGAACCTAAACAAAAAAGAGCAATAGAAAAGAAAGAAAGAATCATTAAAGAAGGATTCGATCTTATCTGTAAGGAAGGCTATTATAATATTAATACTCAAGATATAGCTAAGGCTGCTGGAGTATCAACAGGAATAATATATCAATACTTCAATGATAAATATGATATCTTAATTGAAGGTTTAGAAAAATATGGTGATGATATATTCTTTCCTATGTTAAAAGATAAAGATTATAAATTAGATATAGATAATTTTGATAATCTAATTAATAAGATGATTAATAATTATATAAAGAATCATAAAATATCTAATGTAGCTCATGAAGAAATAATGTCTATGATTCACTCAGATAAAAATGTAGCTGAATTTTATTATAAGAGAGAATTAGATATGACTAATTCTATAAAAGATATATTAGTATCTAATGGATTTAAAGATAATAACTTAACTGAAAAAGTTCATATTATGTTAGGTCTTATAGATAACTTATGTCATGAAGTTATTTACCATAAACATGATCATATGGATTATAAGATTATGGAAAAACTAGTAATAGATAATATAAAGAATTTATTTAAAGATGATATAAAATAAAAGGAACTAATAATAGTTCCTTTTATTATACACAAGTATATCCACCATCAATAGGTAATATTACACCAGTAACATAACTAGCTTCATCACTAGCTAAGAATATAGCACCTGCATTAAGTTCTCCTTCTTTACCATATCTTTTCATTGGTACATGATTATTAGCAAATTCTTTAAAATAATCACTATCAAGAACTTCTGTAGTTAATTCAGTATAGAAGTATCCAGGACATATAGCATTAACTGTAATGTTATATGGTGCTAGTTCAGCTGCTGCTGCTCTAGTAAAGTTAACTACTCCACCCTTAGATGAATGATATGCTATAGTAGGTATTTCAGTATTACCTACTAGCCCATACATAGAAGCTATATTAATTATTCTTCCATAGTTATTCTTTTTCATAAGATTAGCAAATGCTCTAGTCATTTTAAATACAGATGTAAGATCAGTATTAATTGTGAAATCCCATTCATCATCTTGCATATCAAGTACACCTTTATCTTTTGATGAACCAGCACAATTAACTAAGATATCTACTTTACCAAATTCTTTTTCAGTTAATTCAACTGCATTATTAATATCTTCTGTAGATGTTACATCACATTTAATAGGTATTATTCTAACTCCTGTAGAAGATAATTCATTTTTAAGTTCTTCTAATCTTTCTATTCTTCTTGCAAGTATAACTAGATCAGCACCTTGATTAGCAAACGCCTTAGCCATTTGTTTACCTAATCCAGATGATGCCCCAGATATAACTGCTACTCTTCCTTTTAAGTTAAACATCTTATTCACCACTTTCTATATATTTAATAGCATTAGTGGCAGCAACAGCACCATCAGATGTAGCTGTAACTAATTGCCTTACTTCTTTAGTTCTATTATCACCTGCTACAAATATAAATGGTATATTAGTCTTACAATCTTCATTAGCTATTACATAACCTTGATCATCTAGATTAATTATATTTTTATAATAATCATTTGAAGGTACTCTTCCTATAGCTACAAATAAACCATCTATATTAATAGTATTAATAGAACCATCTTTATTAGTCACTTCTATACCAGTTAATTTATCATCACTTATTAATTTAGTTACTGTACTATTAAGTATTAATTCTATATTATCTTTTTGTTTAATTAAATTAAATGATTTATCTTCTCCTCTGAATTCATCTCTTCTATGTATTATATATACTTTATTAGCTAAGTTAGATAAATATAATGCATCTTCAAGTGCAGTATTACCTCCACCTACAACTGCTACATCTTTCCCTTTAAAGAATGCTCCATCACATGTAGCACAGTAAGACACTCCTTTACCTATTAATTCATCTTCATTAGGTAAACCTAACTTTCTATTATCTGATCCTGTAGCAATAATAATAGCTTTAGCATTATATTTATTATTAGCTGTAATAACTTCTTTATTATTAGTTATTTCTATTACTTTATCAAATACTATTTCAGCACCTAATTCTTTGGCTTGATTATATAAATTAGTTGCAAAGTCAAATCCAGATATATGATTATTAGCTGGATAGTTTTCAATATCTAATGTATTAATTATTTGTCCACCATAAGATTTAGCTTCTAAAACTAATACACTCTTATTAGCTCTTCTTCCATATATAGCTGCAGTTAATCCTGCAGGTCCTGCTCCTATTATAATAATATCGTACATATTATTTACCTCCTATGAAAGAATCTAATTCTGATCTAGATATTAAACCAACACTTCTATTTATTTCTTCACCATTTTCAATTAATACTAAACATGGTATAGAAGATATATTATATTTACTAGCTAATTCATCTTCATTATCTACATTAATAGATACTATTTTAATATCATTATTGGATGTTGATATTTCTTCTAAAACAGGTTTCATCATTTTACATGGTCCACACCATTCAGCATTAAAATCAACTAATACTCTTTTTTCACTTTGTAATACTTCTTTATCAAAGTTATCTTTATTTACTTCTATCATTATTCTTCCTCCTTACTTAAGTTACCTACTATTTTATACATAAGAGAATATAATGTTTTAACTTCTTCTTCAGATAAGTTAATACATTTACCCATTTCACATGGAACAGATAAAGCTTTATCTCTTAAAGCTAATCCTTTTTTAGTAATAGTTACATCTAAGTTTCTTTCATCTTTTAATGATCTAGTTCTAGTAATATAATCTTTAGCTTCTAACTTCTTTAATAAAGGTGTTAAAGTACCTGAATCTAAGAATAAAGCATCACTTATATCTTTAACATTACTTGTATTATGTTCCCATAGATACATCATAGTTATATATTGAGTATATGTTAAATCTAAATCATCTAATAAAGGTGTATATCTTCTTATTATTTCTTTTGAACATAAATAAATAGGAAAACATAATTGATTCTTAAGAGTTAATGAATCATATTTATTCATACAATCACTTCCTTATAATAATTCTAATATATCTTTTTCTATATTAGCTGGATCAAATGTAGGATCATATCTTTTAACAGCATTACCATCTTTATCAACTAAGAACTTAGTAAAGTTCCATTTAATATCTGATTGTTTCTTACATGTAGTACTTATCTTAGATACTGCTTTCATAGCCATTTTATTCTTAAGTCCTACTATTTCTTCAGCAGGTTGTTGTTCTTTTAAGATTTTAAATACTTCAGATTCATTTTCACCATTTACATCTATTTTATCAAATTGATCAAACTTAGTATTATATTTAGCAGTACAGAATTCATGTATTTCATCATTACTACCTGGTGCTTGATGTCCGAATTGATTACATGGGAAATCTAACACTTCAAATCCTTTGTCATGATATTTTTCATATAACTTCTCTATTCCTTCATATTGTGGAGTAAATCCACATCCTGTAGCAGTATTAACTACTAATGATACTTTCCCTTTCAAATTATTTAAATCAAAAACACTACCAGATCTTGTTTTTACTTTTAAATCATATATATTCATACTAATTTCTCCTTTTTGGTTGTACGCAATTTAATTGTACCCTGTTAAATAAGGTTTGTCAATAAAAAAGAAGTTATTCACTAACTTCTTCTTTATTATCATTTCCAACTAAACCTAATTTATCTAGTTCATCATAGAATCTTACATCATTTATATCTAGATCAGAAATAGATAAATATTCATAGTTAATTAATTCTTGAATATCATCTATTACTTTATCTAAATGATCAGGTTCTAATGTTTCAGGTTGTAGATTAAAGTCATTTAAATTATATTTATTAATTATTAATAATTTAATTTCTTTTTCATCTAATAAAGCTAAATGATTTAATAAACTAAAATCTATATAATCTAAACTATCCTTTAATTCTTCAAAGTTAAATGTTATATCTTGTAATGGAATATTTTCATCATGTTTCTTATATTCATATACAAAATATAAGTAATTAGATGTAATAAAATCAAATATAACATCTACACTTGAATCTTTAGATAACTTATTATAAATAGTATCATTGAAACATATATCATCAAACTTATCAAACTTATCTAATAAAGATTTAATAGTTTCATTATAATTGAATAGCCATTTTTCATCACTCTTCTTCTTAAAGAATAATATAGGTTTCTTATCTCTACTAGCATTTAACTTTCTTATCTTGTTTTCATCTTGTTGTATTTCTTTAATAGCATTAGCTTTTAAACCTTTATAAGAATCTTTATTATCTAATCTTTCTTTCATATTATTAAGTAAGAAAGAATAATCTAATAATAATTTATATTCCAATAAAGAATACTTAAACTTAAGTAGATTTTCTAATGAATAACCATTATCTTTAAAATATAAGTATTTAGTTTTAGCTATATCAGCATCATTAAAGTCACCTAATAGCCATTCCTTATTCTTAAATTTATTAAATAATATATAAGGATCAACACTTTCAATATGTTCAATTTGATTAATTAATTTTTCTTTTAAATTCTTAATCTCTTGTTCTGAATGTTCTTTTAAGAATTCTTGATGTCTATCAACATAGTATTTTTGTATTTTCTTTTCATATCTTATATATATACTCTTAAAATTAATCTCAATAATTTTAATTATTTCAGGAACATGCCAATAGAAATCTTCGAAGGCATTAACTAATTCTTCTTCAGACTTATTATTAATAATCATATCAACATATATAGCAGCATGATGATTATAATCAAAGTCAGCCTTAGTTAATTCTATTCCTACCTTCTTAAATGCATCTAATACTTTTCTAATTACTTGATTAATACTACGTAGATCTTCTTTATAGAATCTATGTAATTGATATAAGTAATAATCTAAATGCATTTTTTCATATGGAGTATTATATTCATTCCATTCATTTAAAATATTACAATTTTCTAATTCCTTCTTTAGATTATCTATTTCAGGATTAGGTTGATATACATCAAATCGAGTAAGACGAGATTTAATCTCATCTTCCACGATCTTTAATTGTTCATTTACTTCATTTTCTGCATCTAATACTACTTTTTCTCTTTTCTTTCTTTGATCAACTGTTTTAGTTGGTAAGACTTCAATGACACCTTTAAATTCTTCTATTTTATTTTCTAATTCTTCTATCATTTCTTCTCACCAGCCTCTTGATTCTTCTCGGCTTTTATTACATCTAAATAATCTAATAATAGACGATATAATTGTATTATTTCAGCATTAGATAAATCTTTAATTTTTTCTTTCATGTTGATAACCTCACTTTATAATTATATACCTAGTTACATCTCCAATGAAAGTAGAGTTGTCATATAGTTTAAATACTAATCTATATGTACCTGTTGTCATTGTTTCTTTCATCTTAAATGAATAATCTATAGATGCAACTGGTCTACCAGATAATATGTATTCATGATTATTTTCAGATGGGGTTAATTCTTGATCTATAAAATCTTGTAAATCCACTTCAACATAATCAGTGTCATAATAATCATCATATGTTCTTCTATACATTTGAATTCTAGTATTAGGATTACTTAATAATGAATTATACTTAATATTAAAGTTCAATGATTTATCATTATTAGTTCCATTAAATATAACTGAATTATCACTTATAGTAGGATTAATACCATACTTACTATTGATAATAGTTTTATTCATTTCAAATGTATAAGATGTATCAGAGAAGTATATACCATCAGGAGATCCAAATGCTTCAAATACAAATTTATAATCACCTGAAGGTAAGTTAGAATTTTCTGTATTGAATGTAATCCACTTTTTAACATTACCTACTTTTTCAGCAATACTCATATGTGTAATACCATCAATATCAGAATAATACTTAACTCCATCCATTTGGAAATAACATCCTGTAAGGTCAGTTCCTGATACTATATGACCATCTTCTGTTTCTAAATGTATTTGTAATCCTAATTTAGAATCAAAGTATTGTGTATCTATTACTGCAGTTCCACTGTCAGATGAATTATGATAATCAATTGTTACATCCATATTATCATTATAACCAATATATAATGTATTATTCTTAGATGTAGCTACACCATTAATAATTGAATCTTTATTAGCATATATATTATATGTTAATTGATTATGTTCAATACCTAATACAGTTACTAAGGTTTCATCTTGATCATCTCTTAATTCAATTAATAACCTAGAATTCATTTTATCAGTTGTTATATTAGCATCTGATAAATCAACTATAAATATAAATTCTTCTGAACTATCTCTTCCATCATAATAAATACTATTCATGTATTCATCATTATATTTCTGAGATGTATCATCTGTACCCATCCTTGTAAAATTAGACAATGGATAAGATGCTTCATGATGAATTCTTAATTCATTTGTTGCTCTAGCCTCTTCATCAGGAGTAACTATATAGTAATAGTAATAAGGTTCATCATTAGTATAATCTATCATAGTTATTTTAGTATTAGTTGGGAACACAATATTTGAAGATAATACTCTATGATAACCTTCTTTATATAAATTATTGTTTTCTGAATATATAGAGTAATAAGCAGAGAATTTACTCTTAGCTGATATATTAGTTGTTGTTGATGCAAACAACTCATACTTATCACCTGGAGTCATAGCTCCTTCATATTCATCAGTTTGGAATAATGCAGTAGACATATTAACATTGATAACTAATCTTCTTACTTTACTCTCTAATGCACTTTCCTTTGTTATTGCCATTATTGAAATTCTAACAGTTCCTAATTCTTTCTCTTCAGAGATATTTTTAGAATGGTATAAATAGAAAAGCATAGTTGGAACATTGCTAGAGTTTTCACCTACATAATAATCTTGTCCACTCATAGATGGTTCACCAGTATAGAATGAGGTCTTACCTTTTGTTAACCATCCAGAGTTTGATGCTTCCATAGATAAACCAAATACATTATTTTCAGTTCCTTCACCTATTCTAGGTATTTGATCTTTATCCACTAATGATATACCATCAGCTACATCATTAGCATTTGAATTTAATATTTGGAATGATGTATTAGGTGCAGAGAATTCTAAGAATGATAACTCTGTAGATCCTAATGTAGAATACTTAGATGCTACTAGATTAACATTATATTCAATAACATTCTCACCTATAAACCACATATAGAAGTTTGAACTTTCTGGTGTTGGTTCAATATATTTAACTTCATTTATTAAAGTATCTTCATCCATATAATTAGAATAGAATCCATTTACTCTAATATCATGATTAGTTTGATGTTTACCTAATACATATGAACCACGGTCAAATGTTTCAGCATATGAAACATGATCACCATTGTTAACTGTATGAGAGTAAATACCTGTATGAACATGACCATTACCATCATAGTTATACATACCAAAGAATGACATACCTTGAACATCACCATAATCAGTAACTTGTTGGTCTCTTGCAATATTTAAGTTTTTACCTTCATACATATATATTCTATTATCAACATTACGAGTAACATTACCATCTTCTATTTGAACAGTAGCTAAGTTATCATCTTTATCAACTGATCTATATACTTCAAGTAAGTTAGCACCTGCTTCTAAATATAAATCAGAATTATCTTTTAATGTTAATAATGGAACTCTTGATATAGCAAATAATTCTTTATCATAATCATTAGCTCTATCCATTGCACCTGTTAATATCATACTTGAGTTTTCTATAGTTGCATAAGTAACTCTTTGAATAGATATATTCTTTTGAGGATTATCTCTTGATCCATAGTTCTTAATATTTAAGCAACTATCACCTGCAGATGTAGATGCATTACCACCACCATAGAAAGAACCATCTATTTTGTATGAATCATAATCAGTTGCATCAATATTAATTTCTGTTCCTTCTGTAACAGATATAAAGTACCAGTCATATATTTCAGATCCAGCAGCATTAGCTTCACCACCACCAAAGATATGACCTTTAATATATATTGGTGATTTAGTTAATCCATCCATAGATGATAAATTATTAGCTCCTATATTAACTAATGCATTACCATTTATAACTGATGTATTAGCTCCACCATATACATTACCATATATTGTTCCACCTACTATATCAACAGTAGATGTAGAATTACCTAATTCAGTACCAGTGAAAGCTTTATTACCTCCACCAAATACACATCCAGATGCCGGAGTAATAGATTCAGGTGTACCAACAATTGTATTACCATCTACTACTATATGTGTATTACCTTGTACTGTTGCACTGTTACCATTACCACCTGCATAAGCAGAACCACCTATTGTTACATCAGTAACATTAACATGTGTATTACCATATACAACACCATAGTTACCTCCACCATAGATGTTACCAGTTATAGTACCTCCATTAATATCAACATGTGTATCTTCATTAACTGAAGCATAATTAGCTCCACCATAGATATCAGTAATGGTACCTTTAGTTAAAGTAATATTTGTATTACCTACATCAGCATTATTACCTCCACCATATACTTTATAGATTCTGCCATCAGTATTTATTTCTATTTGAGTACTTGGTACAGTACCAGTATTATTAGAACCACCATAAATATTATTGATATTACCACCATTAATATATACATGTGATTGATCTAATCCTGCTGAGTTTCCTCCACCAAAGATAGTACCTATTTCACCATTATTAATATTTAATGTAGTATTACCACTGTTGGCTTGATTACCTCCACCATAAATTGTATTAGTTCTACCACCATTATAATTAATAGTTGAAGTAATAGTGTTACCACCAGCATTATTACCACCAAAGATATTATCAATAGTACCTGTTGTTACATTTATAGTTGATGTATTAACAGTTCCTGATGAATTAGATCCACCAAAGATATTTCCATATTCACCAGTTACTATATCTAAATTAACAGTAGTAACACTTGCTGAATTACCTCCACCATATACATTATTAATTTTACCTGTATGTGTTTTAATTGATACATTAGATGTAGCAGTATTAACTTCATTACCACCACCATAGATATCTCCTATAGAAGCAGTACCTTCAACAGTAATATTAGATGTATTACATGTACCACCTTTATTATTTCCACCAAAGATAGAACCAATAGTACCAGCATTAATTAATAATGTTGTTGATGTAACATTACCTGAGTTATTAGAACCACCATAGATATTTGTTACATTAGAACCATTAGCATATACATGTGTATTAGTAACTCCTGATGAATTACCTCCACCAAATACATTTGTTATAGTTCCACCATTTAAATAAATATTATTATCTTTTGAATGTGATCCAGCTAAATCGTTACCACCATATACATTAGTTACATTACCACCATTAATATCAACTTCAATATTACCTAATACATATGGAGTATATTGATTACTACCTTCACCACCACCAAATACTGAACCAGTTACAATACCATTATGAACAATTACTTTAGTATTACCACCAGCAGTAGATTGATTAGTTGTAGTACCATTAACAGTACCATATCCAGAACCACCATATACATTACCTTTAATAGTTGGTACATTTAATATTTCTTCTTGTCCAACTACTACATTTGTATCCTTAGCAATAAATGTGTTTTGACCTTTACCACCACCATAGACATTTGTATTGATAGTTCCATCTTTAATATTTAAGTTTGTAGAACCATATATAGTACCAGATACATTAGATCCACCAAATATATTACCTAATACAGTTCCACCTGTTTGATTGATAGTAACTGTAGCACTCTTATTATTAGTACCAGCACCATTTTGGTTACCACCACCATAGACATCTTGTCTAATAGTACCACCTAAGATATTAATAATTGTTTCAGTAGTATTAGAAGAACTAGATACACCAGTTGCACCATAGTTACCTCCACCATATACTGAACCTTTAATATCAGCATTACCATCTATTATTAAATATGAGTTATCATTTGATCCAATACCAGAGTATCCACTCTTACCATTACCATTACCAAATACTGAACCAGATGCTATACCCCACATCTTAGTATTATTACTTACTAATGTATCATCACCTATAGTTGCATTACCACCGATATAAATATATGATGAACCATTTACTGTACCATCTCCATCATTGGCATCACTACCAGAACCATTAGATCCACCTAGTACACCATAATTAACTTTACCACCAGTAACAGAAATAATACGGTTACCATAAGTAGGAGATCTACCTGCACCACCAATGATAACATCAACATTACCACCAGTCATATAAATATATGTATCATTATAAGATGCTCTAGATGAGTCTGTTAATGGACCACCAATCATATTGTTGACCCATCCACCTTCCATCTTAATCTTTCTTGCAGCATAATGAGTACCACCAGTTAATCCACCAACATAGATACCTGTATACATATCGGCTTGAGATGTACCAAACTTACCACTCTTAACAGTTAAGTCTGTAGCACACTCTTCAGTTGATCTAACAGTACCAGAGAATGATGATGCAGCTTCATAATAAACTGATAAGTTATTATTATCCGGATCTAATATTTTATCTATATCAGAACCAAATGTTGTTTTGTTAGCTACATATATAGATGCACTTGTATTATATGGAAGTGTTAAAGCAGTTGAACTGAAATGACCTGATTCAATAATCATATTATATTTAGTTGAACTACTAGATGATCCTGTACTAGAAGATCCACCCCATATATAATCAAATGTTGCATTGTTTGTATTATATTGTTTAATACCTCTACCAAGTTTTAAATTATGCCAGTTAGCATTTAAGGTTGCATAGTATGTTGTACTACCGAACCATCCACCAGATGAAGCACTAGTTTGAGGATCGACAGTATTAAATTGTTTACTGTTATAAATAGTTAAATGTTCAATAGTAGTATCATTGTATAAAGTTATATTATTACTTGTAACAGACCAATCATATGTTGTTTGTCTTCCATTATGTAATCCTGTTAAAGTAAATGGTTTATTATTACCACTATCCCAATAAGATGTAATATCACCAGTTAAATAAGCTATATTAGTATCTCTTGTAACTAAATAATAATATTCTCTACCAAAATCTACAACTGGTCTATTACCATTTTCATCATATGATTGTAATAATTCATAGTAAGTACATTTAGCTTGATTACATGTACCTGATACTTGATTACCACTTAAATCATAATAACCTGCATAAGACGTTCCACGGTCGAAGTCTCTTTCCATATATAAACCAGCAGTAACAAAATCATCATTTACTACTCTAGTAGTTTCACAATCTAAATGATATTGAGATGTATCTAATTGATACATATTATTATTACTGTAATAATAATATGTTTCCCCAGGAACAAATTGTTCATCATCTTCTATTTCTTCATAGTAAGGGCATCCATTACGAGAATTACAATATCTAGAAGTTGTATAAGTATATCTACCATTACTTTGTCGATAATATCCAGTATAGTATGAATATCTAGGAGCAACTTGATAAGTATAATATCCTTGCATTGAAGGTCCAGTACAATCAGTTCTAGTTGTTTCTACTCTCTTTAATCCAGGACTATCAAATTGATCAAATGCATAATCCCAATTATTTCCAGATAAGCCATATTCATTTGCATCAATCCAACTAGCATGGAAGTTTACTGCAACGGGATCATATTCACCATTTTCATTAGGTGCTACATTGAATTCAGCAAATCTTTCATATCTAATTCTATCAATTGATATAGTAACACCAGTTACATCACTTATCCAGTTATTAAATCCTTTACCATTAGGTCTATTAGTAAATGGATTATCTACAAGTAATAATTTAACCTTACCATTTTCTACAGGTACATAATGATAATAAACTATCTTATTATAATTTTCAGTAGATGAAACAGTACCAGTTAATGTAGTTCCATTATTTTGTTCTATACCTGAATAAGATACCATAACTTTTATTAAGTTATGTGAATTATACTTATTCTTATTTTCCATAGTTGGTAATTTACTAATATCTGATGAAGCATAGTTATAACCAGTATAATAATTTAAATCATTAACTAAATCATTAACATATAATGTTGTACCATCAGAACCAGTAGAATGTTCACTATAATCACCAGATATAATAGTTGGTTCATATGGATTTTCCTCATCTTGTAATGAGAACTCACCATTGTTAATGAATATCTTATATTGTCCATTACCCATTCTATCTAATATAGTTGGATCATCTAAGACTAATGTATTACCTTCTACTTTATACTTATTAACTTGTAAGTCTGCTGGTTTTTGAACGAAGTCATCCCATTCAGCATATCTAGTAATAATATTTTCATATATATCAGTTCCTGTAGCATAAGCTACATTATAAGTATTATTAGCAGTACAATTATCTTTAAAGTTATTCATTAATACAATATTCTTAAATGTTGAATTAACAGATGAATAAGTAATACCACCAAATAAATTGTTTTCATCTGATTTATATATGTTTTGTTTAATAATAACTGTATCAACAACTGTATTACCAATTGTTCTAGATAAGAAACCACCTTGATAATCATTTAAATAATAATCTATATCATCATATTCAACATTCTTAATAGTTGCATTAGCTAAGTTATAAAATAATCCATTAGTAACTGATGCATTATACAATGCATGACCTTGTCCATCAAATACACCTTGGAATGTAGTCCAGTTACCAATACTGATATCATGACCACCAAAGTTTAAATCAGCAGTAACAACATAATACTTATTAACATATATCCATGAATCATATCCTTCAAGTAATTCTTTCATGTACATGTATTCACCAGGAGTGGATATTTCATAAGGAGATTCTTCAGTACCAGTTCCTGATTTAAAAGATGTAGCAACTACTCCATCCCATGCAGAAGAAGTAGTCTTTCTAGAATATGAGATACTTAAAATCCATAGTGATCCTACGGCTAAAATTAACAGCAATAACACTAGTATTTTCTTAGATTTAATCCCGTTCACTAAATCTTTCATACCTATGCTCCCATTTTCTATTATACCTATAATTATTTTACCATAAAACGATATAAAAAGTCTTTAATAATCGCATAAAAAAAGAAGATATTTCTATCTTCTTTTTATAATCTATTAGTCAGTTATAGCAAATTGTAAATTATAAGAAATACTAGCTCCTGTTGCATAGTTTTCACAATCGATATCTTGTCCTTCAACCCACATGTAAATTCTCATCTTAGTTACACCTGCAGAAAGACTAAATACTTGTTTATAATCTTCAACTTTATTACCATCAGCATCTAATTCAGTACCAAATGCGGCTAATGTAGCTAAATCTGGAGTAACTAATTCTGAATTATCAGTATTAGTACCATTAACTGTTTCAATTAATGATTGAGGAGTAGTAAATGCTCCATTAATACCATAATAAGGAGTCTTATCATTAGCAACTAATGATACACCATATGTTGATGATAATTGATTCTTAACTGTATCAGCATGTGCATCAGCATTTGGTTCCCAAATGAATGCTTTAGCAGCAGCAGAATTGTTTAATTTAATTAACTCACCTGGAGCTTTAGATGCATCTCCAGTACCAATTTCAACAAATGCTACACGAGCAGAGTTTTGTAATCCCTTATCAGTATCTTTATTAACTACTGATGAGTTTTGAGTTAAATAAATTTGTTCATCTTTATCAACTTTTAAGAATACATCAAATGCTACAAACTTACCATTTGCAGATGTAGTTGATGCTTCATTTTCTTTATTAGTGAAAATAGTATAATTACCTTCATCATCGTTTCCGATTACTCCACTATACATATCCATTAAATGGTTAGTAATAGCACCATTTGTAGATACAGCAGTAACTGTTGCAGGTAATATGTTATTAGCACCAGCATAACCAGATGTAATATCATCATTAGTTATAACAGTCTTCCATGTACTTGCATCAGTAGATATTTGTAATCCGTTACTAGCTTCTACTTTAACATCAATTTGATTGATTGTTACTACACGGTTAGCAGTAAACCATGCATATGTTGATGTACCTAACATTACTACAGTAATAAGTAATAATAGGATCAACAAACTTAATTTCTTTTTGTTTTTCTTTTGTTTCTTTGCCATAATTATTCTCCTTCTTGTTCAATATGTTCTTCTGTAATTTTCATACGCATTTTTAATTCTCCACCAATAAGTGGATCAGTACAGTCAGGATCATCACCCTCAAGCCATACTACAATAGTCATCTTATCAAAATCACCTGGTCTGAAATTTTCTCTTTTCTCTAAGATAATAGTTCCGTTATCTCCATCGATTTCTTTGAATCTAGTAGTTCCAGGTTCTGCTTCATCTGCTATTGAATTCTTTTTAGCATATGTTACATACTCGCCATTAAGATATATTCTGAATCTAACAGCTTCATCAACATTCTTAATAACGTCATCGATTATTACTTCGTACCAATAATTTAATACGTCTTTCCCCTGATTCTCAATGAAGAAAGTATAAGCAATATAGTTTTCTCCATTATGAGAGCCTTCATAGTTTCCATCTATATCATCAGGTAACCATTTATAGGAAATATTATCCATAAATTTAATTGGTATTGCTTCGAGTTTCCTTTTAGGTTGAGAATTATTTAAGCTATCAAATATAGCAAGCCCACTATTAATTGTTTCTTGAGAATCCAATGTAATAGTAAAACTACCTTGACTATAAGCAATGCTTAATATTCCGTAAAGACATATCAAAAACAGCAATAACACTAATGATGTAATCTTTACTACTCTAGAAGTAACTTTCTTCCTTTTGACTTTATCAGCGGTTACTATTACATTTTTACCAAACATAATCCACCACCACAAAATATTTCTATATGACACCCTTCTATCATACAATCTCATTATAATTCAAACACAGATTTTTATCAATATCAATTTATAATAATTATTCCTTTTTACGATACTAGTCAGTATATATTTACGTCAAATACAATATACTTTATATTATATTTACATTATATGGTTTTTAGCATGATAAAATAATAGTATAGGAAGGGATGTATATTATGAGTAATATACTAAATAATAAGCGTATTAATCTATTTATAGCACTTATATCATTGCTATTACTCATTACAATGGTACAAAATACATATGCTAAATATGTATCTAGTGCTAATGCAGATACTAACTTCACAATAGCAACATGGGCATTCGTAATCAATAGACAAGATGTATTAAGTAATTCCAACTTTAGTAATACTATTACACCAGTATTTATCAACAATGATAATATTAAACAAGGTGTTATAGCTCCTACTTCAGAAGGATATTTTGATTTAGCAATTGATGCTTCTGGAACTGATGTATCATTTACTGAAACTATAACAGTTGCTAATTCAGTAAATAATAAAATAAGTGATTTAAAGATAACTGGATATCAAATAAATGGTGGAGATTTAGTTGAATTCACTGAAACAACAAATACCATTACTACAGATCATTTATTAAGCGATCATACAAGAACAACTACATATCGTATATTTATTAAATGGTATGATGGCGAAGGCGAAAACATGGATAACCAAGCCGATACTCAAGCATCACTTAATGATACTGCTAAAGTAAACGTTAATGTCGGGTTCATACAAAAAGCTAATTAGTATTACTAATTAGCTATTATTTTGTGTAATTATTACTTTTATTCTTAAAGTTATGCTGGATAAATCAGGATGACTTTTTTTATAGTTACTAGCTATTATTCCCCATCTAGTATCTTCCTCATCATCACCAGTTTCAAATGGCCATACAACATTAAAATTATATGTTGCAATACCATCATGTGAAGATATATTAGTACTAGATATTCCAACTGTAATAGTAAAAGGATAATTATTAGCTAGTTTATTTAATAACTCAGCTGATGTCATATCTCCTTCTTGCACTTCTTCTTTTCTTGATTCTCTACCCTCAACTGTTATATACGTATCATCAAATATTCTAGCTTCCAACACTTCATATGATAATGTAGCATCTACATCACCTTGGTTTCTAGCTTGTAAGCTATATACATAATCTTCCATACCTGGGTATATACTATCAACATCTAGATTAACATAATCTTCTACAGCTTGTTCACCTGCTTGGAATAATACATTCCACGCTCTAACATGAACATCAACCTTATTATCTACTTTAGTAGTATATATAAACCATGCAAAGGTATTACCTACAACTAAGAATAAGATGAATATTAACCTAAGAATTATAAATTTTTTATTTGTCTTCTTTCTTTGGTTCTTCATCTTCTTCAGAATCCTTTACAAATAATCCTCTTAATAAATCAAACGCAATAGATAAACCTACTATTACAAATATTCCATAGTAGACTGTATTATTTTGCATTAATCTACCTAAGAAACTTAATATAATTGAATGATATAATACTTTACCATATATCATATCACCAGATATTTTAGGATCTTCTACATCGTTTGCTATACCTTGAGTAGTAAATGTATATTTACCATTATTCTCATCTATTTTTATAATTCTATGTGTTATAACTATTCCTTTATTATATCCATTAGGATCACTTTTATAAGTAACATCATCACCTACTTTATAAGTAGATACATCTTGTTTCTTAACAACTATTAAATCACCTATTTTATATTCAGGTTCCATTGATCCTGATACTACTTGGAATATATAAAAATTACCTATAGTTAAATTGTTTTTAGTAGTTCTTTGTAATATAACAATAGCTAACATAATAATTAATAATATAGTTATAATTATTCTTATTATATTAAAAGTTTTCATCACTACTTTTTTCATAATATCATCCCAAATCTATATTTTCTATTCTCTCTAGATAAGCTTTAATACTAGTTGAGAACACATTTTCAATTTCAGATAAACTAGCTTCTCTTTTAAATCTAGTAATAGCTATCTTATCTCCTATTTTCTTCTTTAATTGTTCCATATCTAAATCAGTATTTAATTCTACTATTCTTTGAATTAAGTTATCAGTTATTTCTTCAACTGCTCTATCTTTATCTTCTTTAGATTTAACATTACTTAATGTATTCATAGCAACATAATCCATTAAGAAAGTATTATTAATATACTCTTTTAAGATACCATTATCTTCATAATCTTTTTTACTCTTAACTATTTTAGTATCATCATCTGTATGAGCTTGTAGATAATCCCATAGTTTCATTGCATATTGGAAGTTAGTATTCTTTAAGATAACATTAGTCTTTTTAATTGGAGGTATTACTTTAGCTACATGAGCTTTATGTAATAACTTATATGTTTCCTCAGATTGAAGCATTTTAATGTCATCTTCAAGTCTTTTAACTCTTTCCTCAATAGATAATTCACCTTGTTCTTCTTCTTTATCTATTAAAGATGAAGTATAGTAAAATTCCATTGAAATTTGTTCTTTACCTACTTTACTCTTAGCATGATATTCAGCCTTCTTTATATCCTTATAACTAGAACCATTTACTAATGTTTTCTTTTTTAATTCTACAAAGTTAGCCATATTATTTACTAAAGTATATATTAATCTGTTTTCATATGTATCATATGATTCATCTTTATTAATATTTAAGATTTTAGATGGTTTAACATCACCATTATCTTCAATCTTTTGAATCATATTTGTATGTTTAGCTAAATGTCTAATACTTTCAACAGTAACTCTTCTAGCTAATTCAACTTTAACTATTTCTTCTTCATTTATAATGAATCTATTTGGGTTTCTAAAAATATTATCTATATATTTAACAGTATCTTCCATTAGGTCAAGCCATTCAAAACTTGTTTCTACTTTCTTTATATCAGTAGAAATGTTTAAACTTGATCTAGTATTATTTAAGAAACTAGTTTTATTAGTTTTATGGTCATCATAATATAAATCTATTATTTTTAAATCACCCATAGATATCATCCTAACTCATTTTCTTAAGTCTTAATAAATATTCAGTACATTCTTTCATTTTTCCTTTACCAAATTTATTATCTAGGAATTTAACGAAATCATCTATTTCATCACGAATGTATGCAATATTTAATTGTTCAAACTTTCTTAAAATCTTTCTTGCAATGAAGTAATCTATTCCATCTACTTCATCTCCACCACATGCTACATACACAGGAACGAACTTTTTCATGTGTGCAACAATACGGTTACCAAATGCAATACGGAAATGTTGTATTACATAGTTATCCATTTCTTCTATCTTGTCTAAATTCTCTTGATGTATAGGATAATTAGCTATAGCATCTTGAATCTTTTCATCAAAATAAGAATAGTTAATATCCATCGCTTCTGTTTCAACAGGCTCAAATACTTCACCTTTATCATTTATATCAATTGGCATAGCACGGTCATATACCTTATCAGTAACCATGAATGTTGAGTCATCGTTATTGATTGTGCCGATGTACCATACATTTGGAGGTATTTTTAATTTACCTTCAATTAATTTCTTTGGATCGTTCTTCCATGCAGATGGAACTATTTCAACAATCCATTCATCTTTATTAGGCATTTCAAGTATAGATAGCATTTCTGCAAAATAGTATTCTACACGTGAAATGTTCATTTCATCTAAGATAACTGTATATATATCATCTGTATATCCAGCTACATATAATTCTTTTAATACTTCTGTTTCATTAAACTTCTTTGTAAATTCGTTGAAGTATCCAAATAACTCAGTTCTATCACGCCAAGATGGTTGAACAGACGCAATACATGAATCATGTTTTAAGAATTTTCCCCAAGCATATGCTAAGGAAGTTTTACCTGTACCAGAGATACCTTGTAAGATTACAAGTTTAGTAGATGCTAACGATGCAATAAATAATCTAATCATATCTTCTTTATAATATAGTTTTAATTTACTTGCAGCAAAGTTTCTAAATGCATTAACTAAATCAGGTAATTCAAATGTATTGTTATATACTTGTACTTTATAATTTTCAAATTTTTGATCAACTTCATATAATTTAGGGAATCTTATATCAGATGCAGGATTAACAGCATCCCCTTCTTCTTGAGTAGTATCTCCTTCAGCTTCATCAGGTTTTATACCTAGATTAGATACTTTCATTGCTAATATATCTTCTTTTTCTTTCATTAGTTTTGCAACTTCATGATTTAAATCAGATACTTCTTCTAGTAATGATTCTTGATCTACTAATGATTTTCTAAATCTAACATATTTTCTAATTAGTAGATAAATACCAAATATAATTAAAGCAACTACTGTAACAACTATAATAATTGCTATTGCAAAGAATAACCATTCAGGTCCATTAAAATCTTGCTTATAATTATCCGCTATTCTTGAGTACGCTGAAAAATCAAATAGAGTTCTAAATCCATTTGCTATACCCTCAAATATATATTTGAAAGAGTTAAAAAATTGAGTTAAGAATTCATATAGAAATCTAAAAAATGTTTCCATATAATCTTCCTTCCTACATCTTTATTATTTTGCTCTCTATCTTATCCTCATTATCCTTAATCATATCAAAAAATTCACTATCTTCATAGATAAATATATATGAAAATATTGGTAAACTATTAATTTTTCCATCAAATGTATCATCTATTATAATTGCTACATTATAACCATATTTAATTATAAGATCAAATATTTCCTTATTTTTAATATATGTAGAATATGTGATTCTTAGATGAATAAACTTTCTTGCTAATGTATTATCAATAGTACTTAATAGTCTTTTAAACTTCTTATCTTTAGCTACTAAAGTAGCAGGAATATCTATAATATATTTTCTAGTAAAATCTAGACTAATAGCATTCTTTAATAGTTCATATGAACATTTAATTAACATGATAAATAATTTATCTTCATTTATAACTGGTGTATTATATGCTTTATCAATAGCATATTCAGAATATAAATTAGATATTTTTATATTACTATCTAATCCTAATAAATATGTTTTTCTATATACACTTTTCTCAGTTAATATAAAATCATTTGATACTATTGAATCAAAGAATTTCTCTTTAGTTCTAGAATAATTATTTAACCATTTCTTTATTTCTTTAATAGATTCATTAGATAGATTTAACTTTAATGTTTCATCTTTAGTTAATAAATCTAAAACTGAATCACCATCTTCTATTGGATATACATCATCTACATATGCTATATAGATAAATAATGCTACTGCTGTTTTTAATAATTCATCTTCTTCAGATGTTTTATTTTCATTATAAACATCTAATAATTCTTTATTAAGACGAGTAACAAAATCTCTTGTTGATGTATAATTAGTTTCATTAAAATATCTAACATCTATATATTTATTAACAAATAACTTACATACTTTCTTAGGATAATTATTACCTATAACTAATCTTAAGAATTCAAGTAATTCTCTCTTAACAAACTTAATATATTTACTTATTATATTGTATTCCATAAGACCACTCCTAATTTGGATCTTCAACATTTAGTGAAATAATACTAGTATTATTATCAAATGGATAAGTATAATTCTTTGTTGTATCTTTCTTATAGAATCTTAAAGCAGTTGAACTTAAAGGATCTATAGGAATTCTTACACTGTTGATGTATTGTACTCCATTATAATCTGTTGTTGTGTATTGTGCATTCTTTAATACATTACTAGTATTATCAAAGAACACATCATCATTATCAAATGCTAATGTTACATATTTACTTACACATTTTGATTGATTATCTTTAGATAATTTTCTATAGGTTTTATTATCTATAACATCACCTACATTATAATCATCAAATGCTTCAGTTATTGTACATGAGTTATTAGCATTAGTAATTTTAAATACTAAATATGTTCTATTCTTTTCATCTTCTATTTCATATGTTAAACCTTTTTTACCAACTATATATTCAAACGTAGCACTTAAAGTTTTAACATATGGAGATGTTGATTTTGCATATATTTTAATAACCATTGATTCTTGTTCATTGTATTCTCTTTGAGGATTAACATTTATTGTAACAGTAGAAGAATGGTTAATACTTGATGCATAAACTGTTCCTTCTCCATTTGATGTTGAACATATAACATCAGATGGACATTCAAACCATACTACATATGGAATATCATAATCAGTAAAAGTAAGATTATTCTTCATAGATAATAAATCAAATGATATATCAAATGCACCTACACCAGACCAGTTATTAATCTGATATAAAGGTTCTTTATCAGTTAATCTATTACTTGAAAAATAGAAGTTCTTACTATTCAAATAGTAATCATGATATTCTTGTACTGCATATCTTGCAAATGTATATACACCAAATCCTAATACAATAACAAGTATAATAATAATTGCAATTCTTATATTCTTCTTTTTCATTATTACACAACCTGTTCTGCATTTATCTTGATGTCTACTAAATCTATATTACCTGAATAATGTTCAGGAGAATTTTCATATTGTTTAGGAAATTTAACCCATAAATAATAAACATCTGTTTTCTTATTACTAAAATACATAGGATTAATATCATCTATTATTAGATGTTTATAGAACACTCCATTATCATCTGTAGTATATGTAGTATTACTTACTATATCATTAGATAAATCAGGATCTTTAAACACTTTAAACTCTAATGGCATATTTGTAGTTGTAATTAATTCTATTTTATATCTTAAATCTACATTAGCTTTCTTATTATCTTTAAAGTTAGATACATCAAATCTATACATATATGGTTCATCAGATGGTACCATACTTTCTAATTTAATACTTTGAGTTTGATTAGTTACATCAACTATAAAGAATGCAATAGCAGGTTTAAGATTAACTTTTGTATTTGTTTCATATTTTGAATAAGTAATATTAGATGTACTAATAACTACTCCTACTAAAACTAAAAGAACGAATAATATACTATATCGTTTGAAATATTGATTATTCATTAACTCCTTTAGTTTATTCATAGTTACACCTACTTAACTCTATCTTTAATTCTCTTTTGTATTTCAGATAAATCTAAACGCATAGTATAATTTATAAACTCTTTTTGTTTATCTTCTAAATCATCTACCGTTTTCTTTTCTTCATCTATTTCCTTAATATCTTTCTTTAATTCGTTAACTTCTTTTGTTGTCATCTTATATTCATCATTTTTAGCTAACATTTTATTTATTTCAGTAAGATCTATTGTCTTAGTGAACTCTAATAATTCTTCTTTATTTATTTGAGGAGTTTCATCAGGTAATTCTACCTTAGTAATAGTTATTTCTTCTTCCTCTTCCTTCTTTTCTTCTTTCTTTTTTTCTTCAGGTTTCTTTCTTGATAATGCTATATCAAATAATACTAAAGTAATAAATAACACTAGTATTATTTGAGGTTCAGAGAATACTTTTTTCCATATACCTAACTTAGGATATATTTTAACTACCTCACCTATTATCATACTTTTAGTAATAGTTGTATCTATAGTATTATTAGCATCACCCTTACAAGTATATTTATCTCCATCAATAAACATTACCCTGTGAGTAATAATTGAACCTTCAGATATGTAAGAAATAATATCATCTTTTTGTACATTGTTATTATCTAGTTTAACTAGAATAATATCACTTGTACTTATAGTAGGTTCCATTGAACCTGATTCAACTTGTAATACTGTGTATCCAAAGAAATTAGGATACATATTATTAGTAAAAGTCATTACTGCTTTACCATATATTATTAGGATTAATATGGCTAATAATATATAAGTAAAAACATTAACTATATTTTTAACTATCTTTTTAACATCAATAGTTATCATTAGCCAATCAACCCTTTCTATTTATTTTATTCTCCAGTATATTGTTTAAAATTACTATTTATAACAATATCTAATGAACCACCTATTAGTTCATTATCATTTTCATTATATTCTTCTATATCATTCCAAATTATTTGTATTTTAATTTTTCTAGTTTTATCTTGATCAGATAATCTAATTACTCCTGTTAATACTTCATCACTTACTTCTTGGTTTGTTGCTTCATCTACAATTCGTAATTCTATATTTGGATGATTATCAAACTTTGTTGTATCAAATGATAAATTATATTCAACAGAAGTATCACAGTTAGATACATCTATATCAACTTCAAACTCACCAGTAGATCCAGGAGCTAAATATCCTTCTTCTGTATGAGTACTACCTGTTACAACAAAATCATTAAATGATATACTTTGTTGCAATGTTATATTAGTATCATTTAAAGATATACTCCACTTACCTACAGTCATAACTGTTTCAGCTCTTGCATTAGTTTCAAATAAACCATATGTCTTAACTATATTTAATGAAACTATAGCAATAAGCAATATACTAATTAGAATTAGCTTCTTCTTCATTTACTTTCTTATTTTCCTTAACTAATTCAATAATCATCATTATTTCATAAACAATAGCAAATAATGTTGGTAATATAATTAAGAATAAGAATCCCCATTTAGATGTTAGTATTCCAAGTACAGTACCTAGTCCATGATAAACTCTAGCTGTATCTTGTTTACCTATTACATATTCACCTGATACTTTATTATCATTAACAGTGAATGTAGATTCAAATTGAGTAACTGTTTCTTTATCTGTTACTTCACCAGTATAAATAAATACTGAACTAGTTTTAGCTGAATTATAATAGAAGATTTTATCTCCTTTATTTATCTTATTGTCACTGTTACGTTTTACAATAACTAAATCCCCTTCTTTATAATCTGGTTCTAATTGATCATTATCAATAATAATCAAAGTATTATTACCTAATACAGTAGTTTTATAATCGTTATAAGATAATAAACATACTGATACAAATACAGCAATAATAAACCAACATGTAATTAAAAGATCAATAAATAATTTCCCTATCTTTTGCATAAATTTCTCTCCGTCCTATCCTATTTTTCTACATATACTATTTTACCATAAATAGATAGTATTTTAAACAACTTTTAGTAAAGAGTTTTACTAAAAAAGAGGCATATTTATGCCTCTTTAAATAAACTATAAATTATCAACAATTAATGATGCAATACCAGCAACAAATAAACCTAGTACTATAGCTAATAATACTGAATCAGTTAATAATACTGTAGGAACCATTACCATAGTAGCAGCAATAGCAATTATAGTGCCTTTATTCTTTTCCTTTTTCTCTTCTTTTTTCTTTTCTTGTTGCTCTTGTTTCACATTCCTATAGCTTCTATCGTAAATATCCATTAAAACACTTTCATCAATAATGATTGCCATGACTTTTTCAACAAGCACTTCAAGTTTTTTAGATAAACTATTAAGTTCTTTCTTGGTTTCTTCAACATCTGATGCAGCTTTTTCTCTCCATTCATCAATATGATTATTTCTATCATCAGCTTTCAATGCAGAATAAACTCCAGCACCAACACCTGCTATACCTTGAGCAGCGCCACCAGCAATATAAGGATCTACTTTATGAGTTTTAAGTGAATTAACATGGCTTTGTAGATTTGATAAATGCCTCCATTGAACAGAGCAATATTCATTATAAACATGATGTAGATCACGAAGTAATTCTTGTAATTCAACTCTCTTTTTCTTTGAACTCTTACATAACTCATCTCTAACATTTAAAATTACATATGCTTTATCTTGAGTTTCTTTCATAGCATCACTTCCAATTGTATTATAACATTAAGTAATTAAAAATAAATATATGTTTATTATCTATTTCTTACTTCTCCTACTTTTTCAAGTATTCTTAATTTACCTTGTACTAAGTATTCATTAGTTTTATCATTTAAATCTTTCTTCTTAGGATGAAAATAATTATAAGATGCTTTTACTTTATCACCATAAGATAACTCTTCATAAGGTAATAAACTTTCATTAGATACAAATGGTTCTTCCATTACATCAAGTCTATATATATCTAAATCATTATCTCTTATTTGTGATAACCAGAAGTTAATTCCTTCTTCTGAACATGCAAATAATGAATGTAATCTAGATGGTATATTTGGAGTATTAATTCTTCTATATTCTTCCATTGCTGTTTCTCTCAAATTAATACCTTCAGATAAAATAATTTCTTTAGATGCTTTTAATAAGTTTATTAATTCTTCTTGAGAGCATCCTCTTTTTAATACATATTCTATTAATTCTCCTGGATTAATTCTATCACCAAATCCACCCATTCCATATATAGATAATAGATGATTTAATTCATCAACTATATCTTTAAAGTCAGATGAATTAACAGTTGTATTCATATCATATATTCTTTTATATATTCTATTATTAAATTTATCAGGATCTATTGTGAATTCTTTATTAGGTTCATATAAATAATCATGATTACCCAATAAATGTAAATGATACAATTCCATATCAAATACCCCCTTGATTAGTTATTTATTATAGCATTAAAGATTATAAATAACAAAAAAGGAAGAATTAATCTTCCATATCAACATTAGTATAAATATTAGTTACATCATCTATTTGATCTAATAAATTATAAATAATATTAAATGTTTCTAAATCTTCACCAACAAGCGTGATCATTTCTTTAGCATACCAACCAGATTCATCTACATCATAATCAATGTTAGGAATTAGTTTTTCTAATGCTTCTTTTGTTTTATATGTATCTTGATATTTAACAGATAATTCTATAATACCATCATGTGATTCTAATTCAAATGGTTCAATTCCTTCATCTAGTAATGCCATTAAAACAGAATCTTCATCATCATATTTAAATGCTAATACAGTTAAATTATCATAGTTATATGAAACAGAATTAGTTACACCCAAAGATTTATTCTTTTTATTAAATGCTGCTCTTACTTCACCAACAGTTCTATTAACGTTGTCAGTTAATGTTTTAATCATGAATGTTGATGCACCAGGACCAAATCCTTCATACATTATTTCTTCATATTCATCTTTACCAGCACCTTTAGCTTTATCTAATGCTCTCTTAATAACATCTTGAGGTACTTGTTCTTTCTTAGCTTTTTCTATTAAGTGTCTTAAAGCTAGATTTGATTCTACTTCAGTTCCACCTCTTTTAGCAACTAAATATATTTCTTTTGCATAAGTAGTATATAACTTACCTTTAGCTGCTCCTGTTTCTTTTATTTTTTTCTCTCTAACAGCATATGCTCTTCCCATTTAAATCACCTATTCAATTCTATAATAATTATTATTTATTTTCAACATCAAATGATAGATTAGGATTTTCTATAATATCAATGTTATAAACATCTTTATATATAGTTTGAACATCTAATGTAGTAATTCTATCTTTAGATATTCCTAATATATCTAATGTATTATATACTTCATCTTCATCCTTACCTTCTATTTCTAAATATGTAGGTATCTTAGGCCATGTATCTATATCTATTTCTACTCCATTTATATTATATTTAATTCTTTTGTTTTCTTGTAATCCTTTTGGAATATAACCTAACTCATTTAATATTTCATTTGTTTTATCAAAGTCATCTACTATTATTTCTAATTCTTTAGTACCATCTATAGTTTTTTCAGTTACATCTTTAATAGTTAATGTAGTAGTAGTTCCATTTGTTCTTAATCTAATCCATTTATTTGGATTAACTGGATTAAAATCATATACATATCTTCTTTGGAATGAATCTTCTACTAAAGTAGCATTTAATTCATTTAATTTGCTTATAATTTCATCCTTATTTATTTCTAAAACTCTTACTTCATATTCAGTGTTCATATTTATCCCTTCTTACTTAAACATATATTAATATAATTTATTAATAATATCAATGAAATCGTTTACAAAAGAATTATAAATTGTTATAATTTTATATAGAATAAGAAGGTGTTTGTATGAATACTAGTTTAATTAAAGAGACTAATACTAAATTACAAGAAATAGTTGATAATATTAGATCTATTAAAGATGAATATGAAGTTAAATTAGCTGAAAATAAAAATCAAATAGATGAAGAATTATCAAAAGTAGATGAATATAAAAGATTATTCAATGAAGCTAAAAAGAAAATTCAAAAGATGTCTGATGATATCAATGGATTTGAAGAAGATTATCGTAATTTAGTTGAAAAGTTCCAAGATGATGAATTATCTAATATATTAACTGGTGTTTCCAAAGAGATTAATTCTAAGATCAAAGAAAAGAAAAGAAATATTCAAAAAGATCAACAAGAAATGAACTCTTTAATTGATAAAGCACAAGATGCTAAGAAAGCATTAGTAAAACTAACATCAGAAAAGAAAGCATTAGAAACTGTTCTAAGACAAGTAACTGATGTATATAAATATTATGATGAAGAATTTGAAAAATTAATTACATTCACAGATGATCACTTTGATAACTTACATCCAGATGATGATGCATTTGAAGTTGATGATGTAGAAGAAAATATTAATTTTGATGATATAGAAATAGATGAAAAAGAAGAACTAATAACAGATGAAGATGTAGAAAAGAAAGTTGTTGAAGATGTTGATGATGATGAACCAACATTTAAAGAAGACGATGAAGATGATATGTCTGAGTTTGCTATATTAGATGAAGATGTTCCTCCTACTGAAGAAGTAGAAGAAACAAAAGAAGAAGAGGAAACATCTGATGAAATTGCTAACAGTATTGAAAACTTAGTATTAAATGATGACTTAGATCAAGATGATGAAGAATCTATTGAATCATTCCTAGCTAAGGATGAAAATGATTTAGATGAAGAATAAAAAAACTATAAGTATTAACTTATAGTTTTTATTTTACTAATTTATTTCTACCAGTTTTCTTAGCAACGTATAAATTCTTATCTGCATTTGAAATAGCTTCATCAACAGTTAAATCATCATTTAAACGAGCAGCACCAATTGAAATAGTAACTTTAATTCTTCTACCATCTTCTGATTTAAACTTAGTAGATTCAACTTTCTTTCTTATTTTTTCTAGTCTATTACAGAAAGCAGCATATTCAACTGAAGAAGGAGCAATCATTACAAACTCTTCTCCACCCCATCTACCAGATTTAATTCTCTTAGTAGAAAAATCTATAATTATTTCTGCTACTCCTTTTAATACTATATCACCTGTTTGATGACCATATGTATCATTTATCTTTTTAAAATGATCTAAGTCAAATATAGCTACACAGTAATATCCTTTAGATACTATTGAATTATATATAATACCTTTAGCTAAGTAATTAAATGAATGTCTGTTATACATTTCAGTTAATTCATCAAAATCAGCTTTTCTTGTTAATTCATGTACTCTAGATTCATTTCTGATTGTATAGAATATAGATAATAAGATAATTGCAATAAATACTATCATATTATTGAAAGTAAATAATGTTCTTAATAACCAACCATCTACTTCAGTATAGATAGTCATTGGAATTACATGTATTAATACTGAGAATAATAAATAAGATATTATAACTATAGTTGCATATGCTAATGATGCTTTATAGTTAGTTTTAGTTCCTTCTGTTTTAAATGATGGTAAGAAGGTACCAACTAATAGAGCGAATGTCCAGTTTTGATAAGCAGCATGCCATCCAAATGAACACATACCACATAACATATGAAGCCATATCTCTAAGAAAGTAAATCCAATATATACTTCCTTCTTCTTATAACAACTTAAGAACCATACTGAATAGAATAATAATGATACTATATTAATTATTACCATAAACTTATGTCCTACTATTAAATATAATACCATCAAGAATATATGAGTCATCAATAAGAACACATTCAAAAAGAATATAGTAATATCTATACGTCCTTGTGAATCTCTTTTATTCTGCCATAACTGTCTAATGTCTTTCATAAGATTTATTCCCCTCTTGTTCTTTTAATATTAACACTTAGAAGATATAAATACAATACTATTTATATATCTTATTATTTATATTTATAATACTATTATAATCTATATCTCTTAATACTGAAATACTATTATTGATAGTTATTTCAACACTTATTAAATCTTTAATAGGAATCATTTTTCCATCTACTATTATAGATATAGAATTATCCTTATTAATAGGTTTAATAATAATTCTATTCTTATCACTTGTTATATATGAATTAGAAATATTCTTATTAATATTATTATTAATAGGTGCTATTGGAGTTAATTCAACAACATTAGAATCATTATCTAAAATTGTTCCTCCTAAACTCATATTATATGCAGTACTACCAGTTGGAGTACAAACATTTATACCATCACCTGATAATTTATATAACATATTATTATTAATAAATACTGATAAGTATAATGTTTTTAATAAAGTATTTCTAATACTTATTTCATTTATAGCTTTATATGTTGTTTCATTATATTCATCATTAGTATTAATTCTAATATCTAAAAATTTTAACTTTTCAACTATAAAACTATTAGTATTTAAATCTTGTATAAATGATGATAAATCATCTTTATTTGTAGTAGTTAAATATCCAAGGTTACCAGTGTTGATAGCTGCATACCTTTTAGTAGTATCAAAGTCACATTCATGTAACATTGATATAAATTTTCCATCTCCACCTACAGATATAGCTAATTCATAATCATCTTTATTAGATAATTCATATCCATTAGATACTAGTTTTTCTTCTAATTCATTTCTAGTAGTTTCAGATATTTCATTATTTTTAGAGAATAATCTAATCTTCATATTTTGTACTCTCCCATCTTGCAAATATACCACATGGTAATATGATATCTGAATCTTTAACAGGTAATCCTATTTCATCAGATGTAATATAACCTTGATATTTATTTTCAACAGTTAACTTTAATATATTAACTAATACAGTTTGAGATAATCCTGTTGTATAAGAATTAATTAAGAACATGATTGGATCATCAGATAATAATTCAGAACACTTCTTAACTAAATCATATAAATCATTTTCAATATTCCAAACTTCTTTATTCGCTCCTCTTCCAAATGAAGGAGGATCCATTAGTATAATATCGTATTTATGTCCTCTTCTTATTTCTCTTTCTACAAACTTAACTACATCATCAACTAAGAAATGACATTCTTCATTTTCTAATCCTGATGATTTAACATTTTCTTTTGCCCAGTCAACCATACCACGTGATGAATCAACGTGAGTAACAATAGCATGTTCAGATAAAGCTGCAACAGTAGCTCCACCTGTATATGCAAATAAATTTAATACTTTAACTTCTCTATTAGCTTCTTTAATTTTCTTTCTTATAATATTCCAATTATAAGATTGTTCAGGAAATAATCCTGTATGTTTAAATCCCATTAATTTTAAGTTAAATGTTAAATCTTTATAATGGATTTGCCAACTATCTTTTATTCTATTATTATTCTTAGTCCAGGCTCCTCCACCTTTATTAGATCTAGTGTAGAAAGCATCAGGTTCCCATTTACTATTCAGTAACTTATCATTCCAAATAACTTCAGGATCTGGTCTAACTAATCTTATATTATTCCAGTTTTCATACTTGTTACCATCTGATAAATCTAATATTTGATATTCATCAAAATCCTTGATTACTTTCATTATAATCACCTACTATAATTATATCAAAAATAGATATTAATTTATATATATTTGTATTATAATATTTGTAAGAAAGGAAGAGATTATATGGAATATATTTTAGGGCCAGCTCTATTTATAGTTGGTATGATTATCTTATCATCTATAAGACAAGTAAACGAATATGAAAGAGGAGTATTATTTCAATTAGGTAAGTTTAAAAGAATACTTAATCCAGGATGGAATATAGTATTACCTATTATTCAATCATTCAATAAAGTTGATATAAGAACTAAAGCAGTAGACGTACCTGAACAAGATGCTATTACTAAAGATAACGTATCAATTAGAATTAATGCAGTTATCTACTATAAAGTATTTGATGCATCTAAGGCATTAATTGCTGTTCAAAATTATCAATATGCTGTTGGTCAATTAGCTCAAACAACTATGCGTAATGCAGTTGGTGCTATCTCATTAGATGAATTATTATCTGAAAGAGATAAGATATCTTCTGAAATATGTAAGATAATTGATGAAGCAACTGACCCATGGGGAATCAAAGTTGAAAATGTTGAATTAAAAGATATTAAGTTACCTGAAGAAATGCAAAGAGTTATTGCTAAAGTTGCTGAAGCAGAAAGAGAAAAGATGGCAGTTATTACTAAATCTAAAGGTGAAGTTGAATCTGCAGCTAACTTAGCTCAAGCAGCTGAAACTATGGCATCAACTCCTGGTGCATTACATTTAAGAACTTTAGCTACATTAAATGATTTATCATCTGATCAATCTAATACAATTATATTTGCTATTCCAATTGAAGTATTAAATGCATTTGGACAACAAAATATGCAAAAAGCTGCTGAAAAAATTAAAGACATAACAAAAAAATAGAGCTTATTAAAGCTCTTTTTTCTTTCCTAATCCTCTTTCTTCTTGACTAAGAATTCTATCATATACATTTAAGAAATCTTGTTTAAAAGTATTAAATACTAATTTATCATCTTCATTCATACTATTAAGAATATACTTAACTTTAACTATTAAATTAGAATGTGTTTTATGATCTAATTCAAATAATAAAGTAAGTGGATTACTACCTTGACAATATAAATATGTAATAACATCTAATAAACCACTTTCATCTGTATCTAATAAATAATAAAATCCTTTATGTTCAGATGCATTAGGTATATTATTATGTGTCCACCAATAATTAATTATTTCTCTTACTGTATGAGTTCTTGGTGTTCTATTATATATTTCAGTATTAATATCTACATATAATTTCTTAATAATATATTTATCTAATCCTTCATAATAATTTTCATCAATATATTCAAATTCTTCAGGCAATAAATATTTTAATTCATTTTTACTCATTTCCATATATTCTATATATTGTTGACCAATATTATATACAAATATACCAGCAGCAATTCCTACTGCTATAAAATATTCAAATAATTCTAAAGATTTCTTATCATATATATTAATCCATACTTTATGATCAACAGCATATCTTAATGTATCATATAAAGCAGAATCACCACATATAAATACATTACTTAAATAACCATCAATAATCTTATCCTTATCTTCATTAACTTTATCTATATCTACACCTACATATTTAGTTAATGCTTCTACTTTATAAGGGCTATTATTATCTATATATTTATAAATAAGTCTTTTAATTACATCTTGTCTTTCCATTAAAATCCCCTCTTTAATGGAAAATATTATAAACCTTTTTTACTTGTTTTTGCAACTTGATACTTAGAAATAAACTTCATAGCTAACTTTTTAGGTATAAATTTATATAAGAATAATCCAAGTTTAATTCTTAATCCTGGAATAATAGTCATCTTACCTTTTAGCATTCCATCTACTGCTATCTTAGCTACCCTATCAGCTTTCATTCCTTTTCCTACAAATGTTCCACCTGCTACTTTATTAAATTCAGTATCAACAGGTCCAGGGCATAAAGACGATATCTTAACATGAGATTTCATTTCTTTTAATTCTTGATAGATAGCTTCATCTAATCTACATACATAATTCTTAGTTGCGTAGTAAGTAGATAAATGAGGTCCTGACATAAATCCTGCAGATGATGCAACATTTAATATATATCCTTTATCTTTCTTTATAAAATCATATAAGAATAATTTAGTCATATAATGAACTGCTTTAATATTAACATCTATCATTTCAAATTCTCTAGTTATATCAGTTTCATTGAAATTACCAAATAAACCAAATCCAGCATTATTAACTACAATATCTATATCTTCATTTCTAACTTCTTTATATAAATATTCTATATTCTTCATATCAGATATATCTAATTGATAGCATTTAACATTAACAGGTAATACACTCTTTAATTCTTTTAATACTAATCCTCTTCTTGCAACTAATATTAAATCTATTCCTCTTGATGCTAATTCATATGCTATAGCTTTACCTATACCTGAAGATGCTCCAGTTATTAATGCTTTCATTTATTACCTCCAAATATAGATAATACTTTACTTAAAGATAAGATAATATTATCAGCATTCTTAATTGCTATTTGTTTAAAGATAGCTTTACCACCTACAGTAAAAGCAGATATAAATGCTGCTAATACTATACTTACTATAGTATTATTTATATTTAATGTATTAGATAAACTAATAGCTAGTATTGCACCTATAGAACCAGATATAATACCACATATATCTCCTACTATATCATTACAAATAGATGATATCTTATTATTATTCTTAACTATATATATACCTTGTTTAGCACCTTTAATTTTCTTACTATTTAAAGCATGAAATGTTGCTTCATTTGCCGATATAGCAGCAGTACCAATTACATCAAATAAAATACCAAATGATATAGTTAATACTAATATAATAAAGAATAATATATTATTACCTGTTAATACTATTAAATTAGATACAGTACTAAATATTATAGATAATATAAATGTTAATAAAAATACAATTAATATCCAATGATCTTTTTTCATTTAAACCACCATGAAATAATTATACCAAATAAAAAGATAGTATTAAACTATCTTAATATCTATTATAGTATGTTTTCTTACTATATACTTTATATATCTTAAATGATATTAGTAATAATACTATTATAGTAAATGTATTTTTAAATACTCCTGTCTTAGGATTTTCTTTTATTTCTTCTACACCTTTTACTTTTTCTTCAGTATAAATAATATTAAATGTTGAAGGAGTAGGATTATTTCTTGGTCTTATTGCTAATGTTGTATCTATATCTATATAGTTTCTTCCAATTTCATTTCCTTCATCATCTTTAATTGGAACATATCCCATCTTCATATATGTTACAAAATCACTTGATATTAATGTGATATTAGAATTAGGAAAATACCAATATGAATCAGATTGATCTAATATACTTTCAAAATCTCGCTTATCATGTTGAACACCTTCATATTCATAAGTTTCTAATAAAGGATATTCATTTCTATTGCCTATCTTAACAACACTTAATGAATCAGCTTCATAGAACACTCCCCATGACATTTTACCTCTATAAGGCAAATTAACATATTTAGCATCTTGATTAAATAACAACATATAATCCAATATTTTACGATTCATTAAAGAACCAAAATTAACACCAGTAAAATCTAATGACTCAGTTCCACCATAATAAGTAAAATATTCAGTATCAGCATAGCTATAAGTTGCTCCATTCATAGCTGAACTAAAATCAAGATTACTAATATTAACATGTTTCAATGAAGGAGTACCAGTTAAAAAGTAATGCCAACTTTCAACTTTGGATGTATCGAAGTTATCAATATATAATTCTTCTAATGAATAACAATATGCAAACATATAATACATTGACTTCGCATTTGAAGTATCCCATGTTGATAAATCTATTGTTTTTAGTGAATAATCGTTATAGAACATATAGTCAAATTTTACTAAATCAGATGTATCTACTTTATCTAAACCTTCTATTTCTTCAAGATTTGGCATATAGTCAAACATATCATAAGAACGATCTCCTTGTATTTTAATTGGATCTTTGATTATGATTTTCTTAACAACATTCTTATAATCATAAGGAAGATAATTAGTACTCCACCAGTCACTATCATCTTCTTTAGCAGGTTCTGCATGATTAATGTAATACTTTCCATCTACTTCTTGATTATATGAATACTTACCTGGTTCATCTCTAAAATAGGTTGCAACTTTTGTTTCAGGATCAAAAACGATGTATGCTTCTCCCCATAACTCTTCTTCAGTTGCATGATATATTTTAGCATCTTTTTTTGTAGGACCATGTATATTTAAACTCTCTGGATTTTTTAAATAATTAACAACTATAGGTTTTGCATCAGTTGAATACTTACCAGCTCCAACTCCAACATATACTATTTCATTATCTAATTGGTAATGATTATCTTTATTATTAACTATATTAATTGTATAAAAGATATTCTCTGATTCATGAGAATTGTATCCACATGAAGTTTGATTTCTAGGACAAGACTTAGATCTATCCATATCACGAATATCAAACATATTCTTTAGTGTCTTAAATACTACTTTACCATCTTTATCATTTGTAGCAGTATCTATTACTTCACCTTTATCATTTCTTAATTCAAAAGTAAATTCTCCTGCTTCTATATCTTTACCTTGAAGATTAACATATGTTTCTATTGTATATGGATATTCAACAGGTGCTGCAAATACTCCAAATGGTATCAATAATAAGATTAATAATAATAAATATTTCTTCATATCATCACCTACTATAATAATTATAACAAAGAAAAAGATAGTTTATTAACTATCTTAATTATATTTATATAATGTTTTACATTTATATTTATGATGAATATATAAACTTATCATTAATAAAGCTACTATTAATGAAGTATAAGTAAACACTCCTGTTTTAGGATTAGTTACTTCTTCTTCACCTTTAACTTTACCAAATATATATACAAATTCTAAATCATCTTTTATATAATTTTCTGTAGATGGAACTACTTTCCAATAACCTTCTCCATCTCCTAACATACCTGTTGGTATTTCATCAGTTGTTAATTTAGTCCAGATATCTTTAGTTATTACTATATCATCAGTAGTACCATCAGCCCAAGTTCCACCTTGTATTTTAAATGTAATAGTTTTCTTAGATGATAATGTTACTGAAGAAGATAATTCATCATTTGAATAGAATAATTCATAAATATCTACAGGATCCCACTCATCATCTATATGAATAAGCTTTTGATTTAATTCAGTATTATTAATGTCAGTCAATTTTAAGCCATCATCTATTTTAATACTATAATATGCAAATGGTAATTCATCTTGATCATTTACTATTTTAAAATATGAATTATTAATATTAGCTGAACCATATACAATAATTGATCCTATAAGATTAAAATAACTATCTTTTATATTTAACTCAGCATCATCAGAATAAAATGTCCATGCTCCTTTTTGATTCCAATAAGTATTATTAATATTTAATTTTTGAGCTGATATATTCCATGAAGCCATATCTTTTATATTTACTATGCAATTATTAAAGTTTAGATAGTTTGTTAATCCACCTGTTCTTAATGAATTTATATTTAATGTACTATTATCTATATATGCTCCTTTATATAAATTTAATTCGCCTACATCCAAAGTGGAATTCTTTACTTCTAAATCTCCTGCTACATCAGTATTACCATCAGATTGTAATAAGGCAACACGTATTGTTGAATTCTCAACTATTATTGTTTTTCTTTCAACAGTTGATGTCCACAAACGGGAATCCTCATCATCAGATTCTATTATTGAATCCACAAACTTAAAATAACCTTGATTAGCATTAGTATAATAAGATTTAAAACCATGTATATGTGAATTATTAACAATTATATATGGAGAATAATCTATCTTCATAGATTGTGGTTGTATATCAGAATTATTTATAACTACTGGCCCATTACCAACAATATAACCTCCAGCTAATTTACAATTATTAATTTCAATACCATCTTTATGTACTTCAATTCTATCATAATTATCTGCTTCAACATTAGTAAGCTTTGCTGAGTTTAGACGTGATATATTAAAACGGTATGAATTATCAAGAGTTACTATTTTAGTATCATAAATGTTAACATCAGATTTATCCCAATCATCATATACATAATCAATTCTTCCTAAACCAACAGGTTTATTATTAGATGTAATAGATATTTGTTTATGTAATAGTATTTCATTTATAATTGTATTTTCATTTATAGTTAATATATTATTGCTATAAGTGAAATCTTCTGAATAATCATCTACTACAGGTCCATTATAACCATCTTTAACAATTAATGAATCATCAGAGTTTAATTCTATAAAATAATTACGTGCATATACATTAGATGCAACAAACATAGTTAATAACAATACAATTATCATACATGCTTTTTTCATATCATCACCTACTATAATGATAACAATTATACAAGTTTATATAAATGTGATTAATAAAATTTGACACAAAAAAACATTATCGATTTCCCCCGATAATGTAGTTTTCTATGTGGTATATCATAAATCAATTTTACGGCTTAGGTCGAGATGTATTTCACTATATCCCACTTAATATTACTATTAAGCACTTTCGTATTATGAGATATAACTAGATATCTAGTTCCTCGATTGCCACTTAGTCCGCACCTTAATACCTATGACATATACACGCTAGAGGTTTTCCCTAACAATAGTGACTATCCTTATATGCTTTTGCATTTATTGTTTCATCATATGAATCCCCAACAAACACTCACATCATGTATGTTATTATATTATTTTAGTGACGGGGTTAAAGGAATTTCTAATCAGTTACATGCCATTGTAATTATCCTAAAACCTTAAATCATTTAACCACCCAGCCCTGGCAGACCAAGCAATTAAGTGAAGTGTCATGTCTACAATTGGTAGATTTTTAGCCCTACCTTCAAATAGTATAATGACTAGCATAATGCACCACACATATGTAAATTATATCAAAAAAAGTGATTTTTTGCAAATCACTTTATTTCAACATATCGATTAAAATAGGTAGTTCAAATACAAAGAAACCTATAATAATTACTGCTAATACTAGTATTAATATTAATACCACTTTTGGGTTTTCTTTTTTAACTTTTTCTACTTTAACAATATCATTAACTTCATGTAGTTTTTCTATATTAACTTGTTGATTATATAAATCAGCATTACTAACATTGAAGTTAGTTTGAGGTTTACTCATTTGTTCAGCTTGTTGTTGTATTTCTTCCATAGAAGCTTTTTCTTCTAAAGGAATATCAGCAACAGGATTATTAGCATTTTGTGCTCTAGCTATATTCATAGCTTGTTCACTTGTAACCGCTATAGGTGCAGCTACACCTGCATCTAATGTTTGAGTAACAACCTTTACTTCTTTTTCTTCATTCATTTTATCACCTTAATTACTAAGTACTTCTAATATACATGGTACCATTTGTTTCTTACGAGATACAACTCCTTCAAGTAAATATCCTTGAGATAACTCTTCTATACCATATGCTATTTCTAATATACTCTTAGAATTATCTGAATACAATAGATATGAATTATTATTAATAAAGTCTGTTACATATAATGCACATACTTCATAGTTATGTCTATCTACTTCTTTATTTAATTCATCTACTAATTCATTTATTCTGTTCTTATATTGATTAAAGTCTGTTGTAAATATTTGAGATATTGATACTTTATGATCATTTACTTCATATTGCTTACAATCTTTAAATACTATATCATCAGCAGGTACTCCTTCAATAGATACACCTGATTCTAATAATTCTATTCCATATTTATCAATATTAACAGCAGCTAACTTAGCTAACTCCTTAGCAGCTTCTTTATCATATTCTGTTGTTGTAGGACTCTTTAAACATAATGTATCAGATAATATACCAGATAACATAATACCTGCTATATCCCTAGGTATTTCAATATTATAATCTTTATACATTTGATATATTACTGTATTAGATGCACCTACTGCCATAGTTCTAACATTAATAGGATCCTTGGTAAATAAATCTCCCATATTATGATGATCTACTATTTCTAATATTTCAGCTTCATTTAAACCATCAACTGATTGAGATGGTGTATTATGATCAACTAATATTACTTTCTTTCTATTAACTTTATTAATATCTACTGTTCTTAACATACCTAAACATTTATTTTCGTTATTAATGATAGGATAGTTAGTATGTTTTAATCTTTCTATAACATCTATAGCATCAGATAGATACATATTAATATTAAATGTTGTACACTTTTCATTTCTTTGAATAGTCTTAATAGGATTAGCTAAACACATAACTCTTGCAACTTTAAATGAAGATTTATTAGCAGAAATAATATTTATATTATTTTGAGCAGCTAATCTCATTTGATCTTCAGTTAACTCTTTAGCATGAACCATGATAATAAGTTTTACTCCAACTTTTAATGCATGTTCAATTATTTGTTTTCTATCTCCAACTATTAATATACTTTTATTATCTAATGGTATTTCTTTAATAAATGTTGCATCATCAAATGTTGTAGCATGAGCATATCCTTCTATATGATCATCTACTTTATAATAACTCTTAGCATCTAATACTTTAACTAGATTATCAAATGATGTATCTACATATAATGATTCATTATAAATCATATCTGCAGCTATTTCTTTTAAAGAAACATATCCTTTAAATCTATCTTCATCATCTACTAAAGGTACACCTGTAATTCCATTATCATGCATAAAATTAAAGGCATCTATAATAGCAGTATTTTCATTTATCATATATTCTTTATTATATGCTACATCTTTAATTTGTAATTTAACATCATTTAAATATTCAGGGACTTTAATCTTAAATCTATTTAAAGCAAATTGTGTTTCTTGATTAATAGCACCTAATATTCTAGGCTCAGCATGAACACCTAACTTATACTTTAAATATGATAAACTAATAGATCCTGTTACAGCATCTGTATCTGGATTCTTATGACCAATTACAAATATTTTATCCATGCTTTCACCTCCTCATATTAAGATATAAAAGAACTACTTAGTTGTAGTTCCTGTTTTCTTTGTTCTGCTATGATGACTCTTTTTCTTTTTATCATCATCAGCTTTAACTTCTTTTTTAACAACTTTCTTAGTTGGTTGTTTCTTAGTATCAGCTGCAACTAATTTCTTTAATTCTTTTAATTCAGCTTCCCTTTTAATTGATTGAATCTTTAATTCATCTATATCTGCTTTATAATCATCTATAGTTCTATCAAACTTAGAGTTTTCTCTAACGATAGATAATCCTCTTCCAACTATTATTCTAACTACACCAGCAAATGCTATAAAGAATAATCCAGCAAATGATGTAGTTACATATACATCTAAGAACATATTTGTTGTAGTAGATAATATAAATAACATGATTGGCATTAAGAATGTCATCATAAATGAGATACTTAATAACTCACCAGCTAAATCATATGACTTTCTACTAAATACATCACCTATAGTTATTTCTTTATATAACTTAATAGATCTACTAACTAATGCATATATAATAATATTGTTAATTGAATTAGCAACAGCATATCCACATGATGCTACTAATACTTTACCCATTCCATAGTTAGTTACAAATAAATCTACATCTACTTTATTATATGGTAATAATACAGTAGTAAACTTAACTAATGTATCAGTTGCTAATGAATCACCATATATAATAGCTGCAACTATTAATCCTATTGTTAAACCAACATATAGTACTGAGAATATTAATACTATCCATTTAATAATATTTAATAATACATTTCCAGCTACATAAGCTTTTTTTCTTGTTTCTTCACTCATCTTAGCCACTCCCTATCTTATATAAATAATATCATATAATGACTTTATTTAAAAGTATTTATTTAATATAATTATAATAGGAGATAGTAATATGAAGAAAATATTGATAATGCTTATAACTTTTATTATTATCATTACTTCGGTACTATTGTTAGCTTTAGACTACAGTAGAAAATATAAACCAATTAAGTTGAATGAATTAATTGTTCATTACGATAATATATTAAACAGTGATGATACTTACAATGTAACTTTCACTTATTTAGATGATCCTGATGTTTATTGTTCTATTGATGCAGAAAACTATATACCTATTAAAGATTGTACTTTTAGATTAAAAGCAGGTACTTATAAACTATTCTTAAAAAGAAATATGTTAGATACATTTAAAGAATTTACTATACATCCTAAATTTGTTGGAACATTCTCATCTCCTATAGACGTATTAAGTGAATATTATTTAGCATTAGGTGGTACTAAAGATTTAGATTTTACTTTTGATTATCCTGAAGAATATAAGACTAATAGAAAATATATTATAGAAGATGAAAGTATTATATCTATTAAAAAAGATATAGTTAAAGGATTAAAAGTTGGTACTACTAGATTCACTGTTCAATTACCTGATGGTAATAATAAAACATATACTGTAACTGTAACAGATTTAATACAACCTATTACATTAAATAATAATAAACCATATCTTCCTTGTAAGAAATATACTGAAGAACAAGCTCATTTATTAGATAAGATATTAGAATCTAGAATTAAAGAAGCAGGAGAAGGTACTAGAGGAGCTACTGTTGCTATTGCTAGATTCCTAACTATGGAGTTCCCTTATCAAATAAGATATTTCAATGAAAATGGAAGATTAGATGGACATGGTAGACCTGTTATAGATGGAGAAGGAAGATATTATCATAAAGGATTATATTTGTCAGAAGATAAATATAAAGATATAGTTAAATCTACTCCATCTGGACCTAAGATATGGGGATGTAATATATATGATCAATTCATTGCTAAGATGAATATGAATGGATTTACTTGTTCAGGATTTGTTACTTGGGTATTATATAATGCAGGTTTAAATCCTGGTGATGTTGGTGCTGGTGATTATCCTCAGTTTAATGATGATTTATCTGACATGGGACCACATCATGAAATAACTGAAGAATATATGAAAACAGGTAATTATAAAGTGGGAGATTTTATTGGTAGAAATGGACATGCAGCATTGATAATAGGAATTGATGATGATACTATCTATACTGCTGAATCATTACCTCCTAAATTAAAAGTATATACATATGAAAGATATCAAGGTATAGTTCAAGATAAGAATCTTACATATGTAATTGAAATGGATGATAATTATCCTAATGGAGAAGGATATTATAAAAATATGTGGTAAATAAAAAGATACTTTATAATGTAAGTATCTTTTCTTTTTCTTTTCTTATAGTATCAAAATCTAATCTTTCTCTACCATAGTCAATTATAGGAGTAAGATCACTTTTTGTTTCAGTATCTGGTCCATATTCTATAACATTATTACCAAATTCATATGCAGCAACAGTAATCTTATATAATTCAAATATATGTCTATAGTATTCTTTTAAATCAGTTAAATATTCATATTCATCTAAAGTGATAGTCTTAGGAAAATAGAATGCTATTATTTTAAATAATTCTGAATTCCAATACTTAATAGATATTAAATTATATAAATGAGTATCATATGAAGTACCATATATTTCATTTAATACTTCTTTAGTTGCTACTTCATGATCACCTATACCTAAATAATTAACTCCACTTTTCTTGTCTAATCCAACTGGATTATAAACATGAATAGATTGTTTAGATGTAATAAATCCCATACCACCTATTCCCGATTTATTATTAAGTGATTCATATTTAGGATTGAAAAACTCATTTATATCTAATTTATATAACATATTAATCCCCTGATTTCATTTCGAATATTAAGTCTCTTAGTTCCATAGCTTTCTCGAAATCTAAGTTAGCTGCTGCTTCCTTCATTTCTTCTTCTAATGTATTAATAATACCTACTTTATCTTCTTTAGATAATTTTTTATCTTCTAGTTTTTCTATTTCTTCATTAGATACTACTTCATTTATCTTCTTGATAATAGTCTTTGGAACTATGCCATGTTCTTTATTATATTCGTCTTGTATTTTTCTTCTTCTTTCAGTTTCTTTAATAGCATCTCTCATACTATCAGATTCATTATCAGCATACATGATAACTTTACCTTCAGCATTTCTTGCACATCTACCAATAATTTGGATAAGTGATCTATAACTACGTAAGAAACCTTGCTTATCAGCATCTATTATAGCTATTAAAGATACTTCTGGCAAATCTAATCCTTCTCTTAATAGATTAATACCAACTAATACATCATATTTACCTTGTCTTAGTTCTTTAATTATTTTTAATCTTTCTAATGTTTTTACTTCAGTATGTAAGTATGCAACTTTTATACCTACTCCTTTTAAATATTGAGTAAGTTCTTCAGCCATACGAATAGTTAAAGTAGTAACAAGAACTCTTTCTTTCTTCTCTATTCTTTCATTTATTTCACCAATTAAATCATCTATTTGTCCTTCAGATGGTCTTACATCTATTAATGGATCTAATAAACCAGTTGGTCTAATTAATTGTTCTACTGGTTTAGGTGATAATTCTAATTCATAATCACCTGGTGTTGCAGATACATATATGACTTGATTAGTTTTTTCTTGAAACTCATCAAACTTTAAAGGTCTATTATCTAAAGCACTTGGTAATCTAAATCCATAGTCTACTAAAGTTTGTTTTCTCATTCTATCACCATTATACATACCTCTTACTTGAGGTAATGTGATATGTGATTCATCTATAAATAATAAATAATCTTCATCAAAGAAATCCATAAGAGTACAAGGAGTAGATCCTTCATCTCTTAAAGATAGATGTCTAGAATAGTTTTCTATACCATGACAGAAACCAGTCTCTCTTAACATCTCTAAATCATAATTGCATCTTTGTTCTAATCTTTCAGCTTCTAATAATTTATTATTATCTCTAAAGAATTGTAATCTTTCTTTTAATTCATTTTCAATTCTATCACATGCTTGATTTAATTTTTCTTTATTAGTAACAAAGTGAGTAGCTGGGAATATCATGACAGTTTTCTTAGTCTTAATTATACTTCCAGTTAATACATCAAATTCAGATATTCTATCTACTTCATCACCAAATAATTCTATTCTTATACCATTTTTCTTTTCAGCAGCAGGTACTATATCTATAGTATCTCCTTTTGATCTAAATGTACCACGGTGGAAATCTAATTCATTTCTTTCATAGTTCATATCTATTAGTTTATGTAATATATCTTCTCTTTTTTTAGTATCTCCTACTTGTACAACTAAACATTCATTTAAATAATCATCTTTATCTCCTAAACCATATATACATGATACAGATGCAACTACAATTGTATCTCTTCTTGTTAGAAGTGATTCAGTTGCTGAATGTCTTAGTTCATCTATTTCATCATTTATAGATGCATCCTTTTCTATATATGTATCTGAAGATGGTACATATGCTTCAGGTTGATAATAATCATAATAAGATACAAAATACTCTACTCTATTATTAGGAAATATTTCTTTCATCTCAGCATATAATTGTCCTGCTAAAGTTTTATTAGGTTCAAGTATTAAAGTAGGTTTATTCTCTCTTGCTATAACATTAGCCATGGTAAAAGTTTTACCTGAACCTGTTACACCTAATAATACTTGATGTTTATTTCCTTCATCAATTGATTTGCATAAAGCATCAATCGCTTTAGGTTGATCTCCTGATGGTTTATAATCAGATACTATTTCAAACTTATTATCCATGACTTTCACCTCTTTCTATATGTATTCTACCATTAATGTATATTAATTAAAATATAAAAAGTTTTTATTGATTTATTAATCATATTATAATATTATAAGTTCAAGGAGTGTGAAAGTATGGTTCAAAGAAGAGACATAGCTGTAGCTATCATTTTATCTTTAGTAACTTGTGGAATCTATGGTATTTACTGGTTCATAGTTATGACTGATGATGTTAAGACTGCTTCTTCAGATACTCAAGTAGCATCTGGTGGATTAGCATTCTTATTCACAATATTAACTTGTGGAATCTATCAAGTATACTGGGGATATAAGATGGGCGAATTAATGAAAACTGCTCAAGAAGCTAAGAAGCTACCAGTTAAAGACAATTCTGTATTATACTTAATTTTAAATCTATTTGGATTTGGTATAATTACTTATGCATTAATTCAATCTGATTTAAATGCAATAGCAGATGCGAAATAAGCCTTATGGCTTTTTTCTTTTATAGGAAATATGAAAATAATTAAAAGACATATAATATTATTCTTAATATTGGTAGCATACTTTATATTCGGACACTTCACTCATTTATATATACCATGTCCTATACATTCTATATTTCATGTATATTGTCCTGGATGTGGTATTACTAGATTATTTATTGCATTATTTAAATTAGATTTTGCTACAGCATTTAGATCTAATCAATTAATATTTATATTATTACCATTTGCAATAATAATATATATAAATTATATTTATTCAATTATAAAGAATAAGACATCATGGTATTCTAAAATACCTACATGGATATTCTATGTATTAATAGTTATAGTATTAGCATTTGGAGTAATAAGAAACTTTATTCCATATCTAATGCCAATAGAATAAAAAAAGATATCAAACGATATCTTTTTATTTTTCTAAAATTATAACAGGTCGAACACCGAAATTAAAAGAAGCTGATGCATAATCTTTAGATACATGTCTCATACCACCATCATAGTCAACAAACCATACACGATCGGTTGCAGCTGCAGTTCCAGTCCAAAAATTTACTCCAAATAACCAATCATTAACTCCATCAATAGAAGAACCTTGTCCATAAGATGCAACACCCAAAGATTCCATTTCTTGCTCAGTAATTAAACGACCACTTACATCAGCACCAGTAGAGTTTAAATAAGCAACATAATTATCTACGTGCGATTGCAATCCATTAATAAAATCATTAGCATTATCAACAGTCAACGTAATTGCACCTCTACATAAGTCATCAGCTGGACGCGTACCATCCGATGGATTACGTGGATTAGCAGGGCATCCTAATGCACTGGATTCTTGCTTATTAGTAGGAGTATCATATCCTATTCCTACACCTAAGTTATATTTTGATAATAATTTAACATGATCTGTATCTTCTTGTCCTATTACATAAAATTCTTCATCAGCTATTTTTACTACTGAACCTACTGTATCTAAATCACCAGATACTATTTGATAACGTGGCCCAACAGCTTCTTCAATTCTTTCTACAGCACTAGGAACTAGAGTTAAAGTAAATTTAATTTCTACTTCTTTTAATAAAGCTTGTACTAGAGTAATAGTTATTTTACCACTCTTGGTAGTTTTACCAGGCATTAAAGTTGTATGATCACTTGTAGTTGGATCAAATCCTTCAAATGAAATAGTATAGTAATCAGAGTAGTCTACTCCATCTACTGTATTAACAGCATTAAACTCTACATTAACATTTGCATCATATTGAGATGAATTATTATAAACAGTATAATTTAATTCTGTTGAATTACCTACAAATGATAACTTCTTAGATACAAAAGTTATACTTTTATTATTAGATGGATCTATTGTAGCAGTTCCACCTTCATCAGTTGATGCTTCAGTAAAATAAATATCGAAGTCATCCGTATTTGCATTAATATTAGCTTGTCCATTTATAATTAAGTTAGTTGCAACAGTAGCAAAACCAACAGCTAATAATATAACAAGTATTAATATACCTGAACCAACATGTCTTTTCATAAGTCCTCCTATTATTACAATATAATTATAATAAAAATTAAAGAGATAGTAAACTATCTCTTTATAATTACTTGATCTCCTACAGTTAATTTTTTAACTAATGTCTTAGCATTTTCCTTTGGCATATTAACACATCCATGAGAACCATTTGTTAAATATGTTTCTCCACCAAAGTCTGTATCAGGTCTCCATGAAGCATCATGGAATCCTTCAGCATCATCATCAAACTTAGCATATACATCAACTGGAACATTCCATCCTGGTCCTTTTAATCTAGTATTCTTTCTTATTTGAATAATTTCATGATATCCCATATTAGTTTCATGTCCAGGACCACCTGTAACAACATCACTTTCTAATGTTAATCTATTATTCTCATAATATTTTAAATGTTGATCAGATATATCAACTACAACTACCTTATCAGATAATTCAGTACAATCATCTGCTCTAACACATCCTGTTACACCATTAGTATTAACATAATACATACCATTTAATTCACCCAATACTTCACATACTTCATATTGATGTATATCATCTATTTCTCTTACTCCTAGTATATTATCATATACAGGTGTAGTAGGTTTATTAACATATACTAGCTTATCAAATTGAGGAGGTAATATAGTTACAACTTCTTCTTTAGAATAATCTTTAGATACATACCCTATTTGATTATTATAATTAACTATATAGAAGTCATCATATTCTCCTACTTTACTTACTTGTTCATCTATGCTCATTAAACCTATTGCTTCAGATGCGGTTGTAGGTAATTTTCTAACAAATACATTAGCAGTTGCTTGAATAACTGTATTATATTCTACTCCATCTACTTCTTCTTCAACAGGTGTTGGTAATTCAACAGCATGAGCTGTAATACCATTTGATAAAACAATACCACCAGCTAAAGCTAATGCTAATGCTTTTTTATATAATTTTATATTCATTTTATTCTTTTCCCCTTTTTAAACGAACAAACAATATTATATACTTTTTCATTAAAAAAGCAAATTAAAAGAGTTTATTTTTTCATAAACTCTTCCATCTCAGATTTACTAGCCATACCTACATGTCTAGATACTTCTTCACCATCTTTAAACTTAATAAAACAAGGAATAGACATAATACCTAATGATAATGCTAGTTCATTATTATCATCTGTATTAATCTTATATATTGTATTATCTTTAGCTAATTCTTCCATAACTGGCATCATCATTTGGCATGGTCCACACCAATCAGCATAAAAATCAACTACACATTCTTCTTTATCTTCTATTACTTTCTTATTAAATTCTTCTTCATTAATAATCATATTATATTCTCCTTACAATAATTATAATTTATATTACTACTTATTACAAATTAAAATCTTCAGGATTCTTTACCATTTCTTTTTTAAGTTTTAATGTTTTAGGGATTTCATGACAATCATCTATTTCATCTATCATGGCACCTTCTAATTTAATAAATGCATTTGTAATTATCTTAGATAAACTTCTTCCACCTGCTTCAGTCTTTAAAGCCGAATCTATTATCTCATCTAAGAAATCTGTATCATATTCTATAGTACATCCATATTCTTCAAGTAATCTTTCTTTTTCTTGTACTAAAGGAGATATCTTAGATTTAGTTAATAATAATCTTAAGCCATCTAAGTCTAATGGTTTATAAGTATATATTAAAGGGAATCTTGCAACAAACTCAGGAATAAATCCAAAGTCTATTATATCTGCATCTATTAATTGTTTTTCCTCTAATACTTCATCTTTAGCACCAAATCCGATACCATGTTTTTGTTTATTCTTATCAAATAAATCATTGAAAGCTCCAGCACCTATCTTAGTAATAAATGTTGTATCTAAATGTATTTGCCCATTTCCTCTTTTATTCTCAAATGAGAAATTAAATCCTTCTAGTAACTTTAATAAAGATTGTTGAACATCTATATCTTTAATAGGATCTCCACGTGATGCTAACTTATCTATTTCATCTAATAATAAAATAGATCTAGATGCTTTTATTAAATTACCACCTGATTTAGAATATATATCTTTAAATATATCTTCAACCGAATTACCTACAAAACCTTCAGCAGTTAACTTAGTACAATCATATATAGTAAATGGTAGATCTGCATATTCAGCTATTAACTTAAATGTTTCTGATTTACCAGATCCTGTTGGACCTACACATAATAGGTTCTTCATTAATCTAGGATTAGTAGCTCTAAAGTTAGCAACTATAACTGTAGCTATATCATCCATTAAAGAATCATTCATTAATATTCTTTCTTTTAAATATGTAGCTAAGGCTCTTCTTTTAATAGATGATAAATCAGCTATATCTTGTTTTTCACTTTCTTTTAAATCAAAGTTAATTTGTTTTTCATGATATTCTTTTTCTATCTTCTCATTTAATTTTCTTAAATCTTCTTTATCTCTTTTAACAACAGTTTCTATAGTTACTTCTTCAGATGTTTCTGTTCTATATATTAAATGAATATTTTTTCTAATTTCTCTATAATAAGCTACCATTAATTCAGTAGATGTAGTCTTATCAGGATATCTTTTTTTTAATTCGGATAATTCCATAGGAAAAGCAAAATATCTACTTTCATGTTCATTCATATATGTTTCTTCAAATCTAGATACTTCTAAATATTTTGCACCTGTATCTTCAGCAGTAAAAGTATTGGAATCATCTACTTTTCCAATTGCTACTTCTTGAGGTATAAGTGCATAGTTATCATAGTTTGAATCTATTGGTTTAATAGTACATATTATACCTATTAAATCATTAGGTTGGTTTTGTATAATCTTTTCCATATTATCACCCTTAATGGTTATATATAATAATACAAAATATAGAATTTCTCAATAAAAAAAGAGTATATTCAATACTCTTATGCAATTAAAGTTGTTCTTAAGGAATAAATAGTACCATTATCATTAATATATAATGATTTATTAGCATTAATATCTACTCTTATAATTCCTTCTTTATTAACTTTATATGATTTTAATTTGCCATCTGTAGTTACTATAAGTAATTCTACTTCTTTATCAAAATTATAAGCTATATAATTATACATATTAGATATCTTATAACTTCCTTTATAAGGGTTTGCACTAGTTAATCTATCTTCATATTCATCTAATGATAAATCAACTAAAGCATCATAGCTATCATTAGCAACTAATTCAGTAGGATTATAATTACCTATTAAATCAGAATATAAGTTATATGATCTACCAATAAATGATACATCTTCACTAGATATATTACTTGTATAATCTATATCATCTGTATTAGATGTTATAGAAGTTATTCTACCCATATAATCTATATCTAATCTTAAATCTTTAGTAACATCTTTATCTTGGTTATATGATAAAGCAATCTTATTCTTATATATAGCAAAACCTCTTATATAATCTAATGATACATAACTAATCATATTACCCATGTTATCAAATCCTCTTAACATAGAATTATAATCATTAGTATTACCAACCATATAATAAATATCATTCATACCAATTTGAGATTTAACATCAAATGAATAAATATTATTATCAAATGCTTCTATAGGCATTTCTATTGTTTTAGATGTTCCATCTTCTAGTTTTAATGTAATAAAGTTATTACTATCAGCATATAATCCATATACAGGTATTATATGGTTCTTAGATCTTTCAACGTTTGTTTTAACAGAATCGTTTATAGATACTTCTACTCTTGTTTCTTCTTCTGTATTAAATATTATTAATGCAGTTAATGGATTTAATTCATATGGTCTTTTTAATACCAATGGATTATCTAAAGTATATCCACCATTTATAGATAAGTCTTGTATCTTATTATCTATATCTTTTTGTTTCTTAAGTAATTCACTTAGTTTATTTTGTTTCTTATCATTATAAGATGAGAAATACTTACTAGTTGGAGATGATAAATTCATACCAAAATAAGTAACAAATATTATAGCTATAATGAAGATAACTATAATAGATATCATCATTATAGGAGAAACATCATTATTAACTGTATTCACTGTTTTTTTCTTAGCCATATTATATTCCCTCTATTCTATATAGATTATAACAATATCATATATAAAAGTAAATAATTCCACAAAAAAACTCCGGCCTGATAAACCAAAGTTTTTTTGAGTTTTTTTAAAAATAATTGACTAAACGAAATCGTTAATTATCAGTTAACAGTTCCGCCTTGTAACTAAAGATAGAGTGTTCTTTCTCTAATATGATCATATACTTAGTAATTGTTACAACCTCTTGGTAGTCCAAAAGTAAGAATCGAAATAATGAATCGAACTTAATCGAGACAAAATTAAATGTTCTTACGCAAAAATATTTATAAAGTAATTAGTCATACTAATAAATATTTTTTAAAAATAATTTACTAAGTATCTAAATTATATATCACTACTATAAGGATGTCAATTACTTAAATTCAAATTTTATTTTTTTGTCATCAAGAATTAACTTAGCAGTAAATTCTTTGCCTTGTTTAGAAATAAAACCATCAATAAAATCAGTTTTCTTATTTTTAATTAATTGATCAAATATGTCCTTAGTAATATATTTCTTACATATATTAAAGTTAATATTAAATTTACATTCTTTATAATCTTCACAGGCATATGAATATTTAGTCACCTTCATATCCTTACCACAGTAAGGACACTTACCTACTACATCGCCAAAGAATGGAGTTTCATCTTTTTTATTAAATACTTCTGATATTTCATCTTCAGCTAGTTTAACTGAATCTTCTACTTTTATTTCGTTATGATAAACTTTCTTTAAGGCTTTACCTAATTCAGAAGTTTTATATTTATCCATTGATATACCCATATGAGAAATAGATTCAATTAAATATTCTCCATCAGGTAATATATAATAAACATCTTTCTTTAATTCTATATAATTAGATTTTCTAGCATTATCAATAATACCTGTTCTTGTTGCTTCAGTTCCTAACTCTAATCCTTCAAAGATTGCTTTATAATCTTCTGTATCATCTACTTCTTCATTATTCTCTTCTTCTAATCTTTTCTTATCATCTTTAAAAGGATTCTTTAAATAGTTATTTAATGTTTCAATTGTATAATGCTTAGGTGGAGTAGTTTCTTTTTCTTTAGGTTTAAAATCATGATTGACTTTATCTCCTATATTTAAATTAGGTAATATCTTATCCTTAGAATTAGGTTCTTCAAATTTAGTCCAACCTGGTTCTAAGATCATCATACCCTTAAGATTGAATTCTTCATAATCTCCTACCATGATTTTTATTTCAGTCTTTTGTACTACACATTCATTTGCACAGAAGACTGCAACAAATCTTTTAAATACAGTTTGATAAACTGTCATTTCTTCTTCAGTTAAATTCTTAGGATTAGGTATTTTATATGTTGGTGTTAATGCTGAGTGAGATTCTATCTTACTATCATCAAAGATGGTCTTCTTATCAACAAACTTAACTGGATAACCTAATTCTTTAATATTATTAATTATCTTTTTAACTTTATCCTTTTCAGCTACTGCTAAATATTCTGAATTTGTTCTTGGATAAGTTAAGTATCCTTTTTCATATAATCCTTGAGTAATAGCTAATGATTTTTCCATACTCATTTTATATTTCTTACCTAAGTAGTTTTGTAATTTAGTAAGTGAGAATAACTTAGGAGGATTCATAGTATCCTTCTTTTGTTTTTTATCAGTTACTATAGCATCTACTTCATTATATTTTTTACATAAATCTAAAGCACGCTGTTGTTCATTCTTTTCAAACTTTTCTTTAGAATTCAATTCAACAGGTTCTCCATTTGTTATTTCATTAGAAGTTATTCCATAGTAAGTTTCAGGAACAAAGTTTCTTATAGCTAAGTCTCTATCATATATAGCTTTAACAATTGGAACTATTACTCTTCCTACTCTAAGTAATGTACCAGTTTTTAAAGTAGCATATCTAGTTAAGTTAACTCCATATAACCAATCTATATATGTTCTTGCAAATCCCTCATTAGCAAGATTATCATATTCTTTATCTTCTTTTAAATCTGCTAATGCTTCTTTAATAGTCTCAGGTGTTTGATCTGGTAACCATAATCTAGTTTTCTTTTTATTATTATCTTCTAATGCATGTTGAATAATAAGTCTTACTATTACTTCACCTTCACGATCAGCATCTCCTGCATTTATGATATTATCAACATCTTCTCTATTAATTAATGTTTTAATAATGTTATATTGTTTTTCTACACCAGCATCTACTTTTTTAGATGCATCTCTTTTAAGATTAAACTTAAATGTTTCAGGATAACATGGAATATTATTCATACTCCATTTTCCATCACCTTCATGTCCAGGATAATCTTCTATATCAGCTAAAGTAAATAGATGACCAAATACATAAGTTACTATATATTCATCATTGATGTAATAACCAGTTTGTTGTTTCATATTACCAATTGCTCCAACTATATTACGAGCAAGACTTGGTTTTTCTGCTATAATAACTTTCATTTGTTTCACCTACTTTCTTTTTAATACAAGTATTTCTATTATACCATAAAAAAGAATACAAATAATTGTATTCTTATGGATTACATGAATATTTAATAAATGCATCACTTTTAGCTTGCTTATTAAAGTCTATATATTTTATTTCACAGTTATATCCATTAAACTCTTCAACAGCAACTGGAGATATATAATAAACTATATTATCTTGTATAAATGGTATAGCAGGAGCTTTATCTTTTGTACCTGTATGATTAATAATAGAATCAGTTAATACTATAGTTCCACCATTATATACAGTTATATTACCTAATAAACCATTTGCAGGTACATTATATACAATATAATATTTATCGTTTTTATAAACTGCTACTTTAACTGTATTATCTTGATTTAATACAGTATTTAATCTAACTACTTTATTAATTACTAATGAAGCAGATGTTTTATTAGCATCACAAGTAAATGTAATAGTATTACCTTTAGAATCAGTATATTCTTCTCCTGATTCACAATAAGTTAATATATCTGGTATTTCTATTTCATCAAATGATTTATCTTTTAAACTAATAGAATTAATATCTCCTCTACTACTTGTATATGAAGTAAATGTGCTTAAGTTAGTCATGAATATAAGTTTATCTATTTCTTTAGTTGTTGTAGTTTCTATTTCTTCAGTTGTTGTTCTATCTTGATTAGGATGATCTTTTTTATATTTCATAAACCTAACAGTAAAAGCAACACCAACAATAACTATTAGGAAGAAGAATAGAATTACGTATGTTATATTATTTCCATCATAATCACTCATATTATCCTCCTAACATGCAAATGACGTTAAATCTTTTTTCTCTTTAGATTCAAAATCATAATAGTTAACTCTACATATACCGTTTTCATCTTTAGTTATATAGTAAAGAATATTCTTACTTACAAATGGTCTTACTCTTTCTTCTTTATTCTTATAGAAAACAGGCCATTCAATAGCTACTCTTTCAATTTGATTAACATCTTTATCATATATTTCTATAAATGTTTTCATATCATGAATATCAGATGAACCAAGACATCCTTGTTTAACATATCTTATATAATAATCTCCATTAGAATAATAAATATCATTTAAACCACATGAATCATCAGTAAAATAAGCAACTTCTAATTTATCATTTACTCTACCTCTTACTTCCCATGTATCATATTTACCTTGAACAGCATTACATTTATACATGATATGATTACCATTTCTTTCAAATTCAACAGTTTGGTAATTTCTACTACATCTATTACTTACTTCTAAATCTATTTTCTTAAAACTATCATCTCTTAAATATAAATCTCTATTAGTATTATTAACAGGAGAATTATATCTATAGTTTTCAAATGATTTAATCTCTAATAATCTAACAGCTTCTCTAGTTGTTGTAGTTGTTGTTGTAGTTGTTGTAACTTCTTCTTTATTCTTTATTTTATCTGAAACAAAATAATAAATAGCACCAAATCCAACTATTAGTATTATTAAAAATATAGTTATTTCAGCACCTTTACCCTTCATAGTATCCCTCTATTCTAATAATTATTATATAACAAATAAAATAAAAAGAGAATACAACTAGTATTGTATTCCCCAGATTACGTGTTCCTTTGCTGGTTTACCACAGCAAACACATTTATCATCTATTCTTTCTCCATCTTCTACGATACATCTAGACTTACATCCTTTAATCTCTTTAATTCTATTCTCACATGCTTCATCTCCACACCACATAGCATGAATGAATCCTGGTTGAGTATTTAGAATCTTTTCCATGTCTTCTAGATTATGAGCTTCGAAAGTTAATTTATCTCTTCTTTCAGTTGCTCTTTCAAACATATCTCTTTGAATGGTATCTAATAATACTTTAATATAAGTAACTATATCAGTATCAGCATCAGTTGTAAGTTTTTCTCTTGTATCTCTTCTTGCTACTGTTATTTTATTTTCAGCTAAATCTCTTGCACCTACTTCTATTCTTACAGGTATACCATTTACTTCTGCTTCAGCAAATTTAAATCCTGGAGATTTATCTGAATTATCTATATAACAATCTACTCCTGCTTTAGTTAATTTATCTTTATATTCATTACATAACTTATTTACTTCTTCATTATCTTTACCAATAGGTATAATAACTACTTGTTTAGGAGCAATTCTTGGAGGAAGAACTAAACCATAGTCATCTGCATGTACCATGATAATTGCAGCTATTGCTCTTGTTGTTTTACCCCAAGTAGTATAGTATGCATATTCATCTTTATTATCTTTATTAGTAAATTTAACATCATATGCTTTACTAAACTTTTGACCAAAGTAATGAGATGTACCATCTTGTAAGCATACACCATTATACATTAAGTCTTCATTAGTTAAAGTATACTCAGCACCTGCAAATTTTTCTTTTTCAGTCTTCTTACCAGTTATAGATGGAATAGCAAGTATTTCATGATTAAACCATTTATATACATCCATCATTTGTTTTGTTTCAGCTTCAGCTTCTTCAGCTGTAGCATGAACAGTATGTCCTTCTTGCCATAAGAATTCTCTAGATCTTAAAAATGGTCTAGTTTCTTTTTCATATCTAAATACATTACACCATTGATTATATAATTTAGGTAAATCTTTATAAGAAGTAATATGCTTCTTATAATAATCACAGAATAAAGTTTCAGATGTAGATCTAATAGCTAATCTTTCATCAAACTTCTTATCTCCTACTTCAGTTACCCAGATTAATTCAGGAGCAAATCCTTCAATTAATTCCTTCTCTTGATTAAATAAATTCTCAGGTATTAGTAATGGCATTTGAACATTAACATGTCCTAACTCCTTAAACTTAGCATCCATGATAGATTGTATTTTCTCCCAAATAGCATATCCATTTGGTTCAATAGCAATACAACCTTTAACAGATGTATAATCAGCTAGTTTAGCTGCTCTTACTACATCAGTATACCACTTAGCAAAATCTTCATCTCTTGGTGTAATAGCTTCATTTTTCATACAATTTTCCTCCTTTTAAACATAAAAAGGATAATACCAAAGAGTCTTATACGACGGTACCATCCTTTATTTCACTTATTTATCTTTAACGCAGATTAAACGGATTAGTTTTCTAATCTCTCTGAGGTAGGAATTATTTAAGTATATTATCTAGATTACACCACCCTAGATTCTCTTTAAATATTTAAATAAATAATCATGTCCTCTTCATCAAGTTATCAATATATTAACTTATTATTCTTAATTAATCAATTATTTTTCTTCAAATGGTATTTCTTTAGGTTTATCTTCAGATGTTGCTTCTTTAATAGTTCCCATTACATAAGCAGTTTCAACTAACTCACCTATAGCACCTAATGCAATAACAATACCAACTATTCTTAAGAACGCATGTGCAGATCCGTCTGGATATAATACAAGTACTAATCCCATAGTTAATGTTAATAATGCTACTAATAAATTATATTTCCATCCTTTAGATAACTTTCTAATATTTAAAGCTATTTGAAATTTATATATAGCTTTAACTATTAATACTATACCTATTAATACAGTTATGAAATTAATTAATGCATCTCTTTTTAAGAAAATGAATAAACCAATTCCAATTAGAACTATACCAAATGCTAATGAGAAACTTAATAATTTATTTTCTCTTGGTGTTCTTATATAATCAAATACAAAATATCCTCCTAATAACATTGCTAATACTGCAATAAAACCTGTCATAACATTAATAGATGTTCCAGGATTAACTGCAAATATAATACCAACTACTAGCATGATAATTGTATATAAAATCATACCTTTCATACTTTTCTTAATTGCTTCTATCATATTTATCACCTAAATAAATTATAGCACAAAAAAACTTCTATTAAAACAATAGAAGTGTCTTTAAATAAAAATATGCAGTAGGCACACTGCAATTAGATTATAACACCTAACATTAAATAAATACAAGTATATTTCAAGTAAAGTTTGTAAATATTAGTTATCTAATATGATATAATCAAAGTACAAGGTGATTATATGAACATTGAAGTAAAAGACTTAAACAAAAGATTTGATGAATTTGCTTTAAAAGATGTTTCAATCAAAGTACCTAAAGGAAAGATAGTTGGTCTTATAGGTGAAAATGGAGCTGGTAAGACTACACTTATTAAATGTATTCTAGGTGCAATGTTTAAAGACTCTGGAGAAGTAAAATTATTTGATAAGAAATATGATAATAAATTAAAAGATGATATAGGTGTTGTATATGATAATTCATTTATTATAGAAACATATAATATTAAAGATTTAAATCGTATCATGAAAAATATTTATTCTAAATGGGATGAAAAATTATTCTTTGAGTATATTAAAGAATATAAACTACCTTTAAAGAAAGAAATAAGAAAGCTATCTACTGGTATGAAAAAGAAATTAGAAATAATAACTGCTATATGTCATCATCCTAAAGTATTAATATTAGATGAACCTACATCAGGACTTGATCCTGTTATTAGATCAGAAGTATTAGATATGTTTCAAAACTTTGTAGATGGAAATGATAATTCTATATTATTATCTACTCATATTACATCAGATCTAGAACATATAGCTGACAATGTAATATTTATATCTAAAGGTGAAATTATATTTGATAAACCTCTTAAAGATATAAAAGATGATTATATAGTTTTAGATGTTGAAAAAGATGAGTTTAAGAACATAAACAAGAAACATATAATTAGATATAAAGAAAATAGATTAGACTATCAAGTATTAATACATAAGAAAGATATGACTACTAAATATAAGAAATATATTAAGAGAATAACAGCATTAGATGATATTATGCTTTTATATATAAGAGGTGTCTAATGAAGGGTTTAATTATTAAAGATTTATTATTTATTAAAAGTACATGGAAGAATATGATAATTCTATTTATTGGATCATTATTAATAAGTATTGCTTTAGGTAATTACTTACTTGCAATATGTTCACTTCCAGTATTACTATTATCATCAGGAATTAATACATTCCAAACAGATGAATTCTATAATACAGAAAGTTATACATTAAGTTATCCATTATCTAGAAAACAAATAGTATTAGCTAAATATTTATTTACTATATTACTATTATTAATAGCTACATACTTAGGATTAATGATTTACTATTTAATAGGAGTAATTATTAATCCAGGTTATAATGGATTAAACACTTATATGTTAAAGTACTTCTTCATGATGGAAGCTGGTGCTTTAATAGTAGATTCTATATTCTATCCAGTTATATATAAATTTGGATGTGAAAAATCAAGATTAGTATTAATGAGTATAGTAATGTTATTCTTAGGAATAAGTTCTATATTATCTGTATATATTAATACAGCTAATATTAAATTAGATTTAGCTGGTGCTCTAAACTTTGTACAAACATATGGTGTACAAGTACTTGGAGTATTAGTTATTATATTTCTAATAATATCTTATTTATTATCAATTATATTCTATAAACGTAAGGACTATTAATACCTTACGTTTTTATTATGTGTAAAACTTAGTGTATACCCTTGTAAACTTTTACATTTATATATGACAAGTAAATATAAACGTAGTAAGATTAAAATAGGTAGTTAACAAACTATATAAATATTAAATATATTAATGAATAAGATCTTAAAAACGCTTTAACAGCAGATCATATTAATATGTAATGTTTGGAAAGTTTAGTTAATATTTTGTTTGGAATAGTTTTAAGATTTACAACTAGATTATTACATCACTACCTAAACCAATAAAAAGTGAGTGTGACTGCACTGATGACCTGTAAGAATTATATGGTGGTGTACCATATGCGGGAATAATTAGTAATGTAGGTATTCTTTACTAAGTTATTCACTAGTGTCACATACTTATAATCGAGATTATAAGTGCTAGGTTATGTTGTGAAACATAATAAATGTGAATTAAAAATTTATTTTTTATTTAAGAAATAAACGAAAGTTTATTAAGTGACTCATTCTTATGAGAGAAAAGTTATTTAAGAGGTATTAATATGATAACCCTAAAAACCTTAAAATATTTCTTTTCCCCCCTTAAAAAATCTTTTAAATTTTTATATTAATATTTCTTAAATACTAAATTAAAAGAAAAATACATCCATTTAGGATGTATTTTTTTGTTATTAATTAAACTTAACAATTGAATGAGCTATTCTATAACCAGTGTTACCCATGAATCTACCTAGTTTACCAGGAAGACTAGCCCATCCTGCCATAGTAGTTAATCTATGCATCTTCTTATACATAATAGGATTCTTATCCTTTATATCTTTCCAAATCTTTTTAAATTGTTCTTCACCCTCATCTGTTTTAGCAAGTCTAGAGAATATACAACCTAAAGATATTATTAAAGAACAATGTCTTAACATAACTTTCTTATGTTTCTTATTTGTTATATCTTCTAAATCATATGCTTGACCTACTAATGTAGATATTAAAGCTTGATGAGAACTTCTTTTAATTAATTGAGGTTCTTGAACTGATTGATCTTCTCTACCAATGAAATAATGATAGAAATCTAAGTTCATGTAATATATAGTATTAACATACTTTAATGCTAGATAGATAAATAAGTTATCTTCATAGAATGTATGTTTAGGTAATACCATCTTAGCTTTTAATAATGTATCTTTCTTATACATCATTGAATGAAGAGTTAAATATTGTTGAACTTTAAATCTTCTTATATCATCCCAAGTAGATTCTTTGTTATCTGGGAACACATTAGAATAATCAATTACTTGATTCTTTCTTCCATCAGTATAAGTATATACATAGTTCATAATAATAACATCTGATTCTATTTTAGGTATTCTTTTTAATAAAGTCTTATATGCTTTTTCATCTGCCCAGTCATCTGAATCAATTACTTTAACATATCTTCCTTCAGCCATTTTAATACCTTGATTAATGCCTTCTCCATGCCCGCCATTTTCTTGATGTCTTACTTTAACTATACCTGGATATTTCTTAGCATATTTATCTGCTATCTTTCCTGTATCATCTTTAGATCCATCATCTATGATAATTATTTCTATTTGATCTTTACCAGGAAGTAAAGATTCTATACAATGTTCCATATAATCTTGTGAATTATAACATGGTACAATAAATGATATATCTTTCATTTTTATCACCTACTCATAATTATAACATATTATAAAAATACATGATATAATATTGTTGGTGATAGCATGAAACCATGGACTAAGAATCAATTTAGAAGATTAAGAATCGCGATGATGATTAACTCTGATAAAAGAAATAAATATATAAAGAAACATAATATATTTGCTGAAATGGGTGATAATGTTTTCTTTCAACCTAGATTCATTCCAGCTGATCCTAAATTAATAAAAATACATAATAATGTTATAGTAACATCTAATGTTACATTTGTTACTCATGATATATTTGATATAGGTATTAATTATATGTATCCAGATAATAAGGTACCTCAATTAATGAAACCTATAGAAATAATGAATAATGTATTCATAGGATGTAATTCAACTATATTAGGTGGAGTTACAATTGGTAACAATGTAGTTATAGCTGCTGGTTCAGTAGTTACTCATGATGTACCAGATAATTCTGTTGTAGCTGGTAATCCTGCTAAAGTAATAGAATCATTTGATGATTATATTACTAAAAGATATCAATCTTTCCATTCATATGATAATGATGAATTATGGAAACATTTTTATGCAAATAAAAACAACTAGTAATAGTTGTTTTATTTTATCTCAATACCTTCAATTTCTATTTCAGTATTCTTATATCCATTCTTAATACCTAACTTAGTCATTTGATTTTCATTAGTATTATTTGTAAATGTTAATTCATATGTTTGAACATACATAGAATCAATAGAATCTAATATAGGTTTATTAGATGTTACAGTAATACTCTCATTTGTATGAAATAATTTATATATACTAGCAAATGAATTATTACTTATAACATTTATAGTAATAGTCTTAGAAGAATTAGCATCTACTACTATTTCATTAGATTTAAGATCATCTGATTGAATAAATGTATCTATCTTATTAACTTTCATTAATTGCTTTCCATTTGTACTATCTTCTATATAATAAGAAAAAGATATAGAAGTTAATCCCATTACTAGGACAAACATTACCATAATAGATAAATATAAGTTCTTAGGTTTTTTTATGAATTCCATAAACTTCTTCATATACCATCACCTATAATTATTATAACATAGAATATGTGATATAATAAATAAGTAGGTGAAAGAATATGTTTAGTTTTTATGAAATAATATTATTATTTTTCATATATGGTTTTATAGGATGGTTATGGGAAATAATATTAACATTGTTTGAATACAAAAAGTTTATTAATAGAGGATTCTTAATAGGACCACTTCTACCTATATATGGATGCGGTGGATTAATTGGTACTTTATTATTTACTAACATGTATAATAATAGTCCTTTAAATATAGTACCTAAGATAATACTAGTATTTATAATGACATCTATTATATGTTCAATACTAGAATACTTCACTTCTTGGTTAATGGAAAACTTATTCCATAATAGATGGTGGGATTATTCTAAAATGAAATATAACTTAAATGGAAGAATATGTTTATTATGTTCTCTAGGTTTTGGTGCAGGTTGTACTGCAGCATTAGCTATTATTAATCCATTTATAAGAAATACTATAGATTTAATAGGATTAACAAGTAATAATATTAAAGGAATAGATTTACTATTAATATTTATATTCATTATAGATATAACAGTATCATTTAAAATAATTAATAACCTTAAACATATCTCTGATAATGTATCAGAAGATAATACAGAAAAGATTACATCTATAGTTAAGAAAACTATTATTAGTAATTATAATATTTTATATAGACGTATTATTGAATCATTCCCTAATATGCAAATACAAAATAGATTATCATTATTAAGAAATAGAATATTAGAAGAACAAAAGAAACTTGAAAAAGCTACATATAAGTTAGATGTTAAAAGAACAAGAATTAAAGAATTAGAAAAAGAATTAAAGAAACAAAAAGGTAATCCAATTACTAACAAAATAAAAGAACTATTAAACAAATAGTTCTTTTTTATTATTAACAATTACCTTGAGGATCTTCACATGTATTACTACTATTAGCAGTTGTTGATGATGTTGTTTCCTCAGTAGTAGAACTTGATGTATCATCAGATGGTGTGTTAGTTGTTGAAGTTGTTGTTGTAGTTGTTGTTGTTTGAGCATCAGGATTGAAATGAGTAACTGCAGATACAGTTATTGCATTTATATTCTTTACTAGTACTCTACCAACATTTTGACCAACTACTGCACCTTCATCTAATGTTGAATCATATAGTTCATCACCTTCATGAACAAATACAACATTTAATGATATGTTTCTTAAGTTACACCATTCTTTTACTTGATTTAAGTTTTGACCTACAAAGTTAGGTACAGTTTCAGTTCCTTCTACTGCATACCATCTTTGACCTACAACAGGTGATTCATATGGTTCATTTGCAGAGAATTTAAATGTAGTAATCATTGTAGCTTTCTTCTTCTCTAATGTAACATTCATTGCATCTACTATTTCTTGTAATGATTGAGGTGCATATTGGAATACATATACATTACCTCTTAAGTTATTAACATAGATATTATTATCTTTACCTGTAAGATATGTTTTTTGTACATTTATTAATGCTCCATTGTTGGATTGGAAAGCATTCTTAGCTACTCCATATAAAGATAGCATTTCTTTAGTTTGCATATTAGTATCTATATTAGGTGCAAGTGTATCTAATATAGTATAGAAATCATTAACAGAAGATACATTCTTAATTTGTTTAGCAACACCTTCAACAACTAATTGTTGATGTTGTACTCTTTGGAAGTCTCCAGCAGGTAATGTTTTTCTATGTCTTGAGAATGCTAATGCTTGTTCTCCATTCATATGTTGTAGACCTTCACTTATACAAATTAAATCTTCTTGTCTCATAGATCTATATTGGTTAGATTCACAGAAGTTAACTTTCGCAGGTACTTCTACATCTATACCTCCTACAGCATTAACTAAATCTATAACACCTTGGAAATCTACTTTAACATAATAATCAATATTAATACCTGTTAAACTTTGAACAGTATTAATTACACATTTAGTACCATATGCACCAGCAGAATTAATCTTAGATTCTTCTCCACCTAAACATGCAATTGGTACATATGTATCCCTTGGTATTGAGAATACTGTTGCATTTAGTGTATGTGGATTAAAAGATATCATCATCAATGTATCTCCATTAAATGAAGACGCTTTCTTTAATGTATTAGATGTTGAATCTACACCCATTACTAGAATAGTAAATGGTTCAGTTACAGATGCATAGTTTTCTATGTAATCTTGATTCTTCATCTCTTTAGAATATTCTTTTAATACAGTTGTTTCATCTTTAATATTTTCATATCCATCATATACTGAATATGTAATAGTATAGTTAGATGATACAAACATACCATTTATTTTACCAGCATATAGATCTTCTAACATTTCAAAGTAACTATCATACTTTTCTAATTTGATTTGTAAATGTTCTTGATTAATTAATTCATATGGAAGTATATAACCTTCTACATCTGTTTCATTGTTAATAATACCTGTTACAAAAGTATTATCATTAACAAATTCAGTTCCATTCATTGCTATTAAGTTAGTTGTATATATAACTGTATCTTTTGATAAAGAGCCAATAGATGTAAGTACTCTATTAATAGTCATAGAACCTATAACACATGCAGCAGATATAATTACTATAAATATAGAACTAAAATAAACAGATAAGTTCTTTTTCTTAAGTAATAATAATAAATCTATAAAACCATATAGTAATAATATAATACCTAATACAGTTAATACTATTATTCTAAGAGTAGTTTCTATTCCTTCTAGTCTTAATACATTTATTAAGAATATAATGTATGTTACTAGGAATACTACAAATGTAGTTAAATAAACTAATCTAGTACTTAAGTTAGCTCTATTAAATTTGTTTAATAGTACTTTCATAATTCCACACCCTATAATATAAAATTATACTACTTTATAATAAAAAAAACTACTATATAGTAGTTATTTATTTTGAGTTCTAAATAATCTCTTATTATTATTTTTATTATTTGATTCTTTTATAAACGTCTTTCTAGACTTAATTACTTTATTAGCACTTTTATCAGCTGATATTATACTACTATAATCATATATAGTATTCATATTAAACATATCAGGTTTAGTTGGATATTCCTTCATCGCTTATCTCCTTTCGTAATATATTATTATAGTTATTAAGTATATATTTTTCAACAATAATTTGTTATAATTATAGAGGAAAGAGGCAACGATATGAACAAGAAGAAAATAATAGGCATCGCTTTAATTATTGTTATATTTATAGGTTTAGGATTAACAATATTATATGTATTTAATGAATTAAATAATGAACATGATATAGAAATACAAAATATTGAAACAACTGATGCAAAGAAATTTAAGACTGAATATGAAAGTTTAAATGACCAAGAAGTAAGTGAAGGAAAGAAATATAGATCAGTTGAAATATCTGATAATAATCCTATTAAATATGCAACTGCAAATGATATAGCGAATAAAATAGATAATAATGAATCATTTATAGTATACTTTGGATTTGATACATGTCCATGGTGTAGATCTATAGTTGAAGAATTAGTTAATACAGCTATGGCTAATAATGTTTCTACTATTTATTATGTAGATATTAAGAATATAAGAGATGCATATACTTTAAATGAAAACAATGAAGCTGTAAGAACTACTGAAGGAACTGAAGGATATTATAAATTATTAGAAAAACTTAATAATGTATTATCTGATTATGCTCCACTTACAGTAGAAAATAAAAAGAACAAAAAGAAAACAGAAACTGTTCCTGTTAATGAAAAAAGAATATATGCTCCTAATGTAGTATTAGTAAAAGATGGTAAGGCAGTATTATTAACAACTGGTACTCCTGATACATTTAAAGATCCATATGCTGAAATAGATGATACTACAAGAGAATATATTAAATCAGAATTTAATAAACTATTTAAAGAATTACAAGTAACAACAACTACAACTACTACTACATCAAATAGTAATGTATGTGGTGGACCTGATAATTGTTAATAAATAAAAAGAACTAGTTAATAGTTCTTTTATTTTTTATCTAATTTATATTCTGCTTCATTGTACCAAATAATTATATTATTATCATTAACACTTCTTAAATATAAACTACCATCTTTTAATTCACCAGTATGAACATTAAGTTTTAATCCTTCATCTTTAATAACATCTTGATTATCAATAGTTAAAGTATACTTATCTTTATCGACCTTTAATGTTACATCTTCATTAGACCAAGTAGTATTTCTTATTTCATCAGTCTTAAAATATACATTAGCAGATTCTAGATTATTTCTATAACTTATTATATATAGTATTACTATTACAAATACTACACATAATATACCTAGAATAATATTTAACTTAGTATTTTCACTTATCATATTATCACCTAATCATATAAAGGACTTTTATATGATCTAACCTTCCATCTATCTTCATATGATAATTGGCAATTAACAAATGAATAATTAGGAGCAGTATAACCTAACTCTTTATAGTTTTCATTATAATATCTAACTTTAATATTTATATTATATTGAGAATAATCTATCAAAGTAATATCTACTATCTTAACATTAGATGTACCTTCAGTATTAACCATTCTATAATATTTGCCATCTGTTTTATAGAATACTTTCTTATCTTTATATTTATAATTATAAATCATATTTCTAGTTTGTTTAGTTATAAACTTTTCTGCAAAAGCCTCAAAGTTATATAATTCTCCATATTTAACATCTCTTTCAATTACTATATCAGGTTCTCCTTCTTTAGCACTATTCATAACTGTATCAATATCAAATATAGAATTATCAGTAAAGTCATATAAAGAATTAATTAATTTAAATAATCCTTCACCTATTGTTAAAGCTTCATCTCTATTAATATCTCTCTTAGTATATAATTCTTCATTATACATTTCATCAACATTTACTTCATAATAAGGTGATTCTTCTCTTATTACTTTAGTTGTTGTAGTTGTTGTTGTACCAGTTCCTGCAGTTGTTGAATGAGTTGTATTTCTTCCTTGTGTAATATTTAAAGTAGGTAAACCTTGATTAGGTTTCTTTAAAGAATTATATAACATAATACTTACAATAATTAATATTACAAGCAATGTAATAGTTAATACTAACATGATTATATTACTTTTATTTAATTTAAATCTTTCATAGTCTTCCATACTAGCCACCTATTATAATTTTATTATTTATTAATATAATTTACAAGGAATTTACTAAAAATATAGATAAGTTAACAAATAATAAAACATCTATATTATAATTAAATTAGGTGATTAAAATGGATAATTACACATTTATATCAAGTGATCAAAAAAGTAATGTATATACTCGTATATGGCCTATAGATAATAATATACAAGGTATTATAGTAGTATTACATGGTTTAGGTGATCATATAGATAACTATGATGAATTTGCATCTACTATGAATAGGAACAATTATATAGTATGTGGTTTAGATATGATAGGATTTGGTAAAACTACTGATATATCTAAGATAGGTTACTATGAGAATAGAAAAGAGGCATACAAGAATATAGTAGAAGATGTTAATACATATATTAAAAAAATAAAAGAAACGTATAATAATATACCAGTATATATATTAGGTTTCTCGTTTGGATCTGTAGTAGCTAGATCATATATAAATAATTATTCAAATGATATAACTGGATGTATTCTAATTGGTTCACCTTATATAGATACTAAATTTATGAGATTCTGTAGATTCTATACTTCTTATCTTGCTGTTGGTAAAGGTTGGGATGATAGAAATGTATATCTATATAAGAAAACTATTGAGAACTTCAATAAAACATTTGAAAACAAACAAATACCTTCATGGTTAAATACTAATGTATCTGCCTTGATGAGAATTAAAGATGACCCATATGCAACTGCTAGATTAACTTTATCAGGTTACTATGTATTATATGATTTAATACTTAGATCAGAATCTAAAAAAGCAATAAAGAATATAAGAAAAGATTTACCTATACTAATCATGTCTGGTAAAGATGATCCAGTTACATCATTTGGAAATGATGTATACACATATAATAAATTATTTACTAGTAATCAAATTACAAATGTAACATTTAAGATATATAATAATATGAGACATGATATATTAAATGAATATAATAAAGATATTCCTTTAAATGATATATTAAAATTCTTAAATACAAACAAATAAAAAGAACTAATTAATAGTTCTCTTTTTATTTCTTCTTTGTACTCTTCTTAGTTGTTGTCTTTTTAGTAGTTTTCTTTGCTGTTGTTTTCTTTGTTGCTGTAGACTTACTTACTGTCTTCTTAGTTTCGTTTTTATCTTCTTTTTTAGGTTCTTCTTTCTTAGTCTCTTTTACTTCTTTAACAGGTGCTTCTTCAACATCTTTATCTTTAGTAAAGCAGATAACTAATACTACTACTACAGTTATACCTAAAATAATAAATCCAACTACATCAGTGTTATTAGTCTTTTCATCTTCTCCAGCAGCAATAGATGCTTCAGGGTTAGATTCAACTGGTTTTTTGTCTTCAGGTAAAGCTTCAATTAACTTACCAACTACATCAACATACTTACCATTTGATGATTGATCTAAAATAGTATTAACTATAGTTTCTCCTTGAGATTCACCAAATCCTGAGAAATATTCATTTCCAATTACATAGAAAGGAACTCCTGTAGGATTATAATTTAAAGCAGCACCAGTTGCTTTAAATAAATCAATATTTTGTGAATGATCTCCAGATTTATTCCATACTTCATAGTAAACTACTTTAAACTTATCTTTAACTTGTTCATTCTTTCTTAAAGATGTTTTAATGAAAGTTTCTAATGCAGCACAGTGAGAACATCCATCACCATAGAATACATACATAGTAACTACACCATTATTGTTAGATATAACACTTGGAGTTGTTGTAGTTGTTTTAGCACTTGCAAATGTAAAAGGTACAACAATTAATATCGCTACTAATAAAGTTCTTAATAATCTTTTCATACCATTTCCTCCTACAAATAATTATACCATAAATATACATATGTATAGTAAAAAAATAATAAAAAACAAGGAAAAATCCTTGTTCTATATTATTAATCCTGTATGTAGACCTATTTTAATCTTTAATACATAGAATAAGATTAATAATACAACCCACATACCAAGTATACTTAATGAGTAAGGTAGAATATAACTTATACTCTTTCTTATACTTGTACCATCTTTATTATATTTTTCTGAATAAGATAAATATATAATATGATAAGCCATAACTGGAGATAATACATAAGCAATTGATGAACCAACAGTAAATACTAATTGAGCTGCTTCTGGAGTAAATCCAGCAGTCATCATTGAAGGTACTACACTACCAGATAATATTTGCCATCTACTTGTTAATGATGGTAATAGAATTGTAGATAATACACTTATTATAAGTACGAATAACATTATAGGTATACCACTGAAGTGTGCTGCACCAACTAAGTTAGATAAGAATGCAGTAAATACTTCACCAATATTAGTATATTTTAATAATGATATAAATGTTGATGCAAAGAATATTAATACTATAATCTTACCTATATCATCTAATGAATGAGATAAGTAATTACAGAACTCTCTATGATTAGATACTTTCTTAGCACCTATAGCATATAATAATCCACATATAAAGAATAACATAGTTACTATGAATACAAATCCTGAGTTGAAGAATGATTGTACTCCAAATAACTTATCAATATATCTTACTTGTGAATAATCTAATAGATTACCACCAAAAGGAATACCTGGAATAATATTATAAATAAATATTACTAAGTATACTAATGCTCCTATACCAGCAAATAGTAATCCTCTTTTTTCTTTTCTAGTTAAGTAATCTTTATCTTCAATTATTTCATCATCTTCAGTTTCATATTTAGCTAAAGATGGAGCTGTAACTCTTTCAGTTACATATGTAATAATTGCTGATCCTATAATAACAGCAGGAATCATTATCCATACACTTGATAATGAGCTTATTACATGTTGTGATGTTATAAGATTGGCTGATTGAGATGTAATAGACATCATTGTTGAATCAGTACTACTTATAAACACATGCATACCTATACCTAATCCACAGGCAGCAAATGCATGAATAATACCTATTAAAGGATTCCTCTTACCATACTTAAATAATAATGCTGCAAATGGTATTAATACTACAAAACTTATATCACCCATTATACTAGCAAACACACATATTATAGTAAATATATATGTAACTAAATACTTAGGTAATTTTCTTGTTACACAGAAGAATAATGTATCTAAGAAACCACTTTCATCCATGATAGATATTCCCATAAGTAATATTAATAACATACTTAATGGAGCGAATGAAACGAAGTTAGATACAGTATTAGAGAATATATATTTAATACCACTTAGATTAAATAATGATTCTACTGTAACTAATGTAGTTTCTACATTACCAGTTTTAGCATTAATCTTACTATAGTTAACAGATACATCTAATACATCTAAAATACCACTTAGGATAATAACTCCACCAATTAGTATTAAAAAAGACATAATAGGATGCATCAGAATAGTATTTTTAATCTTCTTTACTCTCTTCATTGATAACTCCTTTTAACTTCTTTTTAAATTCTAATCTATCCATCATAATCTCATGATTACAATTAATACATTTAATTTTAACATCTACTCCTACACGTGTAATAATCCATTCATTAGTTCCACATGCATGAGGCTTCTTCATAATTACTTTATCATTTACTTTAAAATTATTTTCCATTATGAATCTCCACTTGTTGATATGGTATTTTAATATTATTCTTATCAAATTCTTCTTTAACAATACCTAATATCTTTCTTCTTAAAACATATCTATCTTTACTCTTACATTTGGCTGTAATTAAATAATCTACATCAGATTCATTAAAGTTATTAACACCTTCATATGTTGGTTCTTTTGTTGTTAATCCTGTTTCTTTTATTCTTTTAAGAACAGTATCAATTACAGGAATTAATTTCTTTTCAGTTACTTCATATGCTACAGGTAAATCTAAGTACCATGTAGTATCTTCACTAGATAAGTTTTTAATTTGAGTAATCTCTCTATTAGCAACAGTTAATTCAGTTCCATCAAATGCTTGAATCTTTGTTCTTTTTAAACCAAACTCAGTAACTATACCAGTAAAATCATTGAATGTTACTAAATCTCCTACTACAAAATAATCATCCAAGATAATATTACATCCTGCAATAATATCTTTAAGTGCATCTTGTAATGCTAAACCACCAATTACTCCAACTACTCCTAATGAAGTAACTATAGCTGATACATTTATACCCCATTTAGATAATATAATTACTAAAGCAATTAATAATACTAAATAAGTTAATATATTAGCTATAAGAGTAACAATAGTATTTCTCTTTTTAGTTTTAATAGATGAAGAATTAGATACTTCTATCTTATCCTTTGCTCCATTTATAATACTAACAATTATTATTGCTACTAATATTACTACAAAAGTAGTTATAAATTTTTCTGATAATACAAAATCAAAAAAGTTATTCATATTATTCACCAACTTCAATATCTAATATTTCCATGATTCTATCTAAATCTTTATCTGAATCAAATGGAATTGTAATCTTATTTGATTTAATAGATACTTTATTACCTATTTTTTCTCTCATTACATTTTCATATATTCTATATCTAGTTGTTGTAGTTGTTGTTTTAGTTTTAATAGCAACTCTTTTCTTAATAGTTGAATCTTGAGATATAGCTTCTAAATCTCTAACAGATAAACCTTCTCTTTTAATTCTATCTGCTAATTCTATTATTTGATCTTTATCTTCAATCTTAGATAATACTCTTGCATGTGACATAGATATTTCTTTATTTGTTACATCCTTTTGTATTTCTTTTGGAAGATTTAATAATCCAATTAAGTTAGTAATATAACTTCTACTCTTCTTAAACTTGTTAGCTAATTCTTCTTGAGTAATTTCCATTCTCTCCATATAGTTCTTATATGCTTGAGCTTCTTCTATAGGAGATAAATCTTCTCTTTGAATATTTTCTAGAATAGCTATTTCCATCATCTCTTCATCAGTAAATTCCTTGATGATTGCAGGTATAGTTTCTATTCCTGCCATACGAGATGCTTTAGTTCTTCTTTCACCAGCTACTAGTTCATATCCTTTAATACTCTTTTTAACTATAATAGGTTCTAATACACCTATTTCTTTTATTGATTCAGCTAATTCTTGTAAAGCCTCATCATCAAAATGAACTCTTGGTTGATAAGGATTACTTCTTATTTCACTTATAGGAATATTAACTATTTCATTCTTAGGAGTAGTTTCAATTATTTCTTTTTCAAAATGATTAAAATCTACTTGTTCAGATGAAAATAATTCTTCTAATCCTTTTCCTAATGCTCTTCTATTTTCTTTCATCTCTTGTTACAACCTCCTTAGCTAAATTATGGAAAGCCACAGTTGCACGATTCTCAGGATCATATACATTAATAGGTTCTCCATGAGATGGAGCTTCTACTAATCTTATTAATCTTGGAATAATTGTATCGAATGTTTTATCACCGAAGAACTTTCTTACTTCATCTACTACTTCCATACCTAAATTAGTACGTGAATCTAACATAGTAAGTAATACACCTTCTATTTGTAATTTAGGATTTAAGTTCTTTTGTGTCATTATTATAGTATTTAATAATTGAGTAATACCTTCAAGTGCAAAGAATTCACATTGAACAGGTATTATTAATGAATCTGATGCAACTAATGCATTTATTGTTAATACACCTAATTGAGGAGGACAATCAATAATAATATAATCATATCCTCTTCTAACTTGGCTTAATATATTCTTTAATTGTTCATTTACTTTGAATGAAGGATCTTGATCTCCCTTTTCTCTAAATTCATAATCAATACCAGCTAAATTAATAGTAGCAGGTAATACGAATAGATTAGTAAATCTAGTCTTGATTATTGAATCTTTAGGATCAGCAGCTCCTATTAAACATTCATAAGTAGAATTACCATTTATATCACTTTTATTAACTCCTAGACCTGTAGAAGTATTTCCTTGAGGATCTAGATCGATTAATAAAGTTCTTTTACCTAGTTTACCTAAAGCAGCGGATAAATTAATGGATACTGTTGTTTTTCCTACTCCACCTTTTTGATTAACTAATGATATAATTCTTCCCATTCTGACTCATCCACTTTCTTCTTGTACCACTATTAATTATACCATATATACATATCTAAAATAAACGAAAAAAGAGTATAAATACTCTTTTAATTACATCTTGCTCCTTCTATTTTTTCTTCATACAATGTAGTATTAATATCATCTATAGATACAGTACGACCATATACCTCATTATTAGAGCAATAATAATAAGATATTTCATTAGTTTCTGAATTATAGTAAGGATAATACTCATCATCTAATTCATCATTTTCAATATATCCAGTTATAACATTTTCAATTGTAGTTTTAATATTACCATTCTTTTCATATACCTTTATAGTTCCTGGTTTCTTACCAGCATAATTAGAAGTAATAATAATATTATTATCATTATAGTTTATATGAAAATCTTTTCTATGATTATCATAATTATCTTCATCTTTATCATATGTATATAAAGGTAATATAGTTTCACCTGTATTCATCATAGCTGAACCTTCACTACATTTATTTGTCCCTTCATCAAATTTAGAACATTTAAAATTAAATTTAGCTCCACTATAATTGAATTCTAAATTATAATTACCATTTAAATCATAATATTGAAGTATTCCATATAAAGAATCATTAAAGTTAGTTGTAACTATCTTTTCTTCTGGAGCACCTTGATTATTATTGTCATCAGGGTTTTGATTTGTAGTTGTATCAGTTACATTTGTAGTAGTTATTTCTTCAGTAGTTACTTCATTAAAGTTATTAGTTTTAGCCTTCTTTGTCTTTGCAGAGAAGTTTAACATAAATAACATAGCTATACCACTTATTATTAAGAATATAATAGCTACAATAGTACTTGTACTTAATTTATACCCCTTCATATTATCACCTATTATTAATTATATCATAAAACAATATAAAAAGAACTCTACTTTTCAGTAGAATTCTTTATTTCTTCTTCTAGTTCTTCTTTAGTCATTTTAGTATAACCTTTAATTCCTAATTCTTTAGCTTCTTCTTTTAATTCTTTTAAAGATTCATCTTTGTTACTAAGTTTACCTGTTTCAACAAGTTCTTCAATTTCTTCCTTAGTAATAGTTTCTTTTTCAACTAATGTATTAGCAATTAATTTAACTAGTTTTTCATTTTCTTTAAGTATTCTAGTAGTTTCTTTATAACATTCATTTACAATCTTTTGAACTTCTTTATCAATTTCTAATGCAACTGCATCTGAGAAGTCACGATTCTTATTATAATCTCTTCCTAAGAATACTCCTTCATTCTTTTCTTCTAATTGAATTGGCCCTAGATCAGACATACCATATTGAGTAACCATAGATCTAGCAATCTTAGTAGCTTTAGAGAAATCATCTGATGCTCCTGTAGTTATTTCACCTAAAAATAATTGTTCAGCTACACGTCCACCTAGTAAACCTGTAATTCTAGCTAATAATTCATCCTTAGTAGTTACTACCATTTTTTCTTCAGGAGGTAACATCATAGTATATCCACCAGCTTGACCTCTTGGAATAATAGTAATCTTATGAACATCTTCAGCATCTTTTAATTTTAATCCTACTACTGCATGACCAGATTCATGAATTGCAACTAACATTTTTTCTTTATCAGAATATTTTCTAGATGTCTTAGCAGGTCCCATAAGAACTCTATCAGTTGCTTCATCTATTTCTTCCATAGTAATAGCATCTTTATTACGTCTTACAGCAAGTAATGCTGCTTCATTAAGTAAGTTTTCTAGATCAGCACCAGAGAAACCTGGAGTTCTCTTAGATAAGCTTTCTAAATTAACACTCTTATCAAATATCTTACCTTTGGCATGAACATCTAATATAGATTTTCTTGCTTTTTGATCAGGTAATGAAACTGTTACTTGTCTATCGAATCTACCTGGTCTTAATAAAGCTGGATCAAGAACGTCTGGTCTATTTGTTGCAGCTATTACGATAATACCTTCGTTAGCTCCAAAACCATCCATTTCAGTAAGTAATTGGTTAAGTGTTTGCTCTCTTTCATCATGGCCTCCACCTAAACCAGTACCTCTTTGACGTCCAACAGCATCTATTTCATCTATAAATATTAAACAAGGAGCTGTATGCTTAGCTTGTTTAAACATATCTCTAACTCTTGATGCACCAACACCAACAAATAATTCAACGAAATCAGATCCACTTATATAATAGAATGGAACATTAGCTTCACCAGCAACAGCCTTAGCAAGTAATGTTTTACCTGTTCCTGGAGGACCAACTAATAATACACCTTTAGGTATACGTGCTCCCATCTTATTATATTTTTTAGGATTCTTTAAGAAGTCTATTAATTCTTCTACTTCTTCTTTTTCTTCATCTAAACCTGCAACATCAGAGAATTTCTTTCCTCCTTCATCTACAAGCTTAGCTCTAGACTTACCAAAGTCCATAGAACCTTTATTAGCTCCACTTAATCTACTAAATAATATAAATGCAACTACTACCATTATTAATAATGGGAAATAGTTAATAAATATTATTAATAACGAATTGTTTTCTGGGTTAGTTGATACTTCCCATTTAAATTCAGCATTTTGGTAATATGCTGATAGTTCTTCTTGTACATTTTCTGATAATGGAGCATTTACTTTAAAGTAATCATTCTTTTCATAATTGGCTAATTTACCAGTTATGTAATATACACCATCAGCAGCATGTTCTTCAGTAACAATTTCAGTAACATTACCTTGACTTAATTCATTAATTAATTCATTATATGTTAATTTCTTCCAATTCTTAGTATTAAGACCAAATGTTAGTAAAACTACACCAACAATAATTAATAATACTATATAAGGAATAAATTGTCTTACATTAACTTTCTTCATTATTTTCCTCCCTTACATACTTAATTATTATATCATACTCTTTATCTATTGGTACATCTAAATTACTCTTTTTAATACCAGGAATAAAGATTATTTTATCATTACTATCAGTAACGATAGGATACATATCTCTTACTTCTTTAGATAACTTAGCATCAATAAAAATATCATTTACTTTTTTACTACCATTCATGTTCTTAACTTGGATTTTATCTCCATCTTTTCTAGTTCTTACATGTAATGGAAGTCTTACATCTTTACTATTAATTCTAATTACGTAATTCGATGTATCTTTATTGTCTATCGATATATTTGTTATATATTCTAGAATTCCCATAGGAGTAGATAAATTATTATCAAATATATCATCATATTCATTTGATACAGTCTTACCTAGTTTAAATGATAACTTATTATAATTCTTAGTTACTACAATATTTAATGTAGTACCAGGTAATACTAATTCTATATTAGGTTTATCACTGTTGATAACCTTTAAGATTTCATTTATATGATTATCATTAATTAGGTATAAATCATCAGGATAATAAGGTCTTATTACTTCTTCTAGTACTTTATCCTTCATAAATTCATCTAATTCATTAAATTTGTTGATATCTAATGTATTATCAACAACTATATTAGATATATATTCATACACTTTAGTATTAATATAATCATAGTAAGATTGAGTTATATTATGATACTTTAAGAATTTAAGATGTACATTCTTATCTTCTTCTTTTAGTACTGGTAATACATACTTTCTATATCTATTTCTTAAATGTTCATCAGATTCATTAGTAGCATCAATATAATACTTTATATTATTATTATCTAAATACTCCATGATTTGATCTTTAGTTAAATATACTAAAGGTCTAATAATCTTATAATCTTTTTTATCAGTTATTATATTAAATCCTGAATATCCATTTAATGTTGAACCTCTTACTATTCTTAATAGAATAGTTTCAATTAAATCATCACCATGATGTGCAGTAAATAGATATTTAGCATTATACTTATCTATTAATGTTTTAAAAAATTCATATCTTTTTTCTCTAGCTTTAAGTTCTGTATTTACCTTAGGTAAATCATGTAATTCAGTACCTTCAAAGATAATATTGTTATCCTTACAGTACTTTTCAACATATTCATATTCTTCTTTAGATTCTTCTCTTAGATTATGATTAACATGTGCACACACTACATCTAAACCATATTCTTTTAATGTATGCAAAAGAAACATGCTATCTGGTCCACCTGAGCATGCTACGATGACTTTGCCATCTATATTTAAAGATTGTAGTAATTCTTTAATATTATCCATATGAATTCCCCAAATCAATAGTATTATATCTATATTATAGGAAAATAACAAGAAATAAAAAAGACAATATAAATTGTCTTATTACCAAGATGTAATTTCGTGATAATCACATTTAGCTACATTCTTACTATCTGATCCTAAAAACATGGCTTTAAACTTCCAAGTTTGACTTCCTAATAGATTATTTGTATTATCAATTGCTGTTCCTAAGTTGTTACCATCTTTATCATAACAAACAAACTCTATTTGAACATATGAATAATCTTTATCAGTATTATTCTTAACTAATCCTTCAATATAATAACCTATACCATAATCTCCAGTATATTGTTTATCTACTGAATAAGTAAATTTACTAGCTGCTGTTGTTGTTTCAGTACCATTTCCATTTGTAACACTACCTTCTTTAGCATTATCTTTTGTAGTATTGCCTCCTATAGCAGCTCCTATAATTCCTATTACGATAATAACTATAACTATAGTTAATGCAGGATTAGATTGTTTTCTTTTACAATTAGGGCAAACTGAAGCATTTGCTGGCATTTCTTCCTTACAATATTTACAATTTTTCATACCTACACTCCTTTCTTATGATTTTGTAATTTCAGCTCTACTTACTTCTAAGTATTGACCGTTTCTAACTGTTACTGATTTTTTACCATTAAAATTATCATTTCTAACAATATCACTATTTCCTACTGGTCCAGACATAACAGCAAAATAAGCACTACCATAACTTTCTATTGTGTAAGATCCTGCTGGAATATCTGCTCCTACCTTGTAATAACCAGATTCCATATAATCTTTCTTGTTATTTAATTGTTCATAAATTTCTTTAGCTCCACTAACACCAAGTTCAGAAAATGCTGATACACTAATTAATACCCCTCTAGTTTCAATATCTCCTTTGCCATGAACCTTAACATATCCGAAAGAATCAAAGTTTTCATTATCAATTATATTGCCTGCTGCATCTTCTTCTTCATAGTAAGATCCACTACCTTCAAATTTAACAAATGCATACTCACCTGGCGCAATTTCACCTTTAACATAACTGCCAGTATCATATGCTTTTTTATTTTCTATAAGTGCAGACACTTTTAATAACATAAGATTCACTTCTTCAACTTTCTTAGTTGTAGTTGTTGTATTTGGTATCATCTTTTTTTCTACCGTCGTAGCCGGTTCGTCCTCAACTTTTTTTGAATTATTATCAACAATAGCCATTATTACTCCAACAGAGAAAATACCAACAAATATTATTGCTGCAATTATTATTACAGTTTTAAACTTAGTGTTACTTAAAAAATCCATACGAATCCCACTTTCTATCTATAGAATATCGCACCCCCCCCCGATGTCAATATAAAAAGAGAACATATTATGATAAATATGCTCTCCTTAAATATACTTGATTATTATAGTTACCTGATCTTTGATATTGGTTAACTAATTGTTGTAATGTAAGTCTAAAGTTAGAATTATAATTTAAATTAGATAAATTGATATATCCAGAGTGTTCTCCAATTTGAAGACTTAATCCTGCTACAGTTCCAGAAAATCTTCCTTCCCATCTTTGACTCACAGTTGAACCATTTGCCAAATAGAATTGAGATGTATCAAATGAAGGTAAACTTGTATTAAAGTAATAATCTATATTCAATTTAGTATATCCATATGGATTAATATTTTGATTAGAATAACTAGTACCCACACTTTGACTTGCTGATGTAGTACCGACCAAATAGAAATAATAACCATTAGCTGCAGTATTACTAACACTTCTAGATTGACAACTATTAGATGGCCCTACATAACTAAATCCACTTATTAAATAATAAGTACCATAATCATATGCATATGCAGGCAACTTGGCATTATACATTTTTGTATTATTAGTAGTACTAATCTTATCATAAGCTAGGAAAGCTGGTACTATATATTCTTCATAGTATTCACTACTCTTTAATTCATTTTTAACATCTTCATTATTAACTAAGAATTCCATAGCTTCTTCATTATTAATCAGATTAGTAATTTTAGTTGTATCAGTTAATACCTCATCCGTTGGATATCTATCATATTTTTCATATCTTAACCATTCACATATAGTGCCATTACAAGGATCTACTCCATATGATGTTCTACCACTAGCACTAGTATCTAATATTACTGTAATAGGAATAGCAGTATCTTCTATAAATGGTTTTATTAATTCAATTGTAATCTTACCTGATTTAATCTCTTTAGCTAAGATACTAGTAGTATCAGATTCATTAAAACCTTCATATGTTATTCTCAAATAATCATTATATTGACTTTCTATATTAACAATTAAATGAATATTTGCATCATATTGAGCACTGTTATTTTTTACTTCATAATCTAATATACTCTTATCTCCTAATTCCACTAATTGTTTAGTACTATATGTAATTGTTTTCATATCCTGACTAATAATAGCAGTAGAATTATCTTCAGTAATTGCAGAATAAAATATAACATTAAAATCATCAGGATTACTACTGATGTTAGCTCTATTATTTATAAATAGATTTGCTGTTATAGTAGCAAAACCTATTGTTAATAATAGTAATAAAACGATTATTCCTATTTTACTTTTATTCATACTATTATTATAGCATGAAAAAAGATAGTACAAATACTATCTTTAACCTACAAAAGTAATCTTGGCATATCCGTTTCCGTTATTACCATTCATTGTTCCAGTACCAGCTAAGTCAGGCATTCCAACTTGGTTTCCTACTACATTAGACCAAGAGTAGCCTCCGCCATCTATCATAACTGTATTATTAAAATATACTTCACTATAATGTATTGAACATCTATTATCTGTTGTACCTTCAGCACATTCAGCATCATCAGTTCCTTTTCTTGGACTTCTATTTGTAGAAGAAGTTATAGCAATACAACCAGTATGTCCAGAGATATATGACGAACCTCCGCCACCACCGGTTTCTCCACCACCAGTACTTGGTGCATTAGAACCTCCAGCTCCACCGTAGTAGCCTCCGCCACCACCACCGCCGTAGTTTCCTCCGTTACCTGCAATACCAAATCTACCATTAGTGCCACATTGAGAAGCAGTAGTATTATTAACATCTCCACCAGTTAATTGAGAACCACCATATGGTCCATTATCAACACCTCTACCATATCCTTTTCGACCTTGAAGTCCTCCACCATATCCACCAGTAGAACCAGAAGAATAAGAATTCCAGCCACCACCACCAGCAGCAACCATTACTCTCGAATTTAAACCTAATTCAGAATTCCAAGCTAAATCACTAGATGATGGTTCGGTATTACCAAAGTATCTTATATCAGTAGCTCCTCCACCTGAAGTACAACTAGTACTACATGATCCACCACCATTATATGTTGCAGATGCTCCATCACTCATTTGACCGACATAAATATAAAAGGTTGTCCCTTCTGGTATATAAAGAATACCAGAAGTATACCCACCTTTACCATTATAACTATGTGTTCCTCCAGATGCACCCCATAACTCTACTTTATATTCTCCAGAACCAGGTGCAGTAAACACCCCATAATTACCTGTATAACCAAAAGTCCAATTCATACCAATAAATCCAGAGCATGAACCTCCGTTAGTACCAAGACTATTATACAAATCATCTAACGCAGCTTCTACATTATCAACATTCCATGAAGAATCATTTGGTTGATAACTTACTCCACTTGAAAGAATTGCATATGTAGCATATGCAGTAAAAGTGCTAAAAAACAACCCGCCTAAAATAAACATTAATAATGAATGTTTATATAACCTTTTCATATCTTTCACCTATTATAATTATAGCATATAAAAAGATGTATATTAATACATCTTTATTAATCTATAAATGTAACTCTTATAATACCATTTCCAGTATTACCAATATCAACTCCACCACCTATTTGAGGTTGTTGTCCACATTCAGTAGTTAATTGATCAGTCCACTTACATCCTTTACCATCATACATTTGAGTATTAACAAATACTATACCTGAATAATGATTTGGTTGTCCTGTATGAATTATATTAGTTGAAGTTGATTCTTCACTTATAGCATCGCATCCTTGATGTCCTGATATAAATGATGAACCTCCGCCACCAGAATGACCAGCTCCTCCTGATTGAGTAGCACCACCGGCTCCTCCACCATAGTAGCCTCCGCCACCTCCACCGGCTCCAGTATTAACTGCATTCGATGAAATATTATTAGTTGATGCTCCATATCCAAAACCACTGCTTAATGATGAACCGCTTCCACCATAAACATTATTACCGTTTACTCCACCGGCAGTTTGTGTTCCTCCGAAACCGTATGCTCGATTATCTCCATGACTTTGGTAATAATTACCTCTATAACCAACTAATCCACCGGCAGATGAGTTTTGTCCCGAATAATTATAAGATCCATCTCCTCCGCCTCCAGCTGCGACCATTATTCTGGATTTTAAAGAATCGAATTCATTCCATTCAGTTTCTGATGAAGTTGGTACTAGTCTTATATCAGTGGCTCCGCCACCTGATTTTCCATTATAGTATCCACCATAGCCACCGCCATTCCAAGCGGCAACTCTATTTGCATTCCCTTTTTCACCAACATAGAAGTATAATACATCTCCTCGTGCTAAAAATAATTCACCTGAAGTATATCCACCTAATGAATATCCAGAATATACTTGTCCACCTTGGGCTCCCCATGCTTCTAATTTATAATTACCACTTGATGGTGCAACAAACTCTTGATATTTTCCAGTATATCCATAAGTCCATGATACCCCCGCAAAATCACCACAGGTTCCTCCACCATTTCTAGCCATTATATATAAATCATCTATAGCATCTTCTACATTATCAACATTCCAATTAGTATCTTTTGGAGAATATGAAACATTATAAGACACAATAGCATATGTAGCATATGCTACACTTACACTAGATATTAATACACCTAGAATAAAAGCAAATAATTGTGACTTTAATATCTTCTTCATATTATTCACCTAGTTTAATTATAGCATAGAAAAAGACAGTATTATTACTATCTTTTATTTTGTTCCTTCAATAAATGTTATACGAGCATATCCATTTCCTGTATGACCTGCACTTGTTGTTCCATTTGGTTGAACTTGTCCTACATATGTTCCTCTTACATCAGTCCATGAATATCCTTCTCCATCAATCATAACTGTATTAGTAAATACTAATCCGGAATAATGATTTGGTTGTCCTGTATGAATAATACTTGAAGATGTTGATGTCTCATTTATAGCATTACATCCAGCATGACCAGATATAAAAGATGAACCACCCATAGTGCCATAGTCAGTACCACCGCCGCCATAGTAGCCACCGCCACCTCCAGCTGCTGTATTAATATAAGATGTATTACCACTTCCAAATATTCCTGAAATAGATGTTGAAGCTGTTAATTCTACTCCTCCTGATGTTTGAGTAGCATTAGTGTAGTTATTATTGTTATAAATATAAGATAAACCTAATATTCCTCCACCAGCACCACTGTTATTATGTGCAGTTCCATCATCTGAACCACCGCCACCTGCAGCGACCATTATTCTTGATTTAAGTGAATCAAAGTTATTCCATGTACCACTTACTAATCTTACATCTGTTGATCCTCCTCCAGAACCATCAGATGCCTCTTGTCCCTTAAGTCCTCCACCATTCCAAGCAGAACCATGAGTAGTTGATACGCCTTGTTGACCTGTATATATATAAATATTAGTATTTTGATCTAATTCAACTATTCCTGAAACATAAGCACCATTTCCAGCCTTAATAGCACCACTACCTTGGCCACCTTGTGCTCCCCATAATTCAATTAGATACTTACCTTTAGTTTCAGTTGTATAAGTATAATAAGAATTTCTATATGAATAATCATTTTTAGTTTTAACCCATACAGCATACAAATCAATACTTTCATTAGGATCGACAATAGAATTAACTTCCTCTCCATTTAAGTATTTAACTGTTTTAGAGTTTTCTTCATCTGTCCATCCTGCGAATGTATAATCAGTTTTTGTATAACTATTTGATAATAAACTAGTAGATAAACCATAGCTTATAGATTGACTATCCATTGATCCTGATGTACTTCCATTTCCATGATATCTTACAGTATAGTTTTCATATGCAATAGAAGTTCTTTCTTTTGCATTAGCATTGAACGATGTAATAAGAGATATTTGAACATCATTTATAACTGGTTTAATTAGTTCTATTATTATTTTTCCATTTTTTTCTTCTTTAGCATCTATTAATACAGAATTAGTATCATCAAATGTTTCATATGTTATTTTAAAATAACTAGCATATGTATTATCAAAAGATATATCCATATCTATTTCTGCATCATATTGAGAACTATTATTTTTAATTGTATAGTTTAATTCTGCTTTATCTCCTATATTCTTTAATTCTTTTGTAGAGTAAGTAATCTTTTTTTTATCATTACTAATTGTTGCTGTTCCACCTTCTTCAGCATTTGCCGATGTAAAGAAAACATTAAAATCATCAGGATTACTACTGATGTTAGCATTATTATTAATGATTAGATTTGCTGTAACTGTAGCAAATCCA
>CAMODU010000002.1 GCA_946611605.1 uncultured bacterium
GAATTATTATCTAATGATGAATTAGATAAAATTAAAGATTACATATAAAAATGTTAAGTATATAAATACTTAATATTTTTTTATTATCATTATGTTATAATTAAATTAGATTAAAGGGTGAGAAAGATGAATAAAAAGATTACCTATATAATTATATTAATACTAAGTATATTTGTATGTGGAAATGTTCATGCAGATAGCCAATGTAAATATCAAATTGATTTTAGTAAGTTTTGTACTAATGGAGGAAATGTAAGTTTTGGTATTTCATTTGATGCTAATGGCAAAGCTTCATTAAGTAGTTTTGGTAATTTAAATAATACTGATACAGTTTGTAACACAATAGTTAATACACAAGATAGAACAAATAAGAAACATGCAGAAAGTTTTTATAGTAATAATAAGAAATGTCCTAATGTTTATTTTGAACGTAATGATTATATATATTTGTATGTTTTAGATGATGGAATGATTGTTCCTACAGATGCGCAAACTGCTGATGCAGTACTAGTTGGATCTGATGGAATGGAAGAAGTTAAAGATGAAATTGTATGTAGTAATATAACAAGTAAGATGCGTAATGAATCATATGATGTTAACTTTAAATTCTATACATCAGGTGGAACTAGAAAATGGTCTGTTACGTCATCTAACAGTTCAACACCATCAACAGCTAATGCAGATGGTATAGTAACTGTTGGTACACATTCATTTACTATAGATTCAGCATTAGCTGATAGTATTTATAACAATAAAAAATGTCCTTCTACTTATTATTTAAAATGTGTAGGTGGTGGAGTTGAATCAATAGTATTAACAGGAACTGAACCTGATGATGTTGAAAACTGTGCAGCTAGTGTACAAGATTTAGATTATGAAAGAAGAAAAAAAGAAGGGGAATTAAGCCCTGTTGAAATGGAAGATCCATATAACGGTGCTCATGTAGGTGATAATGTTTGTGGTGAAGAAGAAGTAGTTAAAGCATTAAAGGCTTTAGGTATATTTATATTAATAGCAAAATTTGCTATAGCCATAATAATTATTATAATGGGAGTTATGGATTTAGCTAAGACAGTAATGGCTGGAACATCTGATTCATTAAAGAAAGAAATTACAGCATTAGGTTGGAGAGTGTTAATTGGATTATTTATTATGTTTGTTCCAACATTATTATCTGCCTTCTTAAGTGGATTATCATATTATAATGCTATAAGCGAAGAAGTAAATGCATGCCAAAAATGTTTATTTGATCCTCTAGGAGATGGAGAATGTAAATCAGTTGAAAATGCTAACAATAGTGTTGATGCAAGTGATTTACCAACTGATAGAAATTCATCAGCAGATGGTGATAATATTACTCCTAATACTCCGAGCGTAGATGCAGGTAAAACTGATGCTAATACTCCTAGTGTATCGGCAGGAGACACTAAAGCTAAAAATAATAATGTATCAGCAAATCAAGGTAATAATAATAAGAACGTTGATGCTAATAGTGGAAATAACAATAAAAATGCTAACGCTAATCCAGGTAATAATGATAAGAATGTTTCTACATCAAATGGAAATAATTCTAATGTAGTAATCATTAATGATCCTGAATATACTAAACAAGCAATAGTTAATTAAGATACATATACAATATGTATCTTTTTTTATGTTATAATATTTATATAAGGAGAATTAAATATATGGAACATTATGATTATATTATTGTTGGATCAGGTTTATTTGGTGCAACAGTAGCAAACAGATTAAATAAACAAGGAAAGAAAGTACTAGTTATTGAAAAAAGAGATCATATAGCTGGTAATGTATATACAGAAAATATAGAAGGAATAAATGTTCATAAATATGGAGCTCATATATTCCATACTGATTATAAAGATGTATGGGATTATGTTAATTCGTTTGTAGAATTTAATAGATATACAAATAGTCCTATAGCTAGATATAAGGATGAAATATATAATATGCCATTTAATATGAATACATTCTCAAAGATGTGGAGTGATGTAGTTACTCCTGAAGATGCTATAAGACATATTGAAGAAGAAAAGAAAGAAATAACAGGAGAACCTAGAAACTTAGAAGAACAAGCTATATCTTTAGTTGGTAGAACAATATATGAAAAGTTAATAAAAGGCTATACTGAAAAGCAATGGAATAGATCATGTACGGAATTACCTTCATTTATTATTAAAAGATTACCTGTTAGATTAATATATGATAATAATTACTTTAATGATAAGTATCAAGGTATACCAATAGGTGGATATACTTTACTTGTTGAAAAAATGTTAGAAGGTATAGAAGTAAGATTAAATACTAACTTCTTTGATAATAAGGAAGAATATTTAAATATGTGTGATAAATTAATTTATACTGGTCCGTTAGATGAATACTTTGATTATTCATTAGGTGAGTTAGAGTGGAGATCATTAAGATTTGAAACTGAAATCAAAGATATGCCTAACTATCAAGGAAATGCAGTAGTTAATTATACAGATAATACACCTGCATATACTAGAGTAATTGAACATAAACACTTTGAATTTGATTCAACTAGTCCTAAAACAGTAGTTACTTATGAATATCCTGCTGACTATGAAAAGGGTATGGAAAAGTACTATACCATTAATGATGATAAGAACAATGAATTAGCTGATAAATATAAAGAATTAGCTAGTAAAGAAGATAAAGTAATATTTGGTGGTAGATTAGCTGAATACAAATATTATGACATGGATGATGTTATTAAAAATGCATTAGATATAGAATTATAATTCTATGTCTTTTTTTGTGTATATTTACATTTAAATAGTCAAATAATATTTATATATAAAATTATATAATTTATAATTAATATAGGTAAAACTAAGAAAGGAAGAGAGAAAAATGAAAAAGAAAAGTGGAATGAGATCAGGAATAGTAGTATTAGTATTATTACTAGCAGTAGGTTTCGCTGCAGTTACTACTCAATTAGTAATTAACGGAACTATTAACATAGGAGCAAACTCAGCTGATTTTCAACAAAACGTAATCTTCAAAAGTGCTACTCATACTGGAGCTACACAATTAGATGGTGAAACAGCTGGTACTGCAACTATCTCTGCTGATGGTAAATCAATTACTTATAGTACTCAAGTATTAGATAATATTGGCGAAACTGCAACATTAACTTATACTATCCAAAATAATTCACAATATGGTGCTTCATTAGGACAATTAAAATGTTCTTGGGGATCAACATACGATGAATCAACTGCAGCTGCTTCATTAACTGACAATGAATATGTTAATGTAGTTGCTACAAACGGATTAAATGGTACTACTTTAGCTAAAGGTGCTGTTACTGATACAACTAATATATCTGCAGCAGATACTGTAGTTGTAACTCAAAAGAAATCTTATGCTGGTGATGCAACTAATACATCACATACTTATACTTTCACTTGCCAAATGACTGCTACTGCAACAGAAGCATAATTTGAAAAAGTAGAGTAATAAAATTCATTTTAAATATAAATATTCATATAGAAAGGTGATAATATATGAAGAATATTTCTAAGATATTGTTAAATATTATTCTTATTATCACCTTATCTATTAATATTTTTAATAAGTTATATGATAATAAGATAGTTATAATAGCTTTATTAATATATTTAGGTATAAGCTATGCAATGAATGGATATAGAAGACCTAATAAAAGAGATTTACTAACTACAACATTAGTAATATTCTTAGGTACTTTTTTAACTATATCATCATTCTATTTCATGGGTACATTTTCAGAATTTAGTAGAAATTACTCATTTATTTTTTATAAATATCTTAAACCATCAATATGGATAAGTGTATTTATAATTGTAATATTAACTGAAATTATTAGATATATAACTTGTACAGGCCCTAAAGGGAGTAAATTAACTACAAGAATTACATATATAAGTCTATTTATTATATTCTTATTATTAGACTTATGTTTATCTAAGAAAGTCTTAAATGTAAGTAGTTTTAATAATATGTATGAGTTCTTTGCACTTACTTTATGTGCGAGTCTTACTAAGAATATATTTTTAATGTGGGTAACACGTAAAAACGGTTATATGCCATGTTTATTGTATAGACTGATAATAGATTTATATGTGTACTTTTTGCCTATTACGCCAAAGGCTAATATGCTTATTCAAGCATGTATGTTTATGTTATTACCATTTATATTATATAAGGTAATAGATGGGTTAAAAGTCGAAAGAGAAATGCCTAAAGCATCAGATATAAGAAAGAGAAGCTGGGATCGTATAGAAACAGTTATCTTATTAATTATATTTATTATACTTGCAGGTTTAGTATCAAGAGAATTTAAATATTCTATGATAGCTGTTGGATCTGGAAGTATGACAGGTACAGTTAATAAAGGTGATGCTATTATATATGAAAGATATAATGGGCAAATATTACATGAAGGCGATATTATTGTATTTAAGATAGATAATACATTAATAGTACATAGAATCTACAAGAAATTCTTCCTTGGTGATGAATATGCATACATGACTAAGGGTGATGCAAACCAATCAGTTGATAATTGGATTGTAGAAAGTAATATGGTTGTTGGTCAAGTTAAAAAAAGAGTTAAATATATAGCATGGCCATCAGTATGGATAAACGAAAATTATTAAGATATTAGAAAGGGATGTTTATATGAGGGAACGTAATGTTGAACTTCCTTTACTTAAAGGCAAACCAAAAGAAAAATATATTCCAATGAGTGTTGTAATTGGAGTAATAGTTTTCTTAGCACTAGTATTAGTTGCTTCTTTTGCATTTACTTTTAAGGGAACATATAAAGTTCATTATTCGGAAAAATCTAACATAGATTATAAAGTATATTTAAAGGAGAATTCAGATTATCCTGAGAAATACTTAGGTAAAAATAGAAGATATATTGCATCTTTAATTAAGAATATTGATACTGACTTCGATTATACATTTAAGATTGATGAAAAGATTGATCTTAAATATACATATTATGTTGTAGCTAAATTAGAGGTAAATGATTCTCAAGGTACTAACATATTTGAAAAAGAAGAATTATTAACTTCTAAGAAGTCTAACAATACTGATAAAGATACTTTCAAAGTTCATGAAGATGTTCAAATTGACTATGCTAAGTTTAATGCTATGGCTACTGAATTTATAGATAAATATAAGTTAACAGCAAATAGTAAATTAACTGTATCATTAATAGTTGATGTTGAAGGAAAACATACAGACTTTGATAAACAATTATCTGATAAAGAAGTTATTAGTTTAAACATTCCATTAACAGAAAAGACAATTGATATTGAAATGGATTATAATTTAACTAATTCAGTAGATCAAACATTACAACAAAGATCTACAATATTAAATAATAAACCATTATTATTCATAACAATATTTATATCATTTATTGATATATTTGCAATTATATATGTTATTTACTGGGTAGTAGTAAATAGAAGCCCTGAAACATTATATAATAAGAAATTAGATAAGATATTAAAAGATTATAATAGATACATATCTGAAACTATCATAACTGAAAGAGTTGAAGATATGATGGTTACTAGATCATTAAGAATTGAAGTAATTAAGAAGTTCGAAGATTTATTAGATATAAGAGATTCATTAAATAAACCAATCTTATATCATGAAGAAAGACCTAATCAAGAAGCAGTATTCTACATCTTAACTGATAGAATAGGTTACTTATATGTAATGAGAGCTGAAGATTTTGTGAAGAAATCTAAGAAAGCTAAAAATGAAGAAGTTGTAGAAGAAAAGAAAGTTGTTAAAAAAGAAGAATTAATAGCTGATCCTGTTATTGAGGTTAAAAAGAAAAGATCTAGACATCAAAATAAAGATAGATTTAGAAAATAAAAAATAGTAGTTTAACTACTATTTTTTTATTTCATCAGCATATCTTTTTAATGCTCTAGAATCATTTCCAAATATTATTTTTATTTGATTATCTACTTCTACAATACCTTTAGCTCCAAGTTTTTGTATTCCGTCTTTATCTACTAAAGATACATCTTTAAGTGTTACCTTAAATCTAGACATATTAGCTTCAGCATCTAGTATGTTGTCTTTGCCTCCTAAATACTTAACTAATTTATTAATTTCTAATCCAAAATCTTTTCTTGATAATTTAACTATTATAAATGAAATTATAATTAATACTAATGCTATAATGCCATATTGCATTATTGTTTGCCATTCCATATATTTTTCATCTCCTAGTGTAATATTACTATAAATATCTTAAAAATACAATATTATAAAATTCTTTTAAGTTCTTTTATATCTTTGATTTCAACATCTGGTTTGATGTTTGTTGTATTTGTTTCATTTAATCTATTATACCAAATAGCACACATATTATTCCTTTTTGCACCTAATATATCTGATGTTAATGAATCACCTATAAAACCAGATGCAATAGGATTTATATTAAAATCTTTTATCATATAATCAAAGAATTCTTGTTTAGGTTTAGAATAACCAGTTATCTCTGATGATACTATTCCTTTAAAATACTTAATTAAATTAGTATTAGTTAATTTTCTTATTTGCGATTCTTGTGGTCCGTTTGAAGCTATAAATAAATTATAGTATTCATATAAATAATCTAATACATCTTCAACACCATCATATACTTTATTTATAACTCCTAGATTATTAATATATACGTTCATTAGATGATATCCACATTCTAGAGTTATTAAGTCTTTTCCAAAGTAATCTTGGTATATTTTTGATCTAACATAATCAATTCTATGCATACCATGAGTATCTAATTCTTGTGAAGAATCCTCAAATTGTTTCCAATACTTTGATTCAAATTCTTTGAATGTTTTGAAATCTTCTTCCTTCATGGTTCTTCCTATTTCATTAAATACTTTAGATATAGCATATCTATTAGTATAATCATAGTCAGTTAGAGTATTATCTAAATCAAATACCAGTGACATCTTATCCATATTAATCACCTGAGTACATATTATAAATAATAAATAATTTAAATGCAATATTGAATAAAAGACATATTTAATATATAATTATATATGATAGAAAGGGTGTATTGATATGAAGTGTTCATTATGTGGAACTGATTTAATACCAGGCAATAATATATGTCCTTCATGTGGTTCATTAAACATGACTTTTGAACAAAGTGCTCCTGCAGCAAATACAACAGTAAATACATCCGCTATGTCAGAAGAGAATGGTCAAGTTGTTCAAGATGAACAAGTAAATATAAATGTACAACCATTACAAGAAGTTCAAGAAGAACAACCTGTATTGGAATCTACTAGAGTAGCTGAAGCTCCTCCTGTAGCTGTAGAAGAATTAACTAATCCAATTCAAGAAGAAATGGATACTGCAAAAGATATAAGTGAAACTTCTATGCCTACACAAGAAACTGTAGCAGCTGATACTCCAGAAGTAATAGAAGAATATGAAGATTTAGATGAAGGAGAAGCTGAAGTAGTTAATGCTACTGCAGATATGGCTGCACCAGAACTTGCAGTAGAACAAGAAAATTTATCTGAAGGTGTAAGAGATATATCTTCTTCTCAAGATGTATCTACATATGATCCTAATCAAGTTGTAGAAGAACAAGAAACTCAAGAAGTTAATAAAGAAGCAGGAGTAAATTTTCAATTACCTGAAGTAAAAGAAGCAGAGAAAGATACTCAAGGAATGGGTATCATGGAAATTGAAACAATTAGTAAAACAGCTGGTCAAGAAGGATTACCTGTTAGAGAAAAATTCTCTTTAAAGATATTAAAAAAGAAAACCATACCTAGAAATTTAGTAATTATATTATTAGTTGTATTCTTAGCTATAGGTGTATTAATAGGAAGTACTATGTTTGGTAAACAAGTATATACTCCTACAACTACAAAGAAACAAGTTGATAAGATACCTCATGTAGTTGATGGTAAGAATAATGTTACTTATGCTGGTAAGTTTATATATAAGATACCTCAAGAATATGACTATGATAAATCTGAAGGTGGAATAGTTATATATGGTAAATCAGATGAATTTAAAATATCTATAAAAGCCATGCAAGGTTCATATAATTATATAGCTAATGCTAAAGAGAGTATTATTAAAAGTTTAGGTAATGTAGATGTAATTGTTAATAATATTAAAGAAGAAATATTTAATGAAGTAAAATATATAGTTATTGAATCTACTGTAGGACCTAGAAATAGATTATATACTATAAGAGATGGAATAAATGATTATGTATTCTATGCTGAAATAATTAGTAGTGATAACTCATATAATTATGATGCTATTGATATTGTTAATGATATTGTTGAAAATGTTGAATATCAAGAAAAATATCCAACAATGGAAGGTGTAGCTTCACAAGATGTAGCGAAGATGATTGTTACTGCATCTGAAGCACATAATAATTCTTGATAATATAATATTCATTTGTTATAATTTAACTAATTGGTGATGACGAGGATTTACGACCCTAAGAGCCAAATCGCATATCAGCGTTATTGATTAAAGGTGATTATAAGATCATGAAGTAGGATGGTACCACGAGTAATTTCGTTCCTATATCATGGTCTTTTATTTTTTAGAAAGAAGGAATAAATATGGCAATGACATGCTTTGAAGATTTAAAATGGAGAGGACTTGTTAAAGACATTAGTAGTCCTGAACTAGAAGACAAATTAAATAATGAACAATTAACATTCTATATTGGTACAGATCCAACAGCTGATTCTATGCATATAGGACATTTCTCATCATTCCTAATTGCAACAAGATTAGCTAAATATGGTCATAAACCAATACTTTTAGTAGGTGGAGCTACAGGATTAATTGGAGATCCTAAACCATCAAATGAAAGACAAATGATTACTAAAGAACAAGTAGAACATAATGTAGAAGGATTAACAAAACAAGCTAAAGAAATATTTGGTTTTGAAGTAGTTAATAATTATGATTGGATTAAGGATATATCTACTATAGATTTCTTAAGAGATTATGGTAAATATATAAATGTTAATTATATGTTAGATAAAGATATTATAAGTAGAAGACTAGAAAGTGGTATTACTTTCTGTGAATTTGCTTATACTATTCTACAAGGTTTAGACTTTGTTCATTTAAATAAAGCTAAAGGTGTTACATTACAAGTTGCAGGTTCAGATCAATGGGGAAATATTACAACTGGTATTGAATTAGCTAGAAAAAAAGAAGATATAGAATTATTTGGTATGACTATGCCTTTAGTTGTTGATGCTAATGGAGTTAAATTTGGTAAAACTGAAGGTAATGCTTTATGGTTAGATAAGAATAAAACATCTTCATATGAACTATATCAATTCTTAATTAATTCCGATGATAAGAGTGTAATAGATTATCTTAAGAAATTAACATTCTTATCTAAAGAAGAAATAGAAAAAATTGAAGAAGAACATAATAAACACCCAGAATTAAGAATGGCTCAAAAAGTACTAGCCAAAGAAGTTATTACATTCTTACATGGTGAAGAAGAAGCTGAACAAGCAAGAATAAAATCAGAAGCTTTATTTGGTGGTTCTACTGAAGACTTAGAAGCAACTCCTATTACTCCTGAATCAAGAAATATTCTTGATATCATGATGGCAGCTGATTTAATACCATCAAAATCAGAAGGTAGAAGATTAGTTGAACAAGGTGGAGTATCTATTGATGATGATAAGATAACTGATCCTAAATTTGAAGTAACTAAGGATGAATTTGTTCTTCATAAGGGTAAGAAAAAAGTTGTTAAATTAGTAATTAAGTAGTATTATAACCAATAGGTGATTTCTATGAAGGTTACTACTAGAAATGAAAAAGATGCATTTGATAGAATAACTCATAATCTATGTTATTTAGAAAAAGAAAGATTTAATTTATTAGTTAATATGTTTGCTTTAACAAATGTATTATCTAGTAAAGCAGATTCTTTTCCTGAAGCATGGAATTATGTTAATTCTTTAAATACATATACTAAAGAATGGATAGATGAGAATAATAAAGAAGTAAGAGTATATGAAAAGATGTTAAGATATCTTCAATTAATGCTTACTAATGATACATATGAATACTATACTGATTCATATTATTATGATTATTTTGATAAAACTATAGATGCATTAGAAGCAAATAGATATAATCGTAAGATTAATACATCTGTATTCTATTATTCTATATCTTTAGGAGTTGCATATCATGCTCCTGAAGTTACAATAGCTTCAAATGTAGAACGTGAATTAATAACTGATGATATATTTGAAGAAATGTTAAAAAGAATACCTAAAAGATAACAAATAAAAAACTACACATAAGTGTAGTTTTATTATTATCTATTGTAGAATTCAACAATAAGTGATTCTTTAATGTCAGCAGATAATTCGCTTCTTTCTGGATATCTTACATAAGTACCAGATAATTTCTTAGCATCAAAGTCTACATAAGCAGGAGTTTTTCTCTTAGCTTCTAATGCATCTTTAATAGCTGGATGTTCTAAAGACTTTTCTTTAACAGAAATAACGTCTCCAGGTTTAACTTCATATGAAGGAATATCTACTTTCTTACCATTAACTAAAATATGTCCATGGTTAACTAATTGACGTGATCCTCTTCTTGAATTACTCATTCCCATTCTAAATACGATATTATCTAATCTAGATTCTAGTAATCTTAAGAAATTTTCACCAGTTACACCAGTCATATTTTGAGCTCTCTTGAATAATCTCTTGAATTGTTTTTCATTCATACCATAAGTAAATTTAACTTTTTGTTTTTCATCTAATTGAATCTTATATTCAGAAGCTTTTCTTCTTCTTGCTGCACCATGTTGTCCTGGAGCATAAGGTCTCTTAGCTAAATCTTTACCATTTTCTAATGTAGAAAAACCATATCTTCTAGATTTCTTGAAAGCTGGTCCAGTATATCTTGCCATATAGTATTTCTCCTTTCTTTATATTATTACATAGAAAGGTTATCATTTTAATACTAGGGTGTTTAATATCTTTTTCACTAAGGCAGTCTAGCTACTAGAGTTATTTCAATTAAACACATTAATATATTAATGATATGCCTGCCTAACTACGCAATTAGTAATATATCAATTATTAGGGTAAAAGTCAATTATTTATCATTAATTAAACATATATCATTTATCAAATTATTATTTACATAAATAGACAATTTTGTTATAATTTTGTATAGAATAAGAAGGTATGGTATTTATGAAAGAACTAATCGAAATTATCAATAGTAAATTCTTTAGTGTAATAGATGAATTAAAGGCTCAAAAGGAGACTTTAGAGTCTAAATTAAACACTATTAAGGAAGATATAGAAAAGAAGGTTACTGTTGCATCTGAATACAAGGAAAAAGTAGAAAATTCTAATAATATCATATCTGGACTTGAAAAAGATATTGAGAAATTACAAAATGATTTAAAAGAATTACATGAAAAGTTCGATGCTGCTGGATTTACTGAATTGCTTGAAGCTGGTAATAAAGAAATAAACGGTAAGATTATTGAAAATAATACTAAGATTCAAGAAGAACAAGATAATATTAAAGCATTACAAGAAGAAGCAGCTAACTTAAAAGATGAATTAGTTACTTTAAAAGATAGTAGAGATAATATAGAAAACGAATTAAATAATACTATAGTTGCATTAAATTACTATAATGCTAAGACTGATGAAATGACTATATTTGCTACTGAGAACTTTGATAAGTTAGATGAATTTACTCCTGAAGATGATTCATTAGATATGACATCTCCTGAAGATGATGTAGATGTTAATAAAATAATAGATGGTAAGATATTTGAAGAAATAGATAATATTTCTAATGATGATCAAGAATTAACTGATCAAGAATTAGAAAACATCTTAAATGGTGCTAATGAAGAAGAGGAAGAAGAAGTTGTAGAAACTCCTGAAGAAAAATTATCTACTTTAGATGATGTAATAGATGTAACTAATAAGATAATTACAAATGAAATAAGTGAAGAACCAGTTGAAGATGTTAAAGAAGAAGTTAAGACTGAAGAAAAACCAGAACTTCCTGATGATATAGAAGAAATAGTTGTAGAAGAAGATATTAATCCTCCTGTAGCAACTACTATAGAATCTTCTGATAATGAAGAAGTATTAAAAGAATTAGGTTTTGATACAACATTATTTAGTGAAGATATAAATAAGATTGGTCCTATAGATAAAACTAAGGCAGATAAGATTAAAGATGTATTAGATGTACATTTTATAGATATTAATAATATATATCAACATCCATCTATCTTAGTAACTATGGATGCTGATACATTAGCTAAGGAATTAGAGATACTTGAATATGCTGGATGTATTCCAACAACTATTAACTATATATTTAAATATTTAGATAAAATAGATGTTAGTAAGTTAGAAGAAAAGATTACAGGAAGTGTAGAAAGTATAATAACTGTATTAGCAAGTATTATTCCCGATTTAGAAATCAAAGATATTGGTGATGAATTAGGATTAAATCAACAAGAAAGAGAAATGTTGAAATCTAGATTAACTGAAGAAGAACTATTAGTAATGAATGCATTTGCTGATGTTGTTAAGGTTAACTACAATACATTAAAAGGATTAGAAATAAATGAATTAAATAAATGTTTCACAGAACATCCAAAGAGATTCATGCTTAATCCAGATCAATTTGATGCTATTCTTGATAAATATGATCCATCTGATTTAGTAAGATGTATTAATAAGAATGTAGCAGTAATAGACAAGTTATAATACTTGTCTTTTTTATTTGTTAATAACTTGTAAAATAGACTCTCCAAGGTTAAGTTAAAAATCTATAAATGATATAATAAAATTGTATAACTATGTATAAGGAAGGTAGGTGTAATTATGAATAAAAATAAATATTTATTAGTATTTATTCTTTTACTATGCCTAATTCCTAATGTAGCTAAAGCTACTGATTGGTGTGTTATCAATGGTACAACTGTTAGAGTAAGAGATGCTGCATCTACTTCAGGTAATAAATTAGGAACATATAATACAGGAGATAAGTTTGTATTAAAGACTAGACAAATATTTGCTGATAAAGGTGGAGGATGCGAATCAGGATATTGGTATCAAATAGATCATAATGGTGCAACTGGCTATGTTTGTACTGCATTTGCAATTATAGAATCTGATACACCTGTAGTTATTACTGATGAAGCAAAAACACAATGCGAATCTGAATTAAAATCTAAAGGCTTCCCTCAAGTATATTGGAACGCTTTATGTAATTTAAAAGCTAAATATCCAAATTGGGAATTTAATGCTATAGATACTTTAATAGACTTTCCTTCTGCAGTAGCTGGTGAATCTTGTAAAGGCTCTATACGTGCATCTGAAACTAATATAAACAAAGGATTTACAGATTCTACATGTGGAAAAAAATATGATACAGGGTATACTGGAGCGTCATCTACTGCTACAGCATATTATATGAACCCTTTAAACTTCTTAAACGAAAAGAATATTTTTATGTTTGAATCAAATTATACAAATAATAATCTATTAGGATATTATGCTAATGCATCGAAAAGTATAATATCTCCTTCAACTTATTTTGTTCAGTTTATTCCAAATGTATATACTTATATAGCTAATGCGTCTAATGCGTCTAATGTGGCAGCTTCTGCTATATCTGCTCGTATAAAACAAGAAATGGGAAGTGGAGATTTAGGAAAAACAGTAGCTCCAGATAATACAAGATTGTTTTCATGCTTGTCTGGTAATTATTCGACTAGATATCCAAATACTGTAGCTTCAATAGGTGATGTGAATAATTATTATAATTTCTTTAATATAGCTGCAACCGATGGTTCGGATGTCACACAAAAAGCATTAATATATGCTAGAAATCATGGCTGGGGCGGAACTGGTAATCAAGACAATGATAGACAAACAGCTGTAACAGGTGGTGCTCAGTGGATTTATAAATGGTATACAAATGCAGGCCAACAGACTATTTATTTTAATAAATTTAATGTTAATCCTAAATCGTCGTCATCTAAATTTTCTCATCAATACATGACAAATGTGGATGCTCCATCCTCAGAATCTATACTTGTTTATAATGGTTATTCAAGTTCAGGTGCTTTATCTGCTAATCACATATTTTATATTCCAGTATATAGTAATTTAGATGCTTCTATAAATAATACTCCAGGTGGTGCTACAGGTGATACTAATAACTCTAATACAGGATTACAACCTTCAACAATGGTTGTATCTGCTGGTTTGAATATATCTGGTTCTGCTGTATTTGGAATTAAAAGTAATACGTCTATAGTTGATTTAAAAGGTAGAATACAATCTCAAGGTGGTACAATTAATATTTATTCCGGTAATAATTTAATAAATGATGGTATAGTTGGAACAGGCATGGTAATGAAAATTGCATCATCAACTGGTAATGCCGAATATTCTATTGTAATTAAAGGCGATACCTCAGGTGATGGGTTGGTTAATGCGTTGGATTTACTACAAATAAAAAAATCAATACTTGGGCAGAAAAAAATAGAAGGCGTTTATTATGCGGCTGCTGACACATCAAGTGATGGTACGGTTAATGCTTTAGATTTATTACAAGTTAAAAAGAGCTTATTAGGACAAAAGGAGTTGTAGAATGTGAAGAATTTAAAGAGATTAATAATATTAATGTTATTAATAATACCAGGTATAGCTTCAGCTGCATCTAGTAGTATATCTGTTAGTTCAGCAAATACAGGTGTTGTTGGTAACAATTTAAATGTAACTGTTACGGTATCTTCGTCAGCACCTTTAGGTTCATGGCAATTTACTGTATCATATGATAGAAGTTATTTAACATTAAGTAGTGTAAGTAATACAGATGATTGTGGAACTAGTGCAAACTGTGCTGGTAATGCTAATAATAGTTCTACTAAATCAAAATCCTATAATTTTACTTTTAAAGTGTTGAAATCAGGATCATCTACAATTAGAATAACATCAGCAGATGTATTTGGTTGGGATGAAAATAGAATGTCAGTTAATAATGGTTCTAGAACTATTACTTGTAAAACTCAAGCAGAAATTGAAGCATCATATTCTCCAAATGCATATCTTAAATCTATTACAGTAGGTGATTATACATTAGATCCTGCATTTGATAAAGAAACTAAAGAATATAATGTAGAAGTACCAAATGATGTAGAAAAGGTAACTGTATCAGCTACTAAAGAAGATGGAAATGCTACAATAACTGGTACAGGTGAAAAAGAATTACAAGAAGGAAATAATAAAATTGAAATAGTATGTACTGCTCAAAAGGGAAATAGTTTAACATATATAGTTAATATTAATAGAAAAGAATTAAATCCTATTAAAGTAACTATAGATGGTAAAGAATTTGGTATTGTTAGAAAGAAAGATTTATTACCTGAATTAATAGGTTTTAGTGAAGATACTACAACATATGAAGATACTGAAATACCTGCTTTATATAATGATGATTTAACATATAAATTAATAGGTGTTAAAGATGATGAAGGTAATGTATATACTTATCTTTATGATGAAGGTGCTAAAACTATAAGAGGTAGATATATTCAATTATTATCTGGTGATTTAGCAATTACTCCTGGTAACTTTAATGAAAAGATTAAAGGATTTGAAACTAAGGAATTAGATTTAGATGGATTTAAAGTAGCATCTGTTGCTATATCAGATAAACAATATATTATAAAGGGTATTAATCTAGTTACTAAAGAAGAAGGAACTTATTTATATGATGTAGATACTAAGATGTTTATACCATTTGATTTAACTAACATTTATAATATAAATAAAAAGATTAAAGTATATAAAATAGTTATTATTCTTTTCTGTGTAATAGTTCTTCTATTAGCAGGTTTAAATATTTTTAAGAAAGATAATAAGAAAGATAAAAAGAAGAAACCTATAATAGATGAATTTAAAGAAATTGAACCTGAAGAAATAAAAGTAGAAGAAATAAAAGAAGAACCTAAAGAAGAATTAAAGGTTGAAGAAGAAACTATTTCTTTAGATGATGAAGAAGATAAGAAGAAAAAGAAAAAAGAAGATAAGAGAAAGAAGAAAGCAGAAAAGAAAAGATTAAAAGAATTAGAAAGAGAAGAACAAGAGGAAGAAGTTGTTGAAGAAGAAGTTAAGGAAGAAAAGGTAGTCGATGATGATGAAGTAGATGATCCTTTAAATGATGAAGATGATTTCATGGACTTCTGGGAAACAATGGAAATCAAAAAGATAAAGAAATAGAAAGATAGTTTATTAACTATCTTTTTTATTTATTTGATATAATAGTTATAGGTGATACTTATGAAAAAGAAAATAGTATTAATAGATGGTAATAATTTAATGTTTAGAGCTTATTTTGCAACAGCTTATACAGGTAAATTAATGAAAAACTCTAAAGGATTATATACTAATGCTTTATATGGTTTTACTAATATGATTAATAAGATTATTAATGAAGAAAAACCAGAATATTTATTTGTAGCATTTGATAAGGGTAAATCATTTAGGCATGAAGAATATAAAGATTATAAAGCAGGAAGAAATAAAACACCTGATGAACTAAAAATGCAATTACCATATGCAAGAGATTTACTAGATAAGATGGGTATCAAATGGTTTGAAGTTGATAACTATGAAGCAGATGATATAGTTGGTACTATTTGTAGATGGGCTGATGAAGATGATGATTGGGATGCTTTACTAGTTACATCAGATCATGATTATCTTCAATTAATAAGTGATGAAGTATCTATTAAATTACTAAGACCTAAAGATTATATTAAATATGATCCTAAGTCATTTAAAGAAGAGTATGGAATAGATCCAATTAAAGTAATAGATTTAAAAGCTTTGATGGGTGATGCATCAGATAATATTCCTGGTGTTCCAGGAGTAGGTGAAAAGACAGCCTTAAAACTTCTAATAGACTATGGAGATTTAGATGGAGTATATGAACATGCTGATGATATTAAGGGTAAATTAGGTGAGAGAATTAGAGATAATAAAGAATCAGCATATTTTTCTAAAAAGATGGCTACTATCTATAGAGAAGTACCTATTCCATATACATTTGAAGATTTTAAATATAATGGACCTACAAATGAATTAGATGACTATTTTTATGAATTAGAATTCTATTCATTAATGAATAAACATAAAAATAATGATGAAGTTAAAATAGAACATTCATTTAAAGAATTAACTAATGTTAAAGATATAGATATGAAAGATCCTATTTCATATTATATTGAATGTGATCAAGAAAACTATCATGATGCTAATATTCTAGGCATGGGATTATATGATGGTACAACTGAATGGTATGTATCTAATGATATGATTGAAGAAGTATTAAACTATATTAAAGATGTACCTAAGTATACATTTGATTTAAAGAAGAATATGGTCTTACTTAAAAATGTAGATTTAAATACTATATATGACACTAATATAGCTGCTTATCTACTTAATAAGACTATTAAAGATGATCTAGGTGTATTAATGAATCAAGATAATGTATCTATTCCTTTATATAATGAAATCTTAAAAGATACATCTGATATAAAAAATATAGTAACATTAAAAGCTAGATATATATATGATACACATGATAAATATATAAATGATCTAAGACTAGAGGATGTTGAAAAGTTATTTAATGAAATAGAAATGCCTTTAGTGAAAGTATTAGCTAAGATGGAATTAAATGGTATTAAATGTGATAAAACAATATTAGATGAACAATCTGATGAAATAAAAAAGGATATATCTAAATTAGAAAGTGAAATATATGAATTAGCTGGTGTAGAATTTAATATTTCATCACCTAAACAATTAGGTGAAATATTATTTGATAAGTTAGCTTTAGAAGGTGGAAAGAAAACTAAAACAGGTGCTTATCAAACAGGTGAAGAAGTATTATTAAAATTAAAAGATAAGAATCCTATTATTAATAAGATATTAGATTATAGAAGATTAACTAAACTAAATAGTACATATCTTGAAGGATTATCTAAATATATTAAAGATGATGGTAAGATACATACAATATATAAACAAACATTAACAAGAACAGGTAGATTATCATCTGTAGATCCTAATCTACAAAATATACCTACAAGAGATGAACAAGGGAAATTAATAAGAAAAGCATTTGTTCCTTGTAATAAAGAATTCTTATCATGTGATTATTCTCAAATAGAATTAAGAATACTAGCTCATATATCTAAAGATGAAAACTTAATTAAAGCATTTGTAGATGGAGAAGATATCCATGCATCAGTTGCTGCTAATATATATGGTAAGAATATAAAAGATGTAACTAAACTAGAAAGACGATCTGCTAAAGCAGTTATATTTGGTATAGTATATGGTATATCAGGATTTGGTTTAGGAGAAGACTTAGGTATATCACCTAAAGAAGCTAAAGCATTTATAGACAAATACTTAGAATTATATCCAGGTGTTAAGAAATATATGGATCTTGTTGTAGAAGATGCTATTAATACAGGTTATACAGAAACATTATATAAAAGAAGAAGATATATTGATGAATTATCATCATCTAACTTCATGGTAAGAGAATCTGGTAAACGTATGGCATTAAATACACCAATTCAAGGATCAGCTGCTGATATATTAAAGATGGCTATGATAAAAATATATGATGAATTTAATAAACAAAATATTAAATCAGATATGTTATTACAAATACATGATGAATTAATCTTTGATATAGTAGATGGAGAACAAGATAAAGTAAAAGAAATAGTAACTAATATCATGGAGAATATAGTAAAATTAGAAGTGCCTTTAGTTGTTTCGCATGACTTTGGAACTGACCTTTATGAAACTAAATAGTTTACGTAAATAATTATTAATAAATAAGAATATATATAATTATATTCTTATTTTTTTTATAATTAATATAGAAGAAAAGAGGTTTATTATGGAAGGAAACAATAATAATAAAGTATTATATGTAATTATTACTATATTAGTACTTATTGTAGCGGGTTTATTGGTTTATATTTTTGTATTTAAAGATAAGAAAGAAGACACTAAGGATGATAAGACAACAACTACAACAACTACTCAAGCAACATCAACATTAACAGAGAAGAGTTTTGTAGTAGAAGATATCACAGGAGCAACTCCAGATTATAAGAATGTTAATTATTATGCTAATAATTTCTATCTAATTGATGGCAAATTATATGCTGTACCTAGTGCAAAAAATAATTTAACATTAACACAAGAAAGCATTGATAAAGATGGTAAGAAAGCATACCTTTTAAAAGATAATGTTAAAGATTTATTATTATTAAAACAATATGAAGAACCAAAGAATACAGATGTAATTGTATTAACAAATGATGGTAAAACATATTATTTAATGAATAATCCTAAAAATGTTGGAACAACTCATTTTGGAACATACAAAGGATTAGAATTAATTGAAATATCTAATGCTACAAATGTTGTTAAAGGATATGAATTAGATAGTGCTTATTATTTAGTAAATAATAAGAATCAAATTGTATATAATAGTTTTAATGGACCAGTAGTAAACTTTGATGCTGCAGGTGAATACGTATGCTATGATAATACTAATAAAATCGGTACTAATATACTAAGAAATGGTGAGATATTAGAGATATCTATTAAAGGAGATACAGCTAATTCTGACACATTAGATTATAAAATAAATGGTGTATCAGTTGGTACAGTTAAGTTAGGCCAAGCTAGTTCATGCATGCCATTTAGTAAATCAGGTAATTCATACGAAATAGGCGATTAAAAGAATACTTATGTATTCTTTTTTTTGTTGTATTATTTTATTTATGTTATAATAAAACTCGTGGTGGAAAACTATGGAAAAGAGAATGAACATTAGAACTGATAGTTTAATAGCATTATGCTATATTATAGATGAATTTGATTCATTTTCTTTTGAATACATGGATTTGATATCAAGAACTAAAGATTCATATAATACTATTTCTATTATTATTAAACTTATGAATGGTAATATGAGTTTCTTTGATAAGAACTTTATAGATAATAAAACTAAAGCTTTTTATAATAAATATAAAAAACAAATAAATAGTATGAATAATCATATGGACTTTGCTTCTTTCATGAAATATAACTTTAATAATTTAGGAGTTCCACATGAAGAAACTAAAGCGTTCCATAGATATTTATCTGAACATCGTGAAGAAGTATTTAAAGTATTAGATTTCCTATATAAAGTTAAAACATTAGAAATAGAAGAAGTAGAATTAGATGAAGGTGCTAGATTTAATACTCATGTATATGGTGTTGATAAAATATTTAATAAGAATCAAGCATTGTACTTTTTAGAAGGTATAAGAGCTATTCCCTCATATGATGATGATATAGTTAAGTATAAGAGTAATACATCAGACTATGAAATAAGAGTATTTACTACATTAGATGGTATATCATTTAAAGATAGTAAGATTAAAACAAATTCTTTATTAATTGAACCTGAAAGATTACCAAAAGAATTAACTAAAGAATTAGTATATAATTATATAATGAGATTAAGTGAACAAGTAAAAATATCTAATCAAGATATAAGAGATTCAATAGATTTTAATATAGCAACATCTGAATTTGAAAAAGCATATATCAATCTACATATGATAGCTAGTAGAATTCCATATATAGAAAATAATCATATGTTATTAGAAACAATGGAATATATAAGAGAAGCTATAATAACTATAGGAGATGTATCTATAGATTTAGATAAATATATTACTTCTAAAGACAATAATGTTACTACAGAAGTATTAAATGCTGAAAGAGATGCATGTCTTGTAAAAAAAAGAAATGATAAAAGATAAACTACACATAAGTGTAGTTTTTATATGTAAAATAATAATATTCATATATAAATAGAATAATATGTATTTTATAATAAAGTTAGGTGATAATATGAATGATATATATGAAGAAGATTATGAAAAAGAACCTATTAAGAATAACAATAATACATTATTAATAATAATTATTATATTATTAGTATTAATAATTGCAGGTATATTAGTTTATTTCTTATTATTTAGAGATACTAAAGAAGATAATAATAAACAAACAACAACTACAACAGAATTAATTACTATGCCAGCAGATATAAAGATGCCTAAGGATTTAGAGGAATATAAATCATTAATTGATAGTGCAACTGATAATTCTACTAAAAAAGATGGATTAATACTATTAGATAATACATTTAAAGAATTTACTGAACCTTTATGTGATAAAGAAGGTAAGAAGGAAGAAACAGTAGATGGTCATAAAGTATCTGTATCTTGTTCAAAAATGGCTGAAGACTTTGTTGATTATAATGGTATGTATTTTGTTGATGATAAATTTAAATTTGAAATAAAAGGTAATCGTTCATGTGGAGCAGATTATTTATATATAGGAGATAACTATATTATTAATTATGATCCTAGTTGTTATATGGGTGGAGAAAACATGACTATTTATAATGCAAATGGAGGAGAATCTTATAAAGCTGGTAAAGAAGCACCATTTATTAAGACATTTGATAAACCTGTATTTGATGATAATAATAGAATATATAAACCAGTTATAAAGAATAATTATTTATACTTTATAGGTGCTCAAAATAAAGGTGATGATAATTATAAGAGTACATGTAATATATATAGACTTGATTTAAATAATAAGAGTTTATCATTTGTTACATCTCAACCATTTGATTGTGAGTTTGGTACATTCGAATAAAATACACTTTAATAAGTGTATTTTTTATTTTATACTATTAATTAGGTGATATATATGCCTGAAATAGCAGAAGTAAGAACTGTTAAAAGTGTATTAAAAAAGAATATAGTAGGTAGAACTATTAAAGATATTAAATATAGATATGATGGTATTATTAAATCGGATAAAAAAGAGTTTAAAGATATCTTAATAGGTAAAACTATAACTGATGTTGATAATATAGGTAAATGGTTATTAATTAAGTTAGGCGATTATACTATTCTTTCTCATTTAAGGATGGAAGGAAAATACTATATTAAAGATACAAATGAAGAATATGAAAAACATGAACATATTATATTTCATTTAGATAATAATAAAGATTTAAGATATAAAGATGTTAGAAAATTTGGAGTAATGAAACTTGTTAAAACTAAAGATATATATAATACAGATGAAATATCTAAATTGGGTATAGAACCTGATAGCAAAGATTTAACTGATAAATATATATATGAGTTGGTACATAAAAGTAATAAACCTATTAAAGAACTATTACTTGATCAATCAATTATAAATGGCTTAGGTAATATATATGTAGATGAAGTATTATTTGCATCACATATATTACCAACTAGGTTAGGTAATACAATTACTTTAAAAGAATGTGGATATATAAAAGATGCATGTATAAAAATAATTACAAAAGCAACAGCGTGTGGTGGTACAACAATTAGATCATATACATCATCTTTAGGAGTAGAAGGAACATATCAAGAATATCTACAAGTACATACAAAGGTAAATAAACCTTGTCCTATATGTGGTAATATTATAGAAAAGATTAGAGTAGGTGGAAGAGGTACGTATATTTGTAGGAAATGTCAGAAATAGTTTTCAACGTTTTCAACAAATTAATATATTTTAAAATTTTTTGTTGACATAAAAAAACTTTTTTAATATTATAAAATTGTCATAACAAATTATGCATATAAGCATCATACGATGTTTATATAAATATGAAAAAAAGCCAGCGGTCCCAGCTGTATAATCGGGGAAAAGAAATGGTGTCTCTCGACCAAATAACAGGGAACTAGAATCGGAAGAGAGCACACTCTTCCTTTTTTTTTACTTATTTGTTAAGATTAGTGTAGGTGAAGAAAAATGACAAAGTCTAAAGTTTATTTTACTAAAGAGATTACTCCTGAAAGTTTAATTAAAATATATGATGCATTAGGAGTAGAATTAGATGGTAATGTAGGTATTAAAATATCTACAGGTGAAAAGGGATCTATTAATTATTTAAAACCAGAATTAATAGGTGATTTAGTTAATAAATTAAATGGAACTATTATTGAATGTAATACTGCATATCCTGGTAAAAGAAATACTGTAGAAGAACATATGCAAGTAGCAGAAGAACATGGATTTACTAAACTAGGTAAAGGTGTAGATATTATGGATGGACCAGGTGAGTTTAAAATTCCAGTTAAAGATGGTAAACACTTAGAATATGATATTATTGGTGAGAACTTCAAGAACTATGATTCTATTTTAAATCTAGCTCATGGTAAAGGACATGCAATGGGTGGATTTGGAGCTAACTTAAAGAATCAATCTATAGGTATAGCATCTCGTAATGGTAAAGCATACATTCATGCATGTGGACATACAGATGATCCTAATAAATGTTGGTCTGATAAACATGAACAAATAGATTTTATTGAATCTATGGCAGAAGCAGCTAAAGCTGTATCAGATTATTGTAAAGATACAAATAAGAAAATTATATATATTACTGTAATGAATAATATATCTGTTGATTGTGATTGTGATGCTCATCAAGGTAAACCAGTTATGGAAGATTTAGGGATAATAGGTTCATTAGATCCTGTAGCTAATGATCAAGTATTTATTGATATGCTATGGAATTCAACTGACCCAGGACATACAAAGATGATGGAAAGAGTAGATACAAGAGAAGGAAGACATATTACTGACTATGCTGAATCAATTGGATTAGGTAGTAAAGAATATGAATTAATAGAAATCTAGATTACTATGATCTATTGGATATTTATCATAAAGTTGAAAGAAATGAATAATTAATTGTTTTATTATTTTATATATTGTTATATAATGAACTTACAACAAGACACTACATCAAGAGAATATATATAAATAAGCGTATTAAGGAGATGTAGTTTTTACATCTTCTTTTATTATGTACAAAGTTGATGTAAACGTTTTACATTTACATTTATTTTTTAAAATAGCACAAAAACGTGGGTTAAAATGACAAGTAAAAAATAAAAATGTAAAAAATGTTAAATTGTTGCATCTGCAACAAAATAAAAAATATAGGGGTGTTATGATAAAGGTGTAATATAGAGGAGAGGTAATTATGAAAATAATTAAAAGAGATGGAACAATAGTTGACTATTGTCCAGAGAAGATTGAGATAGCAATATCAAAGGCCAATGCTGAAGTTGACAAGGCGGAAAAAGTCACTGATAAGCAAATCCATGATATTATTAAGTACATTGAAGGTTTGAATAAGAAAAGAATGCTAGTTGAAGATATTCAAGATATTATTGAAACTAGATTAATGGAAATTGGTAAGTATGAATTAGCTAAGTGTTATATCAAATATAGATATACAAGAGAATTAGTAAGAAGATCTAATACTACTGATAAATCTATTAAAGAATTAATAGATGGTGAATCAGAATATTGGAATACTGAAAACTCAAATAAGAATGCTAGAGTAGTAACTACTCAAAGAGATTATTTAGCAGGTATTACAAGTACAGATATTACTCGTAGATTCTTACTACCTGAAGATATTGTTAAAGCTCATGATGCTGGTATTATCCATTTCCATGATGCTGACTATTTTGCACAAAATGCATTACATAACTGTGACTTAATTAACTTAGAAGATATGTTACAAAATGGAACTAATATAAATGGTGTTATGATTGAATCTCCTCATAGATTCTTAACAGCTATGACTATAGCAACACAAATCATTACATCAGTTACATCATCACAATATGGTGGTGCAACAATTACATTAACTCATTTAGCTCCATTTGTTAGAAAATCTAAAGAGGCATATATTAAGAAATATTCTGAAAGAAAACTAACAAAGAAGCAAGTTGAAGAATTTGCAATGCAAGATTTAAAGAGAGAAATAATTGATGGAGTTCAAACATTCCAATATCAAATTAATTCAATGACTACTACAAATGGTCAAGCTCCTTTCTTATCAGTTGCTATGTATTTAGGTGAAACTGATGAATATAAAGAAGAACTTGCTATGATTATTGAAGAAGTATTAAATCAAAGAATTCAAGGTATGAAGAATGAAAAAGGTGTATATGTAACACCTGCATTCCCTAAATTATTATATGTACTTGAAGAAGATAATATTAAACCAAAATCTAAATATTACTATTTAACTAAGTTAGCTGCTAAGTGTACAGCTAAACGTATGGTACCAGATTATATATCTGAAAAAGTAATGAAAGAATTAAAGAAAAATGAATTTGGTGAAGGTGAATGTTATCCATGTATGGGATGCCGTTCATTCTTAACTCCTGATAGATCTATTTCATTAGGTAATATTGCTAAAGCTGGAAACTATGTTGAAGGTAAAGGTAAATACTATGGTAGATTTAATCAAGGTGTTGTTACAATCAACTTACCAGATGTAGCTTTATCATCAGGTAAAGATATGAAATTATTCTGGCAAATATTAAATGAAAGATTAGATTTATGTCATAGAGCATTACAATTAAGACATGAAAGATTATCTCATGCTACATCAGATGTTGCTCCAATTTTATGGCAACATGGTGCATTAGCAAGATTAGGTAAAGGTGAATCTATTCATGAATTATTACATCATGGATATTCAACTATATCATTAGGATATGCTGGTCTTTACGAATGTGTTAAATATATGACTGGTCATTCACATACTGATAATGGTAAAGGTAAAGAATTCGGTCTAGAAGTATTACAAAAATTAAATGATGCTTGTAAAGAATGGAAGGCTGCTGAAGATATCGATTATTCAGTATATGGTACACCAATTGAATCTACAACTTATAAATTTGCTAAAGCTTTAAGAGAAAGATTTGGTGTAATTAAAGGTATTACAGATAGAGATTATATAACTAACTCATATCATGTACCTGTATTTGAAGAAATAGATGCATTTACTAAGTTAAAATTAGAATCTGAATTCCAAAAATTATCTCCAGGTGGAGCTATCTCTTATATTGAAACTGCTCACTTAGAGAATAATTTAAATTCAGTTATGGAAGTTATTAAATTTATCTATGATAATATCATGTATGCAGAATTGAATACTAAGAGTGATTATTGTCATGAATGTGGATATACTGGTGAAATCTTAATTGATGATAACTTAGAATGGTATTGTCCAAATTGTGGTAATAGAGACCATGATAAATTAAATGTAGCAAGAAGAACATGTGGTTACATTGGTACTAACTTCTGGAATAGAGGAAGAACTCAAGAAATAAAAGAAAGAGTAATTCACTTAGATAATAAGGACGATTAATATGAGATACAATAAGATAAGAAAGATGGATATCTCTAATGGGCCAGGTGTTAGAGTATCTGTATTCTTCCAAGGATGTGCTTTTCATTGTAAGAATTGTTTCAATCCTGAAACATGGGATTTTGATAAAGGTGAAGAATTCACTGATGAAACAATAGAACACATACTTGATCTATGCGATAATGATTATATTGTAGGATTATCTATGTTAGGTGGAGAGCCTATGCATCCAACTAATTTACCTGGTACAACTAAACTAGCTAAAGCTTTTAAGGAAAGATTTCCTAATAAGAGTCTTTGGTCTTGGTCAGGATTCACATATGAAGACTATGTATCTAAACAAGAGGTTATTAATTACTTAGATGTATTAGTAGATGGTCAATATGTAGATGAACTAAGAAATCCTAAACTTAAATATGCAGGATCATCTAATCAAAGAGCAATAGATGTTAAAAAGAGTTTAAAAGCTGGTAAGGTTATATTATTTGACGATGAAGAAGAAGAGTAATCTTCTTCTTTTACTTTATTTATGGTACAATAAGTTTAGGTGATGGCCATGAATAAGGTAATAATGATTATCTTGGATGGTTTTGGTGTAGGTAAAGATTATGAAGGTAATGCTATAAAGAAAGCCAACATGAGTTGTTATAATGAATTATTAGATTTATATCCTAATACTACATTAATGACAACTGGTGAAAATATAGAATTACCAGAAGATAAAAGAATAGACTGTGAAGTATCACATCTTATTTTAGGTGCAGGAAAAGTTGTACCTCAAGACATTACTATTTGTAATGATAATTTATCATCTACACTTATAGAACAAAATGAAAAACTTATAGAATTATTAGAATATTTAAAAGAAACAGATGGAAACCTACATTTAGCAGGTATGGTATCTGACGGTAAAGTTTATTCTGATATAAGATACTTTAAACACTTTATTGCACATTTAAAGAATATGGGTGTTAAAAAGCTATACTTCCATGCTATTACAGATGGTGTAGATGTACCTGATAATACTGCTATTAATTATTTAAATGATTTAGATAGTCATATGAAAGAAGTAGGTTTAGGTAAGATCGCTACTGTATGTGGTAGAACATATGCAATGGATAGAGATGATAACTTTAAACATACTAAAGCATTCGTAGATCTTATTACACAAGGTAAGGGTGCTAAAGTATCATCATATGAAAGAGCAATTAATACATGTTATAAGAAAGATATACATGATAAAGATATTCCGCCTATAATAATAGATGAAAAAGCTGTTATTGAAGGTGGAGATGTTCTATTATGGTTAAATTATAGAGAAGATAGAGCAAGACAAACATTAGGTGCTATTTGTAATGTTACTTTTAAAGAATTTAGAGTTAAAAAATTAACTGGTTTAAAAGTAGCATCAATATTACCTATTGATGAAGTAGATAGTTTAATTAATTTAATAGATAAAGATGAAGCTGAATATTCTATAGGGCAATATTTGAGTTTACTTGGAATGAAACAAGCAAGAATAGCAGAAGAAGATAAATTTGGTAATCTATCATATTATTTTAATGGATGTACTGATAAGCGATTAAAAGGTTTAGATAACTTCATAATACCTTCATATCCTAGAAATGAAACTATTAATCATCCAGAAATGAATATAGAAGGAATTACTAAACAAGCAATTAAATGTATTGAACATGATTATGATTTTATAGTTGTTAACATAGAAGCACCTGATATCTTTGGACATTTAGGTGATATGGATAAAGCTATTCAATCATTAGAAATATTAGATAATAACTTAGAAAAAATATGTGAAGTATGTGATGATGAATTCTATAAATTAATTATTACAGCTGATCATGGTAATATAGAAGAAATGATAAATGAAGATGGTACACCTAATAAAGGACATACAGCTAATCCTGTACCATTTATAATAAGAGATAAGAATGTATTACTTAAGAGTCGTGGTAATATAGCTCAAGTAGCTGGTACTATACTTAAGTATATGGATATAGCAATACCTAAAGAAATGCAAGATTCAGGTATTATATTTAGAGAAGAGTAAGAGGGACTAATATGATTGTATCAAAGAATATATTAAGGGAAGCTGATATAAGAGGTATATATCCTAAAGAAGTAACTGAATATGTTGCTTTAAAGCTAGGATATGTATTTGCTGAGTATGCTAAAAAGAATAAACAAGAATATGTAGTAGTAGGTCATGATAATAGATTTGGTGGACCTGAATTAACTAAAAATATAATTGAAGGTCTAACATATTCAGGCATAAATGTATTATATGTAGGACTTGTTACTACTCCTATGTTAAACTTTGCATCACATAAACTTGAAAAAGAATATGGGATAATGGTTACTGCTTCTCACAATCCTAAAGATTACAATGGATTTAAATTATTTGGTAAAGATTATCTTCATTGCTCTCATGAAGATTTAGATTATATTTATACTAGATTATTAGATAATAATTATAAATGTACTAATGCTAAAGTACATGGTAAAGTTGAAAATATTGATATATCTAACATATATGCTAGATATTTATCTAAGAAATTTACTTTTGGTAAAAGACATTTAAAATGTGTAATTGACTGTGGAAATGGAACTGGTTCTACTATTGTCAGAAAAGTATATGATAAATTACCTTTTGATGTAACATATATTTATTCTGATTCTGATCCTAATTTTCCATTTCATCATCCAGATCCAAATGTTAAAGCTAACTTAAAAGATCTTTGTAAGATGGTTAAGAAAGTTGGAGCAGATGTAGGACTTGCATATGATGGGGATGCTGATAGAATAGGTATAGTTGATAATAAAGGAAATGTAGTAGAAGCTGATACTATGATGTCTGTTATCGCTCCTTCTATTATTAAAAAAGATAAGACTAAACCAATTCTTGTTGATGTTAAATGTTCAAATATTATAAGAGATACTGTTATAGATGCAGGTGGAACATATATAGATACAACACCTTCAAGTGCAAGACAAGAAGATTTGATGGTATTTGAAGATTGTTTATTTGGTGGACAATATGCAAATCATATATTCTTTAGAGATTCACATCCTGGATATGATGATGGAATATATGCTGGATTAAGATTTCAAGAAATATTAACTCATACTAATAAAGATTTATATGATATAGTTAAACCTAAATTATCTAAATATTTCCATACGGATGAAATAAAAATAAGTACTACAGATACTAAGAAGTGGAAAGTAGTAGAAGAAGTTAAAAAATATGCAAATATGCGTAATTATAAATATGATACTATAGATGGTATAAGAGTAATAAAAGAAAACTCTTGGGCACTTGTTAGAGCGTCTAATACAGGACCTAATTTAACTGTTAGATTTGAAGCTACAAGTAAAAAAGAACTAGCAGCTATTCAAAAGGAATTCTTAGACCTTGTAGGTATAGTAAATAAATAAAAGTATGTACTTTACATACTTTTTATTTTTTTGTAAATATCTTTTATTAAAATATAGGTATCACATAAATTCTATAATATAATTAAAATAGGGTGAAAAGTATATGAACAAGCATTTGAGAGCGGGTTTGCTTGTATTAGTTTTGTTTTTATCAATAGGGTTTGCTACAGTTACAACAAACCTATTTATGAATTCTAATGCAACAATCGCATATAACCAAAATGATTTTCAAGTTATATTTACTAAAGCTGTGGCTAATAAAGAAGGAACAGCTTCTATTTCTGATGACGGAAAATCTATTACATATACTACACATGAACTTGTTGAATTAAATGATCAATCAATATTAGATTATAAAATAACTAATAATTCATCTCAATATGATGCAGATATAAATATATCAGTTAAAGTATATGATGAAAACAATAATGAAATAGATCTTAATGAATATTTTACTATTGAAGAAACAATTCAACCTACTAATACTTTAGAAGCAAGAACATCTACTGATGGTCAATTAACTGTTACTTTAACTAAACAACCAACAGAATCTCATACTTATAGATTTGAAATAGTATATGATATTGATACAATTGAAAGAGCATCAGCTGCTGATGGGACTGTTATTCCTAATGGAATAGAGGTAACATTTGATGCTAATGGTGGAGTAGCTTTAGATAATAATACTAAGATGGTTATGTATGATGCTTTATATGGTGATCTACCTGAAACTACTGCTGTTAATTTAGCTTTTGAAGGATGGTATACAGATCCTGTAGCAGGTGAAAAAGTTACAGCTGATACTGTAGTATCAAATGCTGAACCTCATACATTATATGCACATTATACAGATCCTGTAGCTGTATACAATACATATGGATACAATACATTACAAAAAGCTATTAATGCAGTACCAAAGAATGGTATAGAATCTACTGTAGATTTGTTAAAAAGTAGTAATGAAGATGTAAATGTATTTAGTAATCAAAACATTATATTAAATATGAATAATAATACCTTAACTAATACTGATATAGAAGGTACATATTTATTTACTAATGAAGGAGAATTAACTGTTAATAACGGAATTATTAATGCATCAACTAGAGGTATTAATAATAGTAATAAATTAATATTAGAAAACATGACTATTGATACTTCTTTAGTTGCTATATATAATGCAGCTGATTCAAATTTAAATATTAAATCAGGAAGTTATAATAGTGGCCAAAATAGTGTTATAAATGATGGTGTTGTTTCGATTAATGGCGGTAATTTTACTAATAGTGGGGGGACATATCCAATTATCTTTAATTATGCAACATTAGATTTTAATGATGGTACACTTAATTCTACTATTAGTAGAGGATTGTATACGTCTGCTACTGGAACTACTAATATAACTGGTGGAACAATAACTGGTGAAACAACTGCTAAAAATTTAGTTTATAATATGGGTGTAACTAATATAAGTGGTGGTAATATTACAGCTGGTTCTTCTGGCTCATATACCGTATTTAATGGAACTACTGGAACTATGACAGTTTCAGGTGGTTCATATAGCAACACTAATGCTACTATATTTATGAATCAAGGAACTATGGATGTTTTACCAACAACTGTGATTGAAAATTCTCCTAAAACTATTTTTGCTGCTAATGGTAGTAGTGCAAAAACAACAATTAAAGGTGGTACATATAGTGCAAGTTCATCAATTATTTATCCACAAGGATCATCTACTGTAATTGTTGAAGATGGTACATATACATCATCTACAAATGTTGCAAATTGTAATGGTGGTAATTTGACAATTGAAGGTGGAAATTTTACTGCCACAGCATCTAATTATCCTGGTGTTGTACAACAAGCTAATGGATCAATAACTATTAATGGTGGAACAATTAATACTCAATCATATGCTTTGTGGGCAAAAGGTAAAATTACTCTTAATGGAGGAACAGTAAAATCTGAAAAGAATTATACTGTTAATGTAGAGTCGACTGGTACATTTGAATTTAATGGAGGTACTCTTGAAGCAACTTCAACCTCAAGCGTTATGATTAACTCCAATGGTATTACTAACATAAATGGAGGAAACTTTAATTATGTTGATAATGGTAAAATAGCTATTATAAATAGAGCAACTGGAACAATGACTATTAATGAAGGTGCAGATATAACTATTGATGATACTAATGCTTTATATAATTATGGAACATTTAATTTAAACGGTGGTACAATTAGTACAAATAATAATTATCCAGTAATTACTACTCAAAGTGGTGGTACTACTAATATAAATAGTGGAACTATTAATGGTAATAGTACTAATGCTATTGTTAATACTGCTGGTACAACTAATATAAAAGGTGGGTCAATCAATTCTAATACTTCCTCAGCTATTGATGTAAAAGCTGATACAGTTAATATTACTGGAGGAACAATTTCATCAACTCGTACTGGTATTTATGCTGAAGGTGGAACTACAAATATATCTGGTGGAACTATTACTAGCTCAGAAAGTAATGCTATTAGTTCTTCAGCAGGATCTACAGTTAATGTGTCTGGTGGGCAAATAACAAATGAGTCTACTTCAGCTGTCGTATATAATAAAGGTACAACAACTATAACTGGTGGTTCAATTAATAGTGAAACCGCTTATCATACAATATATAATGAAGCTGATTCATTACTTAATATTAAGGATAATGCCGACATTAAATCGGTTAACAATACCGCTGTGACAAATTATGGAACAGTCATGATGTATGGCGGAAATTTATATTCTAGTTCTGACACAAAAGTAACATTCTCTCAAGGTAATACAGGTGGATTAATAATGTCTGGTGGTACTATAACAACTAAAAAAGGTAATGCTATTAATATATTAGAAGGTGGAGCTGCCAATATAACTGGTGGACTTGCATCAAGTGAGGAAACTGGTACAGCACCTGTTATTTATTCATCAGGAACACTTACAATATCCGATAGTCCTACTATTTCATCTTTAGGAAATAATAGATTAATAACCATATCAAGTACTGGCGTTGGCAATATTAGTGGAGGTATTTACTCAAGTGATAATATTTATTTGGATAATGCTGGTGAATTATATATAAGTGATGGCTTTAATGTAATTGATGCTAAAGATGAAATTGTCTATAGTGGTGGAAAACTTGATATCTCTGGTGGTGTTTTAAAAACAGTTGGAGAATCAAAAAATACAATTTATATATATGGTGGGACAACTACAATTCATGGTGGTACTATAGAATCTGATTATTATTACCCTATAGCTGTAACAAGTGCTGATGCAACGGTAACAATTGATGGTGGAAATATTAAGTCTAATGAAAATGCATCATATGCAATTATGAATGGTGGAACACTAGAAATAAATGAAGGTGCCAATATATCAACAGCAGCTACTAGTAAAGCTTTAATTTATGGATCTATATCATCAAAGATTAATTTAAATGGTGGTACTTTTAATCTAGCTAATTCAAATTCTTTTGTTTATTCGTATGGAGAAGTAAGATCAAATGAAAATGTTAATGTAACTACAAATAGTAATGTATTTAATGTCTATAATAAATTGATAATAACCGGTGGTAATTATACAAGTACAAAGGAAAATACGCCTACATTATATGCGTTTGGTAGTGCGAATGTAACAATTACTGGTGGAACTTTCTCGGGCGTTAGTCATGCGATAGAAATAGAAGAAAATGCAACAGCAGATATATCTAATGCTAACATAACATCTTCTGTTAGTAATACTATATATAATTATGGTAATTTAACTATAGGAGGTACTTCTGTTATCGGTAATACTTCTGATAATGCTTATACTATCATTAATGATAATAATGGTTCTATAACTATTAATGATGGTACAATTACTAGTGCACCTAATTCTTCTACAATAAATAATTTAGGAACAAGTACAATGACTATTAATGGTGGTAATATATCTAGTACTACTATGTCAGCGTTATCCGTTGAAGGTGGAACTGTTAATATTACTGGTGGAACATTCTCATCAGCAGAAAAAACGCCAACTGTATTTAAAGGTGGTACTATAAATATTTCTGGTGGAACATTTACTGGTAATAGTGAATATTATACTTTATATAAACCAAGTGATAGTACTGCTGTAATTACTATAACAGGAAGTCCTGTATATGATTCTAAGAATTTTTAGTAGGTGAGTTATGAAAAAAAAGATAATTATATTAATAATGATTATTATTGTTATTGGATTAATAGTGGGTATATTTATACTTGCTCACAAAAAGAATGACAATAAAGAAGTAATAACTACAACTGTTAATCCTGATAAAGAAGTAGTAGTAATAACTGAATCTGCAAATAAAACACAAGAATATATTGAGTATTCTAAGATTAAAGATAACTAATGTTATCTTTTTTTATTGTTTAATAATAATTATACATATTTTATACGTGTTAAGTAGGTGTAATCACTTAAAAACTAGCCTTATATATGGTATAATTAATAAGATAGGAGAATAGTAATATGGGTAATATAATGTCTTTAATTACAATTATTTATTTTATAATTACTCTAATTACTATTGGAGTAGTTATTTATTTAACTATTAAGAAAAAAGTTAAAACTTATGATGATATTATCATTGATCTTGAAAGAAATAAAAATTTAATAATATCAGGTAATATCTTATCCGAATTAAACAAAGTAGAATCTTTAATAAATAATAAAGAATTAGAAGAAAAATATAATTATTGGAAGAAAAGATTTAAAGATATTAAAGATAAAGATGTAGTTGAAATAACTGATAAATTAATTGATGTTGAAGACTATTTAGCTAATAAGAAATATAAAGAAGTAGATGAAATATTAGCTAACATTGAATATGATATCTATATGGCTAAAGCTAAATCATTAAGTCTATTAAATGATATTGAAGAAATAACATTATCAGAAGAAAGAAATAGAGAAATAGTTACTAAATTAAAAACTGAATATAGACAAATATACTTACAATTTAATAATAGTAATAAAAATGATTATAGTTTAATACTTAATACATTAGAATTACAATTTGAAAATGTTGATAAATTATTTTCAGCATTTGAAATAGCTATGGAAAATAATGTTTATTCTGAAGTAGGTAAGATAGTTAAAGCTTTAGATGATACTATTGGTAATTTAAAAATAGTTATTGAAGAAGCACCATCTATTATTCTAATGGGTGAAAGAATGATACCTACTAGAATAAAAGATATAAGAAAACAAGCTGATAAGTTACTAGAAGATGGATATAACTTAGATTATTTAAAGATTGATTATAATATATCTGAATCAGAAAAGAAGGTAAGAGATATATTTGATAGATTAAAAGTACTTAATCTAGAAGATTCTATCTTTGAATTACGTACTATTCTTGATTACTTTGATAGATTATATCAAGACTTTGAAAAAGAAAGATTAGCTAAGAAAATGTTTGATGATTATATCAGAACAGTTATTCTTAAATGTAAGAAATTAAAAGATATAATATCTGGTGTTCAAGGTAAAATAGCAGATATTAAATATTCATATGATTTAACTGATGATGATGTTAAGATTATTGAAGAATTATCTAAAGAAATAAGAATATGTGAAGATGGTTATAATAAAACTATGGAACAATTTAGAAATAAAACTACTGCATATTCTCGTCTTACTAAAGAGATGGAAAGAACTAATATTAAATTAGTTAAGATAGAAGAAAAATTAGATTATACTTTAAGAAGTTTAGGATCATTAAAAGAAGATGAGATAAGAGCAAGAGAACAACAAGATGCTATTAAGAATATAATGAAACAAACTAAAGAACATATAGGTTCTTATAAGTTACCTGTTATACCTAAAGAATTCTATACAGAATATCAAGAAGCATCTGATGCTTTAAAAGAAATGTCTTTAGAATTAGAGAAAAAACCTATATCTATTAATATATTGAATACAAGAGTGGATACAGCAAGAGACTTAGCTTTAAAAGTATATAACACAGCTTATTCAACTATTAAAAGAGCTTCTATGGCTGAAAATGCTATAGTATATGGTAATAGATTTAGAGCAGTTAATAAAGAAATCAATAATGGATTAACTAAAGCTGAAAAACTATTCTTTAAAGGAATGTTTAATGAATCTTTATCTGAAGCAATAAAGAGTTTAAATGTAGTTGAACCTGGTATTAAAGATAAATTATTAGAAGAATATAAGGAAGAATACGGAATAGAAGAGTGATTATATGGTTTATTTAGATTATTCAGCAACAACACCTATATTACCTGAAGTATTAGATAGTTATAATAAAGTAACTGAAGAATATTTTGCTAATACTCAAAGTATACATAAATTAGGTATTAAATCTAAAGAATTATTAGATTCAGCTACTAAACAAATTGCTGAATTATTAGGAATAAAAGAAACTGAATTTGACTATGTATCTGGAGCTACTGAAGCTAATAATATAGCTTTATTAGGTGTAGCTGATGCATATAAAAGATTTGGTAATAGAATATTAGTATCTGAGATGGAACATCCTTCTATATATGGTATTTGTAAACATTTAGAAGACATTGGTTTTATTATTGATACTGTAGGTGTTAATGAAGAAGGATTAGTTAACTTTGATGATTTAAAAGCTAAAGTTACTCCTGAAACTATATTAGTATCTATTGCTGCTGTTAATTCAGAAACAGGAGCAAGACAACCATTAGGTACTATTAAACAAGTTATAAAAAAGAATAATCCAAATGTAATATTTCATTCAGATCTTACTCAAGCTATAGGTAAAGTTCCTGTTAGATTATCTGATGTAGATTTAGGTTCTATATCAGGTGAAAAGGTTTATGGACCTGGTGGAATAGGTATTTTATATCATGCAGAAGGTATAAAGATTAATCCTATACAATTTGGTGCTCATTTAGGAGAACTAAAACCTGGTACAAAACCATTACCATTAATAGTAAGTTTTTCTAAAGCATTAAGATTAGCTTTAAAAGATTTAATGAGTAAAGAAGAAACAGTAAGAGGATATAGAGAAAGAATAATAGAACATTTATCTAATTATCCCAATGTATATATAAATTCATCTAAGTATTGTATACCACATATATTAAATATATCTGTTATAGGTATACAACCTGAAACATTTATACATGCATTTGAAGCTGATGAAATATATTTATCATCTAATACAGCATGTTATTCAGGTAAACCTAGTCCTTCAGTAATGGCTATGTATAAAGATGAAGAAAGATCTAAATCAAGTATAAGAATAAGTTTATCTTATTTAACATTACCAAGTGAAGTTAATCAATTTATTGAAGCATTTGGTAGACATTATGAAGAATTAACTAAATTAAATAAATAAAGACTTTAAGTCTTTTTTATTATATAATTATATAAGGAAGTGATAACCATGAAAAAAATATTAACAGGATTAAAACCTACTGGCGATTTAACTCTAGGTAATTATATTGGTTCTATTAAGTTAATGAAAGAATTAGAAGATAAATATGAATCATATATGTTTGTTGCTGATTTACATGCATTAACTGTACCAAATGATCCTAATGAATTACATGAAAGAATAAGAAAATTTATAGGTATGTATTTAGCATGTGGAATAGATCCAACTAAACATACTATTTATCTACAATCAGAAAACCCATATATTCCTGCTATTTCATGGTTACTTGAATGTTCTACATATTATGGTGAAGCATCAAGAATGATTCAATTTAAGGAAAAGAGTAAACAAAACGCTAATTTTACTGTAGGATTATTAACTTATCCAGTTTTAATGGCAGTTGATATTCTTTACTGTGATGCTGATTTAGTACCTGTAGGAATAGATCAAAAACAACATGTTGAATTAGCTAGAGATATAGCTGATAGATTTAATAAGAAATATGGAGAAGTATTTAATTTACCTGATGTATTTATAAATGAAAATGGTGCTAAGATATATGATTTACAAGATCCTACTAAGAAAATGAGTAAGACTGAAGAAAATCCTAAAGGTGTTATTTCATTATATGATGATCCTGAAGTAGCTAAATCTAAAATAATGAAAGCTACAACTGATTCTCTAGGAACAATTAAATATGATCCTGAAAATCAACCAGGTATATCTAATTTATTAGTTATAGCATCTTCTTTATCTCATGAAGATATAGATTCTATTGTTAATAAATTTGAAGGTAAGGGATATGGAGACTTTAAGAAGTATGTTGCTGATATAGTTGCTGCCTTCTTAACTGATATTCAATCTAAATATAATGATATTATGTCTTCAGGTAAAATAGAAGAAATATTAGATAATGGAAAAGAAATAACAACTAAGTTAGCTAAGGATAAATATGATAAGTTAACTAAGATGATGGGAGTATATAGATAATATACTCTTTTTATTTACTTATTTTTTACAACATAATCATAAAAAGTGTTTGTTATCATACACATTTAACTTACTGTTTATTATTTATTATTCATTAATACTATATTAATAATAGTAGGTGATATATATGAATAAAAGAACAAAAATATATCTAATAATATCAGTACTATTATTAACAGTTGGATTTGCATCTGTTACTACAAATCTAATAGTTAATGCTAATTCTAATATAAGTGCTAACTTAAATGATTTTAATGTTTATTTTAGTGAAGCTAGAGCAACAAATGGAGAAGCTAGCATAAATGACGAGAAGACTGTTATCACATATAATACTAATACATTAAAAAGTATTAATAATACATCTATTTTAAATTATGTTGTTACAAACGATTCTTTTCAATATGATGTTAATGTAAGAGTATCAGTGGATTACAACGAAATATTAAATGATTATATAGAAATAACTCAAGAAGGGTTTGTTAATGATAATGATGTTATAGTAAATGCTCAAGAAGAAGTACCAGGTAAAATAACTATTAAACTAATAAAACCAGTTTTAGAAGATATGTCATTTGATTTAACAGTTACATTAGATGTTGAAGCGGCAGAAAGAACTGAAATAGCTGAACAACAAATGAAAGCTGGATTATATGATAAAAATGATAATCTTTTATATAGATGGAGTGAATTAGAGGATAAAGGATATGTATATAAACAATATAGCTATTTAAAGAATCCTACTAAATCTGATGATTTAAAAGATATAGATGGAAAATTATTTATGGAGCCTAGTTTGTATTATATAACAGATTCTGCTTTGACCAATTTTCCTAACATCACTGAATTAACACTTCCAAATAATATAAATATAGAGTCTAGTTTCTTAGAAAATAATAAAAAAATAGAATATAACGAATATGAAGGTGGTTATTATATAGGAACATATGATAATCCATATTATTTATTTGTAAAATTAGTAGATCCAGAAACAAAACAAATACAATTACATGATGATACTAAATATATTTATCCTAGTGCATTTAAGAATAATACTACTATAGAGAGTGTAGTTTTGCCAGAAGGATTAAAGAAATTACCTATTAATGCATTTGAAGGTGATATATCATTACAAAGTATAAATATTCCATCAACTGTAAAGATTATTCCAAGTTCATCATTTAAGAATTGTAAGTCTTTGAGTAATGTAGAAATATCAGATGGTGTAGAAAGTATAATGTACTCGGCTTTTCAAAATGACACATCATTAACAAATATTAGTATTCCTGATTCTGTTAAAACTCTTGGAACAGCTATATTTGATGGGTGTACTGAATTAACTGATGTTAGATTATCAGATACAATAAAAGGAATAACAGCAAATATGTTTAGAGGCTGTAAAAAACTGGCAAATGTTAATTATCCAAGCAGTCTTGAAACAATAGGATCTTTTGCCTTTCAAGATTGTGATTCTTTGGAAGAAGTAATATTACCTGAAGGTGTAAAAACTGTTGCTGGTGAAGCTTATGCTGGTTGTGATAAATTGAAAAATGTATATATACCAAATACCGTAACGAGTTTTGGTGAAAACGTTTTTTTTCAAGTAACGAGTCTAGAAAATGTTGTTTTATCAGATAATGTAGATGTTTATAGTGAGCCTTTTAAGAATAATAAGAATTTAAACACTATTTCTCAAGGAAATATTAAATATTTATCTTCAAATAATAATCCATATTTTTATGTTGAAGATGCAATATCTAAAGATGCAACTTCTATAAGTATTAACGAAAACGCTGTAATAATTGGTAGAGATTCATTAAAGGATTTAAAAAAACTAACTAGTGCTTATATTCCAGATTCGGTTGTATATCTAGGTGATAGAGCTTTTTCTGGTGATATATCATTAGCAAGTATTAGATTATCAAACAATCTTAAAGAAATCGGTGATAATTCACTTTTCTATTGTAATTCATTAAAAGAAATAAATATACCAGCTTCAACAACTAAGATATCAAATGCATTCTTTGTAACAGAATATGACAAAGGATTATTGGAAAAGATAACGGTCGATAGTGATAACCCAGTATATACAGATATGAACAGTAATATATTAGCTGAAAAAGAATCTAATTACTTATTGCGTGGTAGCAACAATTCAGTGGTACCTGAAGGCGTAAAAACAATTGGTTCAAATGCTTTTATAGGATTAAAAAACTTAACTAATGTAGTTCTTCCAAATTCTGTTGAATATATTGAAAGTACTGCTTTTAGTGGGAATAAAAATCTTACTCATGTTGAATTATCTGATGGAGTTAAGTATATTGGATCTAGTGTTATATCTTTTGTAATGTTTGATACGAGTTCTAATGTTGTCTTAACAACATATAAAGGTGGTAAGTATTTACAAAAAGGGGATAATCCTTATTATGCTTTAGTCGGTGCAGAAATAGATAATAGTAATACAAATTTAAGTAATTTAGGTGGAGAAGCTAGCGTTACAGTGCATAAAGATACTAAATTAATTGCATCTACAATAATTGGATTTATGGATAAATTAAATGCGTTCGAATTTGAAGATTCTACAGGGTGGTCTTTAGTAACAGTAAATTATTCATTAGGTGGCAATAATATAACAACTAAATCAATTAATCAAATTGATCCAAATAATATAAATACTCCGGATAAGGCATTAAACTACTATAAAAAGATAGGTTCAAATCAATCATTGATACATTCATAAGAAGTATATTGATTTATACTTCTTTTTAATATGTAAAATTACTATTTAACGATATATATTGCATTGTATAAATGCTATAATTATAGTAGGTGATAGTATGAAAAGAAAGAATTGCTGCAATAGAAGCTTTTGTTAAATTAAGTAAACAATATTCAATTCCAATAGCATGGTTGGATGATGATGATTTTGATGATGGATTTGGAATAATCAATAGAACTACTGGAGAAGCAGTATTCCCTGAAATTGTTGAAGCATTAACTGTATAATATAAAGAGATAGAAATATTTCTTTTTTATTTGCTTTTATATAATAAAAGATATATAATTCTTTAATAAATACTTCTTTTTTTAGGGGGGTGATAGCATGCAATTAGAAGATTTAATCGAAAGATTACAAGATTACACATATGACGAAAAAACGTTCATTTTGCGTGCTTTTGCCTTTGCTAGACGTGCCCATAAAGGACAGGTAAGAAAATCTGGAGAACCTTATATTATTCATCCTATAGCAGTTGCATGTATATTAGCTGAAATGCATGCTGATCCTGATACTGTTGCTGCAGGTTTATTACATGATGTAGTAGAGGATTGTAATGTTTCTAGAGAAGTAATAGAAACATCATTTAATCCAACTGTTGCTATGTTAGTTGAAGGTGTTACTAAAATTAGAAAGAATGAAGTAGAAGATCCAGAAGATAGAGAAGATGCTAACTTAAAGAAAATCATTGAATCTATTACAGTTGATATTAGAATATTTATTATTAAGCTTGCCGATAGATTACATAATATGAGAACTATGGAATATATGAATGCTGAAAAACAAAAAGCTAAAGCTCAAGAAACTATTAAAGTATATGTTCATATAGCATATTTATTAGGTGAATATAAGATTAAGAATGAATTAGAAGACTTAGCATTTAGATATGCTATGCCTAAAGAATATGTAGAAATGCAAGAATTATATAATAAATATATGTTAGAAAAAAGAGAAACATTTGATGAAGTAATGATGACTTCAGCAAATACTTTAAATCAAGACCACTATGATTATGGTTTAATGCTAAGAGTAAAGCATTTATATGGTATATATAGGAGATTATTAAAGAATGATTCTATTAATAATATACATGATTTAACTGCTTTAAGAATATTTATTGATGATATAGGTCAATGCTATAAAGCTAAAGATAGATTAAGAGAAATATTCCCATCAGTACCAGGTCATTATAAAGACTATATTGTATCTCCTAAGACTAACAGATATATGGGATTACATAATACAATATTTGCTGAAGATGGAACTATGATACAATTACAATTCATGACTAATAATATGTATAGAATTAATCAATATGGTATAACTGAGTATTGGAAACATATAAATACTGATGAAAAACATAAAATACCTCAAGAAATGCAAGATGAAGTAAAAAGAAGACAGTTTTATCAATTCTTAGAGTATATTGGAAAAGAAGATTTATCTTTCCAAGAATATTCGGAAGAAATAAGAAGTGATATCTTATCTAAAATGATATATGTAGAAACTCCTAAGAAGAATGTTGTAGAATTACCTGAAAATTCTACAGTATTAGATTATGCATTTAGAATATATCCTGAAAGAGCAATTCATCTATGGAAAGCTACAGTAAATGGAGAGGTAGTACCATTTGATAAGGTATTAACTAATAAAGATGTAGTTAGAATACTATATGATGATACTGTAACCTTAGATACAAGCAATTTAGAGGGAGTTTGTACTACTCATTTTGCAAAGAGAAAAATAAAAGAGTTAAATAAAAAAAATAATTAGCACTTTCTATTGACAAGTGCTAATTTTTGTATTATATTATAATTGTAATACAAGAAAGGAAGTGAAAATATGTTACCAAGTAGAATATTCTTTGATGATTTCATGGACGATTTTCACAAAGAAAAACATTCAGGAATGAAGATGGATATCTATGAGAAAGATGACAAATATATTGTTGAAGTAGATGCTCCTGGATATAAGAAAGATGATATTAAAATTTCTTGTGAAAATGGATATTTAACTATTGAAGCTTCTAAAAAACAAGAAGATCATGAAGATAGAAAGTATCTACACCGTGAAAGAGTCATGGTAGGAAGAGAAACTAGACAAGTATATGTTGGTGATATAGATGAAGAATCTATTAAAGCTGAATTTAAAGATGGTACTTTAGTAGTTACTCTTGATAAAGAAGAAAAGAAGAAAGAAACTAAATATATTGATATAAAATAGGTAGAAATACCTATTTTTCTTATGTATAATACTTATAGGTGATGTATATGGAATATGATGATCCATATAAGTATATGATATCTGGTTACTATGGTATTGAATTATTAGATGAATATAAAGATAAACAATACTTACTTAAAGATATTAGAATATATATAAATAACTATTTAGAAGATAATAAAATAGATGGATTTGACTATGAATCTTTAAATGATGAGATAGAAAAAACTAGATCAGATCTAGATAAATTTCAAGATGCATTAATACTATTAAATGATATGAATGCACCTATGGAACCAAGTATACTAATACGTAATAGAATTGATGAGTTAAAGAGGAACAATTAGTTCCTTTTTTATATGCTTTTTATGGGGCTTCTCAATTTGACAAATAGGGTGTTAAGTGGTATCATATAACGCAATTCAAGGGGATTTGGTTGATTATTGGTAATTTTAAGGGGTTGAAATTATTGTTAATTATATTTCTTTGAATTAAAAGAATAAAAGGGTGTGGTTGATATGATAGAATCTAAACAATCTATGGTATCAAGAAATTCTAATCATAATCCTGAAGTTAAGAAACAACTCAAAGAAATTAAGAAATTACAAAAAGAATTAGAACAAAAGAAAAAGGACTATGAAAAGAAAGTGGCTAAAGACAAAGAGAGAACTCTTAAAGTCATAGCTGCAAAAGAAGCTCAAGTAACTAAAGAAAAGCTTAGAAGAAGAAAAGAACTATCTAAAAAGATAGAAGCTAAACTTAAAGAAGAAGCTAAAGAAAGAAAGTTACAAGAGAAGAAAGCAATTAAAGAATCATTGATTCAAGAAAAAGCAAGATTAAAAGAAGCTCAAGAAAAAGCAAGATTAGCTGAAGCTTATAAAAGACAAAAAGAAGCTGAAGAAATCAAAAAGGCTAAATTACTTGAAGCAGAAAGAAAACATATCTTAGCTGAACAAGCTAAACAAGAAAGATATGAACAAAGACTTGCGAACAAAGAAGCTAGAAGATTAAAAGTAATAGCTGCTAAAGAATCAAGATATAAGAAAATGATTGCTGGTAAGGATTTCTTGAAAGGTAAGATTAAGAATCTTAAAGTATATGCCAAAAAGGCAGCTGTTGTTGGATTACTAGCAGGTTCTATAGTTTTAGTTTATAAATCTAATATTATTCCAAATACTATATCAGATCTTAAACAAAAGAAACTAATAGAACAATCAATCGAGGATAATAAGGAATCTGAAATTGAGATGACAGTACAACCTGTTGAACCAATTGAAGAGAAAGTCGAAGAAGAGGAAGAAGAAATAGAAGTTGAGGTTGAACAACCACATGAAATTATTTCAACTGAATTATACGACGATGGATTTGAATTTGACGAAACTGTCACACCAGAAATGTTAAATACAATTAATCCGATATTATCCGATAACACATGTTGGATTTGTATACCTGGTACAAACATCAATTATCCAGTAGTACATCCAAGTATTAATAACATTGACCAAGTCGAAGGTTTAAGAAGTGATATTGAAAAATCAAATTTAGATGATGATGTCTATATGAATCAATATTTCTTACGTAAAAACTTAACTGGAGACAAGTCATCAGATGGAACTTTATTCTTAGACATTTATAATAATACTTTAAATCGTCCTAGTGGTGAATTAAGTGATATGAATGTTATATATGGTCATAAGATGAAATCAGGTGCAATGTTTAGTGATTTACACAAATGGAAATACGATGCAACAGGAACTTACAATGCTGAACATCCATATGGTATTATCTATACCAATGATGGATATGGTTATAAAGTAACATTTATAACTTCTAGATTAATATCTGGAGAATCTAACTCTATATTACATTTGAATAACTTTGAAAGTTATGAAGAAAAATGTGAATATATACAATCAATAATGGATGAAGCCAAAGAAAATGGATGGTTCACATTAGATGATTATTCAGTTGAAGAAGACGATAAATTCCTAAGTTTAATCGCTTGTTCGTATGAAGCTGATAATATGAGATATCAATTAATTGGTGTCTTAGATAAAATCAAAGTAAGAGATACAAATTTAGCTTATAATGAAAATGGCTATTATGTAGAAGAAAGTTCTACATTACATAGATAGAAGAGGGAGTGTTGATATATGAAAGCTAAGAAGAATTTAAGATTATTATTGGGAGCATTAACTATGGGTATTGCATTAACTACAGCAAATCCAATAGTAGCTCACGCAGAATTAGTTGATGAAACTAATGAATGGACTCAAGAAGGAGAAACACATTACGAAGATATCAGTCAATCAGAGAATGAACAACATACTGCTGATAATGTTCAAAACCAAAATAATGGTGGAGAAACTCCAGCACCACAAAATGCTAATGCAGTAGTTGATAATTCACAAGGTGGCAATCCACCTTCAACAACACCTGATACACCATCAGGAACTGGTTCAACTGGTAATGCTGATCCAACACAAGGAGAAGTTACAAATTGGGAAGATTATGATCCTACAACTGATCCAACTTGGAATCCAATTGATCCAAGATTACCAGATGGTTTACCAGATGAAGTAGATAAGAAATCTTATCCAGATAATCCAGATCATCCAGATAATCCAGACCATCCAAATAATCCAGAAACTCCAACTAATACTACAACTACAACAACAGTACCTGTAAACACTTTAGTAGTTAAGGAACAAGAAATACCTCATACTGGTGTACCAGTTGCTGAAGGTGCTGCTACTGTTGCAGGTTTAGCTGGTATCATGGCTGGATTAAAGAAGATTATTTCTTCAAGAAGAAAATTTAAAACTGCAAGTAAAAATAAATAAGAATGATTAATATCATTCTTTTTATTTGTATGTAAACTAATATATAATCATATCTTTTAAGATTTATATATATGATAAAATATATATAGGAGATGAATATATATGTTAATATTAGCTAAATCAATATTAAGTATTACTTTAGGTTTAGTAATAGCTATTGTTACAGGTTTAATTGCATTACCTTTCTTAAGAAAGTTAAAAGCAACACAAACTGTATCTAATTTAATAAACAAAAGACATCAATTAAAGAATGGAACACCAACATTAGGAGGAATTATATTTATTATTCCACCTTTAATAATAACTACAATGTTAGCTATTAGAGGTTCTATGGAAATGAATGCTAATCTAATAATTATATTATTAGTATTTGTTGCTTATGCAATATTAGGATTTATTGATGATTATTTAAAGATTAAAGAACATAATAATAAAGGATTACCAACATTAGTTAAATTATTCTTTCAAATAATATTAGCTATTGTATTTACTTTTATTTATATTAAGAATGGTGGAACAACTGCTTTAGATGTATCATTATTTGGAATACATTTAGAATTAGGTTGGGGATATGCATTATTTGTATTATTCTTACTTGTTGCTACTACAAATGCAGTAAATATAACTGATGGATTAGATGGATTATGTGGCGGATTATCTGCTATGGCATTCTTAGCATATGGTGTTATAGCATTTGGTTCTACATGGATTATGGGATCTGAATCAATTGCGTTATTCTCATTTACATTAGTAGGATCAATAATAGGTTTCTTATTATTTAATTCACATCCTGCAAAAGTATTCATGGGTGATACTGGATCTCTTGCGTTAGGTGGTGCATTAGCATCAATAGCAATACTTACTCACCATGAAATATCACTTGCATTAATAGGTGGAGTATTTGTAATAGAAACATTATCAAGTTTAATTCAAATAATTGCTATAAGAAAATTCAATAAGAAAGTATTCTTAAAAGCTCCATTACATCATCATTTTGAAGAGTTAGGATGGGAAGAAACAGATATTGTTAAAGTATTCTGGGTTGCTGGATTCTTACTAGCTATGTTTGGTGTAATATATGGTGTATGGTTATAAAAAGTAGAGAAAAATCTACTTTTTTTATTTATTTTGTCGAAAAATAGAAATAAATCTTTAATATATATTATTAGGGGGATATATAATTATCCTCATTGATATAGTAGCCTTATATGATATAATTATGTAAAGAATAACTTGGGAAATTAATAATATATACAAATGTTCGTAAAAACTATTGACTTTTGTTTTTAGTGATTATAAAATTAAATTATGATAAAGGAGATATAACAAATGGCAAAGAAAATTGATACAAACGATAAAGCTTTAGAAGAAGTAATGGCTGAAATAGAAAAACAATTTGGTAAAGGTTCAATCATGAAGCTTTCTGAAGATACAAAAGTAGAAGTAGAAACTGTACCAACAGGATCATTAAGTTTAGATATAGCTTTAGGAGCAGGTGGATTTCCTAAAGGAAGAATTATAGAAGTATTTGGCCCTGAATCATCAGGTAAAACTACTATTGCACTTCAAGCAGTTGCTGAAGTACAAAAACAAGGAGGAAGAGCAGCATTTATTGATGCTGAACATGCACTTGATCCTGTATATGCAAAAGCATTAGGAGTTAATTTAGATGAGTTATTATTATCTCAACCTGATACTGGAGAACAAGCATTAGAAATATGTGAAGCATTAGTTAGATCTGGTGCTGTACAAATTGTTGTAATAGATTCAGTTGCAGCATTAGTACCACAAGCAGAAATTGAAGGTGAGATGGGAGATTCTCATGTTGGTCTTCAAGCAAGATTAATGTCTCAAGCATTAAGAAAATTAGCTGGTATTATTAACAAAACTAATACTATAGCAATATTCATTAACCAATTAAGAGAAAAAGTAGGTATTATGTTTGGTAATCCTGAAACTACTACAGGTGGTAGAGCATTAAAGTTCTATGCATCAGTTAGATTAGATGTTAGACGTGGAGAACAAATTAAATTAGGAGATTCTGTAATTGGTAATAGAACTACTATTAAAGTAGTTAAAAATAAGGTTGCTCCTCCATTCAAAACAGCTACAGTTGATATGATGTATGGTGAAGGTGTATCTTATGAAGGTGAATTAGTAGATTTAGGTGCTGAAATAGGTGTACTTGAAAAATCTGGTGCTTGGTATTCTTACAATGGAGAAAAAATTGGTCAAGGTAAAGAAAATACTAAGATATTCTTAAAGAACAATCCTGACATGGCTGCTGATATAGATAGAGCTATAAGACAACATTATAATATAGAAGGTTAATAACCTTCTTTTTCTTTACTAATAATAGGTAGGAGTTATATAATAATTAGTTATGAAGAACGATTATGCAAGATTTAAACAACTTACTTTTGATGTTCTTTTAGATGAATTATCTAATGACATTGATAATCTATATAAATCATATAGTTTTCTTGACATCTCAAAAGAAGAGTTTAATAGTATAATAAATCCAGCCGTTCAAGAAGCTTTTTCTAAATATAATAATAAAGAAAAATTGGATTATAAAACATTCTTTGTTAATGTGATAAAACATGAGATAAAGGTATTCTTTATTAAGTTTCAACAAAATGAAAGATATAGAGACGTAATAAATAATTATGTAAAAGCTACATTAAAAAAAGCAAATAGTATAAATGATATTATACATGAAATGACTAAGTTCTCAAGATTTATAGCTGAAAGCCAAATTATGGTAGGCCCAGATGTTTTGACCTTCTTGATCGAAAATAACGATATTATCCACAATTATATGATAATGATATTTAACAAGTATCAGTCAAAAATAGAAGATGGGACTTATATAGATATATTTGAAGATGTTACCTTAACATCATTAATTGAAACATATGCATCCATGAATGATATAGAAATTAAAATGGATTTGGATGTAGAAAATGTAAGTGTATATGTAAGTGATTCAGAAGATAAATCTTATACAGATTCAACTAAATTATATTTAAAGGAAATAGGTAAAATTCCTTTGTTAAAATTAGATGAAGAAGTTAGATATGGTTATAGAATGATGGAGGGAGATCCAATTGCTAAGAAGAAACTAGTTGAAGCAAATCTTAGATTAGTTGTATCTATTGCCAAAAGATATGTAGGACGTGGTTTATTATTTCAAGATTTAATAGAAGAAGGTAATCTTGGATTAATGAAAGCAGTAGAAGCATTTGATGTACGAAAGGGATACAAGTTTTCAACATATGCAACATGGTGGATTAGACAAAGTATTACCCGTTCTATAGCTGACCATGGACGTAACATAAGAATACCTGTACATATGGTTGAAAAAGTAAATAAGTTTAATCGTGTAGTAGCTGATATAGCAAAAAAACTAGGAAGAGAACCAACTAATGAAGATATTCAAGCGGCTACTGGACTATCTAGAGAAACTATAGATTATTTATTTAAGTTAGGCGCCGATACGGTATCAATTCATACTCAAATAGGTGATGAAGAAGAATCAGAATTAATTGATTTTATACCTGATGATCAACATGTTGTTGAAGATGCAGCCTTGTTGAATAAAATGTCAAGTGATATGAAAGAAGCATTACTTGAATCTAAACTAACTGAGAAAGAATTAAAAGTAATAATATTAAGATTTGGATTAGATACAGGAACAGGTAGAACTCTTGAAGAAGTAGGTAAAATATTTAAAGTTACACGTGAAAGAATTAGGCAAATAGAAGCTAAAGCTTTAAGAAAATTAAAGAGTAGTCCTAAATTTAGAAATAAAATGAAAGGATATATAGATGAAGATTCTATTCCTGATGATGTATTAATTGAAAAGAAGAAGAAAACTAGAAAAAAAGGCGAGTTTTCTGATATGAAATTATTAAATGATTATAAACTAGATACCGTTGATTTTAATAGATCTGGAAAAGGAAGAAAAAAAGGTAAAGTAAGAGGAGATAAATACGAAGGTGATTTATATCAAGATGATAAACCTAGAGTATCATCTTATAAAAAAGTAAAACCTAAGTCAGAATCTTTAATACAAGTAGAAGTTAAAAAAGATATTAAAGATATTGTACTTGAAAACAAAACAAAAGAACCAAAACCTAAAACATATATTAGACGTGATATTGATATTACTCCTGAAGTAATTGATGCATTAGATAAATGTAGTTTAAGTAATAATATGATGGCTGCATTTAAACTAATACATGGTATAGATGATGGTGTAAAAAAGACATTAAGAGAAGTATCTAGTATCATGGGTATCTCTTATGAAAGAGTAAGACAGTTAAATAATAAAGCAATTGATAAAATAAATAATTATTTATCTAATAAAGATAAAGGGGATATTAAACCAGATATGGATTTAATAATAGATGAAGATATTAAAGAACTTGAAGATTCAAAAGAAGAATTAAAAGATATAGTTGATGAAATTAACATGGTCAAATCTATAAGAGAAATACTTAAAGGAAAGAAAGAAGGAACAAGGATGGGAAGAAAGAAAAAGGAAGTAACAGAAGATATGCATAAAGTAATAGATGCTAAACCATCAAGAAAGAAGTTTGAGAATATATATACTTACTATGAAGCAACTCCTGAAATAATAGATGAAGCATTAACACATTTATCTTTAGAAGAATTACAATTATTAAAGAAGAAATTTGGTGGCAATTTTGAAAATCCAACATTAACTAAATTATCTAAAGAAGAAAATGCTAAAGTATATGGAAGTCTTATAAAAAAATTAGAAACTGCTATTAGAAAGATTCAATTAAAGAATGTAGTTCCTGAAAAGAAAGATAATATAGTTGAAATGCCAATTCAAAAAACAGAAGAACAACTACTTGATGAAGTAGAAGATAATATTCAAACTCATGAAGAAGAAGGATTATTTATTCCATTAGAATCTGATTATATGAGATATCTGTTATCATATGCATATGATGAATTATATGATAAATTAACATTACAAGAAGGTTTAATGTTATCTTTAATGGTAGGTAAATATGATAATATAATGCATACTAACGAAGAAATTAAAGAATCACTTAATTTAGATGAATTAGGTTATTATGATGTATTTAGAAGTATTATTAATAAATATCAAGATGTAATCAACAATGTAAACAATCATAACAAAACTAAATAATAAAGATAAAGTATTATATAATTATATTAGGAAGTGATATTATGCTTAAATATCCTAAATTAAATGATAAAGCACACTATGAATCGTTTCTAGGTGGAGATGCTACCAAGTTAGCTCAATTTAATACTTTATGGAATGATTATATAAGAGTAGATATTAATGATTATATTTCTAGATTTAATGCTTTAGAAGGAACAGGAGATGTAGTTTTATTAACTGCATTACAATCTGAAGTAGAAGCATCATTTAATTCTATGAAATCTTATCATGGTCACTTTGGAGATATAAATGTTGAAAAAGCAGCAAATGATATGTATATGGAATTATCTAAAGTAAGATCAGCTGTTCAAAGTGAAATAAGAATACATACAAGAGTAGCAAAAACATCTTTAGGAGATAAGATATTAAAAGCTAAGAAAGCAATGGGCAAAGCTAAACATGGAATTAATAAAGTAGTAGATGCATATGAAGCATTCTCAGCACCTGCTAATGATATATTTGAAGGAGCCAATAAAGCTATTAACTCTGGTGGAGAAAATATATACGAAAAGATTGGTAACTTTGGTAAACGTAAATAAAAGATATAACAATTAAGTTATATCTTTTTTATTGATATAATATAAATAGGTGATACTTATGAATATAGAAGAAAAAGATGTTATAAGTTACATATCATTTGTTCTTAATAGATATATTAAAGAAAAAAGAGTATTAGATAAAGTAGGATGTGATGAATTAGTT
>CAMODU010000003.1 GCA_946611605.1 uncultured bacterium
ATGGTAACATAGATTGATATGCAGATATTAAGGTACATATATATTTATCTTTTATATATTTACCTAATTCTAATAATTCTTTATTTAGTTTTAAATCTTTAGTAACAATAGATATTATATCTTTTGTCTCACCTTCATATGTATCAAATATATCTAATACAATACCATTTATTATGCTATTACCAAATGGTATTTTAACTTTCATACCTACATCTAATTCGTCTTTAATAGAAGATGGAATATGATAAGTAAATGTATGATCTAATGATTTAACTTTATGTTGTATTAATATATTTGCATACATAAGTATCACCTATAATTATTATAGCATAAGAAAAAGAAGTTATATTTAACTTCTTTTAACTCTTATAAGAGTATCATATAGATATTTAAGATTACTATCTTCTATATCATCATCGTCATGAGGATATACATATCCAGTTATAATATCTTTAGTATCATTTATTTTAAATACATAGAAATAATATGTTTTATTTTCATGAGTTATCTTAGCAATAATAATATTATGATCTTCATATTTAACTTCTTTAATACTTGTAACACCATAACTTTCAGATGCGAAGAATTCTCTTAGAAGTTGATAGTCATCATACAAGAAAGATGAATAATCATTATCCTTACTTACTTTTATATCATACATGATATCATCATGTTTGAAATAAAATCTTTCATTATCATCTTCTTCATCAGATTCTTCTTCACCTAAACCAAATTCATCACCAGATTGAAAGCTAAAAGTATAACCTTCATAATCATAGTAATTATATCTAGGAGATGAATAATAAATACCTATAATTAATAGTAGTAGAAATAATATTAATAGAATAACAAGTGTAAACTTACCTATTTCTACATTTTGAATTCTTTTATATTCCTGCATCTTGAGTTTCTCCATCTTGTGGTTGTACACCTATATAATGTGAAGAGAATACAACACCTAAATTACCAAATTCTTTAATCTTACCTGCTATTGTATTAAAATCATCAGCAGTCAAGTATTGATAATCTATACTATTACGAGTTATTACATCTATTTTTTGAGGTGTAATATCTTGTATCATTTCAAGGTTTAATTCAAAGTTATTAGCTATATCATTTTTATATGCAATACCTTTTAAATTATATTTCTTTGTAGTTGTTTGACTCTCTTTAGATGAAGATTTTGAATAAGTAACATTTAATACTTCTTTATTTTCTAGTTTTAATACAATTTTATAACCAGATCCCTTAGGACTAATAGTTAATAAATGAACTTTATTATCACGAATAATAGGTAAACTAATACTAATAAGATTATTCTTAAATGGATCAGTTACGATAGTAATATTTCCATTTATACCTGCTACATTTAATTTTTCAATCTTATCAGACATTGCATCATAGAAAGTACTATCATTTCCACCATATAGTTTAACTATTTCTTGATATGCATTCTTATTATCTTTTAAAGAAGATAATATAGATTTATAAATAGCTTTTACTTTATCTTCTTTATTTAAACTAATTCTAATTACATTCTTATTATTTTCAAATGTTTGAGTACTTGGTGCATTCTTTAAAGCTTCTTTAACAGCTTTTTTAAGACCATTTATAATATTCATATAATTAATATCATTTTGAGATATATTATCTATATATCTATCATAATCTTTACTAAATTCTTCTAATCCACCATCATATATAGTATTTAATAATTTAAATACAATAAGTTCTTCTGGTTTATCAAATCTAGATTCTATATCATCAAGAACATTTTTAGTATTATTTATATTTGTATAGAAATATTTAGTATCAAAGTTTTGTAATAATACATATGCTCTTTTACTCTCTAAATATAATTCAGAACTTAATTCTTCATCTATTAATTCACCATTATGATTATATTTCTTAACATTAGCTATAACATCTATCTTTTTGTTAGGTAAATCATATCCATATTTACCAGATATATCAAACGATAAGTTTTCATTATTCATAGATGATGTATAAGTTAAATTATAATTACCTGAACCATTTTCAATCTTAGAATTATTTAAAGAAGTTGTAAATGAGAATAAACCATCTACTACTTTATCAATTCTCTTATCAGTAGATTTAAATTGAGTGAAATAGAAGAATCCACCTACACCCATTCCTATTAGAATAATAACAAATAATACTATTATAATAGTTCTTTTTCTTTTAAGTTTTCTTTCTTCTTCATCTTTATTATGAATAATAGTTGATGCAATTTTCCCACCTGATTTAGTTAAATCTATACTATCAGCTGTAGGATTAGCATTAAGGTCTACATTATCCAAATTTAAAGTTGTAGGATCAATATAAGTTGGTTCACTTGCTACGTTAGGTGAAGGTATTGATACATCTTCTCTTTGAGGTGGTTTAGGCAAATTAGGTTCTGCTGGCACCTCAGTTCTAACTGGAACGCTTGGAGTAACTTCCTCATCCATACTAGGTGGTGATGGAATATTACTAGTTTGTACAACTTGATCCTTAGGTAACACATAGTTATCTGGAGTATTTGGTAAATCAGTAGTTACTGCTGATTCTACTGGAGTAACTGTAGGTGTTACAGGATTATTACAAAATGGACATGTAGTAGATGTATCAGGTATTTCCTGATTACAATTAATACATTTCATATTAACACTTCCTTTTTATTCAGTTGTTGTTGTATTATTTTCTGGTACTTGTACTAATTCTTTAGGACATGTAATAACACGATTTTCATATGTACATTGACAAGTATCGCCTTCAGTACATACACATGATAAATTAGTATCACATTTAGATTTAAATATAGTTTTTAAATCATCTATCCAATCTATTCTATCAGTATAAACTTTTACATTACTCTTAATTGTATTAATTTCTTCATTTGTAAAATCTCTTATACTCTTAACATTTTCAAATTCTTTAGCTTTAACTACAGGATTAATATCCTTAGTTAATTCTATATTAATAGTAATAATATCATCATTATTTTTAATATCTATATTATATGTTCTTGTTAACACTTCATTCATAGTAGTATCAATTCTATTAATATTAACTGATGTTATTGTTTGGCCATCTTTAACATATGAATAAGATAATTTATTCTTATCTAAATCAAATGTATAAATACCATCATCATCTTGAGTTCTATCAAATTCAACACGATATACATCTTTACCTTTATAATAAAGATTAATATATGTAACTTTACCATTATCAACACTGAATTGATGTTCATATGTAGTTCTATAACTATTTAATAAATTTTCTACATCTCCCATCTTCTTACCAATTACCTTAGCGTATTCAGTAGTAAAATTACTATCATCTGCAAGTTCAGTAAAGAATAGATTAACAAATTTTCTCTTAGTTATATAATCTAATTTTAACACTTTCTTTTTAACATCAAATGATTTACCCATAGTATTTATATTTACTTTCTTTTCTTCAGTAAATGTCATGTTTTTAAGTGCATAGTTAGTTGCATCTCTTATACCATCTACTAATGAATTTAAATCATATTGTTTAGATGTTAAGAATCCTGTTTCATCTTCATATGGTAATAATATTACATTAGTAAATATATTATTAGATGAGAAATATAATTCATTATTCTTGCCATATAATTCCATTCCAAGAGTTTGATCACCAACTATAACTCCACCATTTTCTTTTTCAGGATCTTTCAAATCAGCTGTTATATCAATTAACTTCTTAGATAAGTCATATTGGTATTTACCTCTAAACTCTTTAGTCTTTTCATTATTGATAGTATATACAAGTTTATATGAACCAGAATTCTTAGCATCTGATGATGTAAAGTTATCTGATATATATTCATATACTTTATCAACAACACCTGTATAGTATTTATATGAATCAATTGTTGGTTCTTTAAACATATTTAAAATAACAAATAATATAACAAAGAATACCAATACACCTATTATAGGTATTAATATTTTCTTTCTTTGTTTAGGTTCTTGAAAATATGTTTTTAATGTATTATGTTCTTCATCAAATGAAGTATTTTGATTTAAATCTCCAAAGTTTAATTCATCATTATTAGATGTAGATTGGAAAGATGTATTAATAGTTGCTAAAGAATCTTCTGTACTTGCTACTTCTTCTGTATCATGTTTTATAGCAGTATAACAAAATGGACATACTTGCGAAGTTACAGGGATTTCTTTACCGCATGTACTACATTTCATAGATCACACTCTCCTATCATATATAAGTATATATGATAAGAAGAAAAAACTCAATAATATAATGGCAAAATGAATATTTATCAATTGACTATTACGAACGTTTGTATTATATTAATATTGGTGATAGAAATGGATAGAATTAATAGATCAATTATCTGTATTGATTTAAAATCTTTCTTTGCTTCATGTGAATGTGTAGTAAGAAATTTAGATCCATTTACTACTCCACTTGTGGTAGCAGATCCTTCTCAAAAAGGAGCTTTAACATTAGCTATTACACCTTATTTAAAAGCAAAAGGTATTAAATCTAGAGGTAGAGTCTATGAAATACCTGAAGAGTTAAATATCATTAAAATACCCCCTCATATGAGGTTATATCAAAAGATGAGTAAAGATGTTATTAATACTTATTTAGAATTTGTATCTATAGATGATATTCATATATATTCTATAGATGAATGTTTCTTAGATGTAACTAATTATTTAAAGATGTATAAAATGAATGCATATGAATTAGCTAAAGTAATAATTAAGAAAGTATATGATAATACTAAATTAACTGTTACAGCTGGAATAGGACCTAATATGTTATTAGCTAAGGTTGCTATGGATATAGAAGCTAAACATGTTAAAGATAATATCGCTATTTGGACATATGATGATATAAAAACTAAATTATGGGCTATTACTCCACTTTCTAAGATGTGGGGAATTGGAATAAATATGGAAAAACATTTAAATGATTTAGGTTTATATTCTGTAGGAGATATAGCTAAATATGATATTAATAAACTAATTAAAAGATTTGGTGTTATGGGCGAAGAACTTTGGTATCATGCAAATGGTATAGATAATACATTAGTTAAAGATGCTAATAAAGATGATGCTAAAGAAAAATCATTTTCTAGAAGCCAAGTATTATTTCAAGACTACTATGGATATAATATACCTATTATCTTATATGAAACATGTAATATCTTAGCAAGAACTTTAAGAAATAATAAAGTGAGAACTTCATTAATAGGATTAGGTATTAAATATAATAAACATATAGGTGGAGGTTTTTATCATTCTATGAAAATAGATGATAAACTCGATAATGAAAATAAAATATATGACTATGTTATGTATATGTTTGATAGATATTATAAAAATAATTATCCAATTAGAATGATAAATATATCTGTAGGTAAATTATCATTCAATAATGAATATCAAATAAATATATTTGAAGATTTTGATAAATTAAAAGAGGAAAAGAATATGGATATAGCTATAGATCAAATAAAAGATAGATTTGGTCCTAATTCATTATTAAAAGGTTCTTCTTTACTATCAGATTCAACTATAAGAGAAAGAAATGGTAAGATTGGAGGTCATAGAGCATGAGTTGGGCTCCTTTTAATTCAGTTATAAATAATCATGATATTATGAATGATATTAAAGAAAAAGAAGCATATATTAATAGACCTTTATATACAGATGAGCAATTAGAAGAATTAGAATACAAAATCATTAATGCTTACACTTCTCAAGATATTATTAATATATATTATTATCATAATCATTCATGTATATGTATAAAAGGTATTATAAACAAAATTGATTCAGTATATAAAAGAATTAATATAAATAATACACATATTAATTTCTTTGATATTATAGAAATTAAATAGGAAGGCATCCCCTTCTTATTTTTATGCACAAAAAAACTAACAATCTGTTAGTTCGAATATATATAAACTTATTATTCTAGAAATAATAAGTTGTTGTTAAATGGTGGAGAATAAGGGACTCGAACCCTTGACCCCCTGCGTGCAGGGCAGGTGCTCTAGCCAACTGAGCTAATTCCCCAGGACAAGAATAATTGTAGCAAATTATAATATATAAGTCAAGAAAATAAAAAAGGAAATAATCATTTATTTCCTTTTATTATATTATTCAGCTACAGTAGTAGTTTCAGTAGTTGTAGTTTCTTTAGTAGTTGTTGTACTAGTTGTTGTTGTAGAAGTAGATGTAGTTGTAGTTGGTTCTTCAACTTCTTCTTCTTCTCCATATCTAGTTATAGTATATGAACTTGAAGATATAACATCACCTATTTCATCAACTACTCTAGCAATAACTGTACAATTCTTATCAACATTTATAGATTTAGTATATTCAATCCATGTATTACCAAAGTCTAATGAGTATTCATTTTTATATCCTTCTTTATAAGTTATATCAAATTTACTATTAGCCTTATCAAATAATATATTAGGTAAGTAAGATTTGATGAAATCAACACCCTTACCAAGTACACTATTAGCTCTAGAACCTAAAGTTCCGTTATTAAATGCACCTAAATCTTGAGAAATAACATCTCTTAAATCATAGTATTGGTTATTTCTAATAGATCCGATATTAACTGTACCGTTACCACCGTTACCACCGTATCTAGCTCCACTACCACCAGAACCACCATTAACATTTGTAGTTCCTAAGTATTGATTATATGCTGAGTCAGTATCAATGCCTGAAATTTTATCAACATTGATTTCTTTGAAGAATATATTAATAGAACCAGCTCCAGATCCGGCTCCACCGGAACCACCATAACCGGCACCGTTACCACCATTTTTACCTCTAGAAGTGATATTACCATTATTAGTATATTTATTTGAATATATGATTAATAATCCACCAGTACCATTTTGACCTAAATTACATCTATAATTACATGTTGATGGGTTACCGGCTCCACCACCAACAGCGTGTTCGTCATTATACCAACCTTGGCCATAACCTCCAGCGCCACCAACAGACGATCCGTTTGGAACACCAAATTCAGTGTTTCCTCCACCTCCGGCACCACCAGAGTAGCTTGTTGCAGCTCCACCAGCACTTGCGACACCATCTTTCATGTTATAGAATCCTCCGGATCCACCACCAGCTAACGCACGTTTAGCAGCAGTATTACCAGCGTTTCCGTCACGACCTCTAGAGCCACTTGTTGTAGCAGTTGCTCCTGCACCACCAACAGCAGGAATCATTTCATAATCATTTGTAGATGCATTTTTCCATAAATATACATTTTGACCATATGCATATGCACCATGAGAATTATCAATAGTACCGTTGTTAATTAATTCACCAGTAACGTATAACATAAATCCTTTTGGCCCACCATAAGTTGTGTTAAAAGTTGGCCCAACTGTAACGCCTTGTTCAATAGTATAATTACCATTTACTTTTACAATTACCATACGTTTAGCCATTTGATATTCTTCAGTTCCAGAAGCTGCATCGTCAAGCGAACCATATTGTGTATTTTGAGTAATTGTTTGATTACCATTTAATACAATTAAGTGAACTGGGTAATCTACAGTTGTAGTACCATTATTTACTCTAAAATTGAATAATCCGGTTCTTAAATCATCAGCTTCTAATATTTTAAATATACTTTCACCAACTCTGTTATTATAATTAGCTTCATTTAATTTATCTTCAGCAAATTGTAGTAAATCAACGTATTGATTCTTAACAATAGCACCAATATTAACTGTACCAGCACCACCATTACCTCCACCAGAAGATCCGCCTGAACCACCAGAACCACCATAAGTATAATTAGTTCCTAATTGGTTCTTGTAAATTAAAGCAGCTGTCGGACCAATATCTAATACATTATCAATTTCCTTGAAGAATATATTGATTGATCCACCACCAGAACCAGCACCACCAGCACCAGAACCAGCACCGTTACCACCGTTATATCCTCTAGCAGATACAGTACCTTTATTTGTGAAATAATTTGCGTATATTACTAGCATTCCGCCAGTGCCATTTTGGCCTAAATTACATCTATAATTACATGTTGAAGGATTACCAGCTCCACCACCAACGGCTTGTCCCCAGTCATACCAACCTTGGCCATAACCACCGGCACCACCAACAGATGATCCATCTGGAACACCGAATTCGGTGTTTCCACCACCTCCGGCACCACCAGAGTAACTTGTAGCGGAACCACCATTACTAGCAACACCAGATTTGTAATTATTAAATCCTCCGGCACCACCGCCGCCTAATGAACGTTTGGATACAGTAGAACCAGCTTTACCATTGCTACCTCTATTTCTACTTGTAACTTTTGGACCACCAGCTCCACCAACAGCAGGAATATATTCGTAATCACTTGTTTTGCTATTCTTCCATAGATATACGTCTTGACCAGGAGAATATGCTCCGTGTGAATTATCTATAGTACCATTATTAGTTAATCTGCCAGTAACATATAATATAAATCCTTTTGGCCCACCATATGCAGAATATATAGGTCCTACAGTAACGCCAGAATTAACTGTATAGTCACCATTTACTCTAACAATAACCATATTCTTAGCATATGCAGAAGCTGTTCCTATATCTTTATTATCACCGTATTGTGTATTTTCAGTTATAGTTTGATCACCGTTTTTTACAATTAAGTGAACAGGATATGTTTCTTGTTTAACTTTAAATATATATTGTCCTTCAGTCAAATTAGAATTATCTTGTACAATTCCAAGAATTGAATCTCCTGATACAACTCTAACAAGTGATAGGAATTCTATTTCATAAACCTTCAATTCAGTACTTCCGGCAACAATTTCAATTTTTGTTACACCGGCGTCAAGAGTGATATTTGTATCACTGCTAAGAGTTACTTCACTAGTCTTAGTACCATTTAATCCATATATATAAACTTTTGCTTCACCTTGAGATGATGATCTAACTAGTATTTGTTTATATGTGCCATCATCTTCAACGTCTAATCTCTTTCTATTATTAGCCGGAATAGAATCATACGTTTCATTATTATGATCATAAGCAGGATTTAGTAATGCATCACTTGGGATAGAAATATATTTAGATACTTCTCTTACTAATCCTGTTTCAGGATTTCTTGATCTTGCATACACAGTTGCGCTATCAACATATACTTCTTTAGTATATGTAGCATAATTACCATTACCTACTTTAACTTCATTGATAATATCATCTCTTGTATTATCGTAAGCGACTGTAACATAATTATCTAATCTTATTTCTTTTTTAGTTATTAAACCATATTTATTAGCTGATGTAATAACTGGTTCACTGAAGATATTTAAATCCAAATTATAAATATTTTCAGATACTATAGTTGTATTACCAGCTGTATCTATACCTTTAGCATAAATAGTTATAGAACCGTTTTGATTAGCTAAATTATATACTTCTAACGATTTAACAAAGAAGTTGCCATCATAATTCTTATAATTATTTTGGTTACCTATGCTATATTGCTTAGTAGATGCATCGCCAAAGTCAATTGATACTTCTACTTCAGCCTTAGTTTCCTTAGTTAATATATTAATAATAACATCAGGAGCATTTAAATCTACATTAGTAACATCTACTACTTCAAATACAATATTACCTGCTTTATCTTTAGCATAGAATGTATATTTATCATTTTCATTTACAGTTACAACTGAATTATTAGGTATAAATGACGCATCGTCAAATTTAGATTCATCATATTCACCTTTAATCCATCTAACTTGATCTATAGCTAAATTATCTTTACCAGATACTTTTAATTGTACTTGTCTCTTAGGAGATGTTAAATCTCCAGTTACACTTATAGTAGGATCTACTGAATCTATATTAGTAACAGTTTTAGTTGCTACTTCAGAACCATATTCAGTTCTTGTAAATCCTCTTGCATATATAATTGTATTGTTATCAGTTATCTTAATAGGTCCAGTGTAATCTAACCAATTAGTTGAAGTTCCATCTGATGAAACTAACATATATTGTTTTCTAATTAGAGTTGGTCCATAACTAATAGTTACATTTATCTCTTTAGATGGCTCTTCTGTATCAAAGATTATAGAAGGAGCTTGAGGTCTAACATTATTCCATCTAATGAACAAGTTATCTATTTCAAGATATAATGGTCTTTCTAATTGATAATAATGGTCAGTAAAGATATATTCAGTACCATCATCATCTATTATCTTAATACCTTGAGATAAGTCTAATTTACCGTTATATTCAGGTTTAATTAATACTATACCTATACCATTATAAGTCTTCCATGTACCATCTACTTGCCATTTATATTCTCTTGTATTTTCAACAGATGTATTAGGATAATTAGGTTTAATTAAATAATACATATCTTTTTCTAATACAGTATATTGAGGTTCAGGTACTATATTACCTATAGATAACATAGATGTAGCTTTATAACCTAAAACATTTTCATTATAAGCTTCAATTATACAATTATCAGTTACAATAAATGGAGCTACATAATCAATCCATTCACCACCATCAATACGATATAATTTTTCTGAAGCATTTTCATCATATGTAATAGATACTTGTACTTGATAAGAAACATCTTCAGTATCAGCTTTAATAATTGGTCTTGCTATACCTAATGTTAAGTAATCTACCATGTATTCAGCAGATCCTTCTCCATTAGATGAAGAACAATATGCTATTATAGTTGCATTTCTATCTAATACAAATGGTCCATTATAATCATTCCATGTTTTACCATCAATAGTATACTTCTTAATAGTAGCTTTAGAATCATAGTTAATTGTTACAGTTACTTTATTAGCTAAACCATCTACTTTATCTTTTGATGGATCAGCTACTATTGATACATTTAATTTTTCCTTCTTAACAGGAGGAGTTTTAGTAGTAATAGTTAATCTATCATAACCATATCCATAACTATTAGATGCTCTTGCATATATAGTAACAGATTTATCTACTTCAAATGGTTCAGTATATTTTTCAAATACTATATTATTAAATGAGTATTCTAATGTATTTGCATCATGGCCTGATGCAGTTATAGTTACAGTTACTTTATCATTATTACCATATAAATAATCACTAGGAGATGCTGTAATACCTACATAAGGAACATTTTTAGCCTTAATAAAGCTTACTCTATACTTAGTAGTTCTAGATACCATTCCATCTTCATCTCTAATGTAATATGCACTTATTGTTTCGTTTTTAGTTACATCAAATGAACCTGAATATTCTTTCCAAGCTCCACCATCTTCTGAATAATATATAGTTCCAGGATCAGCAGTAGTAATAGAAATAGTTGTATATTCTATTCCTTGAGTTGTAGGACTTGCAGTTATAACTGGCCCTTCAAGATAATAATCAGGATATGGAGGTAATGGAATACCACCAGGATTTCCTGGATTACCTGGAGTTGGAGGTGGTGTTGGAGTTCCTGGGTTACCAGGTCCTTCAGGTCCAGTAGGTCCTCCTGGATTACCAGGTCCTATAGGTCCACCATTAACAGGATCATAATAAACACTTATATAAGCAGAATCATAGTTAGTTAATACCTTAGTTGATACATAATCACCTAAGTTATTATAAATATCTTGATTTTTCTTAACTCTTGCATCTATTAAAGTATTTGGATCAACTTCGAATTCTCCTTCATAAGTCATCCAATTACCGCCGTTAATACGATATTCTTTAACAGTAGCATCTTTATCATATACAATCTTAACTTTAGTTGTTTGACCATCATATAAAGTCCATTTTTCAGGTTCAATATCAACTAAAGTTTTACCTTTAGGTGCAATAATATATGTTTCGCCATCAATATCATATCTAATATATATGTTTTGAATATCTTCAACTTTAACTAGAATTGGTCCAACATAATCTTGCCAATCAGTTCCATCATATCCAGTTCTAATACCATCGACACCATCTAATCTCCATTGCCAATTGTAAGAACCTTCTGGATAGTATAAGTTGTAATATAACCAACCATCTTGTAATTCATCATTACCTTCAGGTACTTCTACTTTAATATCTTTAGTAACTACCGCTTCTTTATCATGAGATGATGTAGCAGTACATATAATAGTATGTTCACCTATAGGTATTAATTCAGTAGATGTATATTCATCATCACCAATAACACACGAATAACCACCTGTATCATTACCAAAGTCTACCCAAGTAGGTAAATCATATTTATCGCCAAATTTAAAGATTGCAGGTACACCTTCTAAGCTTATCTTAGGAATATCCCACTTATTATCTTCTTTTAATTTATCTTTATCTTTATTAGGAGAATCAGGATTATCTGGATTTTCTGGATTTTCTGGATTTTCTGGATCATCAGATATATCTTCTACACCTTCAACGGCTTGAGGAAGTGTTTTTACTTTAATTTTAACAACTACTTCGTTTCCAGCTTCATCTATAACCTTAACATATACAGTATAAACACTATTAGGATTTAAGTTATCAAATAAATGATTATCTCCATCATTTACATAATTCTTGCCATCCAAAGAATAGTAATACTTAATATCTGTTTCAGCATCACTTGCATCTACTTTTACTCTAAAATATGTAGAATTTAATTCAGTAATCTTAACTTTTCTAATTACTGGATTATTATTATCAATATAAACATCTACCTTAGCAGGTTTAGATACATTATTCTTTTCATCTACACCTCTTACAAATACATATTGATGCCCATTATCATATACTTCTACGTTTTTAGTATAAGTATCTTTCCAATTACAATTCTTAGTATTATTTTCAGTAGTAATACAATAATTGTAATGAGTTATCTTATTTTTACTTACAGAATCTTTAGTTACTTTAACTATAGCTGTTTTTCTATAAGTTTGTCCTTCTTCTATAATTGGTTCTACCATTAATTCAGGAGGAGTAATACCATTTTTACCTAAATCACTAAAAGTAGATATACCACTTAATAAAAGAATAAGTAAAAATACAGGTAATAAACATAGTAATATACCATTAGATTGGTATAATACTACCTTCTCATTTTTCTTAATAGTATCTCCGTATTTTGGTTCTGTCTTAACGACAACTCCACGCTTTTTAAATGAAAATACACCACGAATATCATCATCGTAGTCAATCATATTATCTTCAAGTATTTCTTTCGCCTTATCGATTTTTATCCCCGTCAAATCTGGCATTTTTAATCCGTTCTTTTTCATTTCCTCACCTTATAATATCATTATAAAACTAGTATATTTTACTTACAATATTTCTTGACATTGGACATGTCTTTGACAAGATAATAAAGTGATTTTAAATAAAATAGATTACAAAATAAAAGATGTGTATAAAACACATCTAATGTATTAACTTAAATATATCATTATATAGAACATATAACATTAATAACATAAGTAGAATAAATCCTACCAAATGGAATGCTGCTTCCACTTTCTCGTTTACCCTCTTACCTGTTATATATTCAATTAAAACAAATACTATATGTCCACCATCTACAGCAGGAATTGGCAATAAATTCATTACAGCCAAATTTAATGATAAATAAGCTGTTAGATATACTAAATTAGCAAATCCTACTTTAGCAACTGAATCAACTACAGTATACATACCAACAGGTCCAGATAATGAGTTAATTGATACTTTACCAGTAAATAATGATACAACTATTAAGATCATTGTTCTAAATAAAGTAACAAATCTCTTACATGCATAACTAAACGCTGTCTTCAATCCATATTTAACAGTTGAATCACCATATACACCTATTATCTTAGTCTTTTCATAATCACTCTTCTTTAAATTATGATCACTAATTATCTTTTCTTCAGTATTAGTATCATCTATATAATAGATATTACCATCTTTATCTTGAATAGCATCTTTAGGTGTTATTTTAACTGTTTCTTGTTTTCCATCTTTTCTTTCAACTACATAAGTATATTCATTTGAATCTGTTTTTAAAATATTAACAACAGCTAAATAAGACCAAGTATCAATCTTATGATTATTTACTTTTAATATCTTATCTCCAGCTACAATACCAGCTTGTTGAGCAGGAGAACCATTTTCTACTTTAGCTACTATATTATTTTGATCAGATACACCTGTAAAACCAACTGCAAATAATAATATAAATGCTGTAACGAAATTCATGAATACTCCAGCAAATAATATTATTAATCTTTGCCATTTAGGTTTATAGCATAGCATCTTATCTTTACCTATTTTATCATCGTCATCATAAGATTCACCAGCTATAGAATTATATCCACCTATTGGGAACGCTCTTAATGAATATAATGTAGGATCATTCTTTCTTCTAAATGAGAATACTAAAGGTCCCATACCTATAGCAAATTCATATACATGTACACCAAATTTCTTAGCAGCAATAAAATGTCCTAATTCATGTACAAATATTAAAATAGATAACATTAATAATAATACAGTTATATTAAATATTACAGTATGAGGAAAGAATACTAATATTACAATAACTGCTATAATAATACCTATTAATTCTATTAAAGAAGTTATATTATTCTTTTCTCTTAATTGATCTTCTTTTTCTTCTTTATTAACTTTTACTTCTTCAACTACTTCTACTTTTTTAGCATTTTTTTTAGCTGTAGTAGTTTTCTTAGTTGTTGTAGTTTTTTTAGTTACTTTTTTCTTATTCTCGTCTTGCTTCTTAGTTGCCATATAAACACCCTCCTAAAAATATCTTAATAATATAATAAATAATATTACAATAAATGTTAAAGAATCGATTCGATCACATATTCCTCCATGTCCTGGAATAATATTTGAGAAATCTTTAACATTATTCTCTCTTTTAATTAAACTAAAGAATAAATCACCCAATTGACCTACTACACTCAATAATATAGTAAATATTAATATTACAATAGGATTTGTAACAGTAAACATATTAATATAATAAATATATCCAACTACAGTACCTACTATAGTACCAATTATGGCACCTTCTATAGTTTTATTAGGACTTATCTTAGTTAACTTATGTTTACCAAAGAAACGACCTCCTAAATAAGCAAATACATCTGTACCTACAGCAATTAATACTAACCATAAGAATAACCATTTATTTAAATGGAATATATTTACATAGAAGTTAGCTATTAATCCTGCAAATATAGTTACAAATGCAAGTTTTAATGAAATTTTAGCCCCGTATTTATTATTATATAAAAATATACTTAATAATAATAAAGATATAATTGTTATAGCTATTAAAGAATAATCTACGCCTAAATATAAAGATTCTTTTAAATTACTATAAGCAATCAAAGGAACAAATACTAATGAAACTATTTTAACAAATAAAGGAATTTCCTTTAATTCTTTATCAACAGTAATTAATTCTAGTAAAGCAAGTAGACCTACTACATTAGCAAGTAAATCAAATGCAATACCACCAAATATAAAACATGGTACAACTATTAATGTAATAATTGCTCCACCTATAATTCTTTTCCTCATGATGTCACCTCTAATATCTAGAATACCACCATACGCCCATCTTAGGTAGTCCTATTGTTGTTCTTGCATCAACTAAATGTGATTTCCAAGATGTATATGTAGTATAATCTGATCCATACCAACCTGTACCTAATCCTAAGTGTAAGTGTGCACCTGTAGAACATGTTTCCCATCCTCTAGTACCAGATCCACCACCTACCGTACCAACTACAGTATTAGTATAAACTGTTTGATATAATGAAACATTTATATTAAGTAAATGCATATAACATGCAGTATATTTCTTACCATTTACATAAGAACAAACATATACTTGGTTACCACCACATGATGCTTTTCTAATTATTTTACATACAGTACCAGATGCAATAGCATATACAGGAGTTCCTTCTGAATTACCACCTATATCTGTACCAGAATGCCCTTCAGATCTACCAGTAATTGGACTTATACGATATCCAAAATAAGATGTAATTTTACCTTTAACTAAAGGTTTAGTCCAACCAATATTGTTAGTTGAATTAACTCTAGCTTGACAGGCACTTAATTCTTCTGAATCTTTACATCCCAAATTAACCATATAGTTTAAGAATCCTTCAGCATCTTTAATATCACTTTGTATATCATTAGCATATCTATCATATTTAGATATATCATCATATAATGATTCTATTTCACTATTTAAACTAGATATTTGATTATTTAATTCAGCTTCTCTATTAGTAATATAAACTTTTAATTCTTCATTCTTTTTAATTTTATCTTTATATGAATCTATTTTATCATTCATATAAGACATAACTTGTTCCATAATAGCATATCTGTATACTAAATCTTCATATGATGTAGCTTCAAATACATACTCTAAGTATACATTATCACCTGATGCTACTTGATACGCTTCCATAACATTAGTTAATTCTTTTTTACCTTCTTCTATCTCTTTAGTTAATCTTTCAGACTCATTTTCTGCTTCAGTTAACTTTTGTTGGTTAGTATTAATTTCACTTTCTTTATTTTTAATACTTTGTTCATCAGTTTTTATATTATTCTGAGCATTTTTCTTTTTATTTTGCTGAGCCTGATAATTAGCTTTCAAAGTTGCTATTTCTTTTCTTTTTTGTGCTATAGTTTCAGCTTTAGCATCAAAAGGGATAACTAAGATAAATAAGAATATAATTATAATAAATAATTTATTCTTCATTATATCTTTAGATACCTCCTTACAGCATTTAATGATCCAACCATACCAACTAGACCACCTACAAGTAATAATACTATTGACGTAGTATATACTATTGTTTCAGGTCTAACTAATACAACTAATTCACTAAATAAATTACCACCTACATAATCATATAAGAACATATATCCAAATATTGTTAATATAATTGGAATAATAGAACCTATAATACCAAGTATTAAACCTTCAACTAGGAATGGTAGTTTAATAACAGTATTAGAAGTACCAACAAGTCTCATAATACTTATTTCTTGTCTTCTTGAGAATATTGTTATCTTAATAGTATTACTTATTAAGAACCATGTAACAAATATTAATGCAATTACAGTTATTACACATGCATTTCTAATTACTTCTAACATTGAAACTAATTTACTTGCAAGTGATTCACCATATTTAACTTGAGATACATGATCATATCCTTTTACTTCATTTGCAGTATCACCAATCTTTTTAACATCTTTTACTTTAAATGTGAAAGTAGATTGTAATGGATTTTCATCTAATGTATTTAATACATTCTTTAAATCTTCATTTGCACTTAACTGTTCTTTTAAATCATCTTGAGATTTATATTCTAATGATGATTCTAATACATTATCATTATAAAGAATATGTTCTTTTAATGCTTCAACATCTTCTTTTTCTGTACCTCTATCAACAAATACTATAACAGTTAAAACATCTTCTATATGTTTAGTTATAGAATTAACATTATAAGTAAATAATATTGCTAAGCCTACTATTATTAAAGTAATAGCTGTAGAAGATATAGATGCTAAAGATAAAGAAAAGTTTCTAAATACTGATTTAAAAGCATCATTAAATCCTCTTTTAATAATTCTAATTATCTTCATATTCTATATACTTTCCTTTCTCTTGATCGGATACTACAACACCACCATGTATGCAGATAACTCTTTTCTTCATTCTATTAACTATTTCTTTATCATGTGTAGACATAACAATAGTTGAACCCATTTCTCTATTGATTTCTTCAATAACATCCATGATTTCACGAGACATTTTAGGATCTAAGTCTCCTGTAGGTTCATCACAAATAATTAATTTAGGTTTATTTACTATAGCTCTTGCTATACATACTCTTTGTGCTTGTCCACCAGATAATTGATCAGGATAACTTCTAATCTTATCTTTAAGTCCAACTCTTTCAATAGCATCCATTACTCTTTCTCTTATTACTTTATCATCAAGCCCATAAGATTCTAATGGATATGCTATATTTTCATATACAGTTAACTTAGGTAATAGTTTAAAGTCTTGGAATACTACTCCTACTTTTCTTCTTAATTTATATACGTTATTATTTTTTAGTTTAGAGACATTAACTCCACCAACTAAAACATTACCTTTAGTAACTTTTTCTTCTCTATATAATAGTTTATTAAGTGTAGATTTACCTGATCCTGTTTCACCTATTAAGAATACAAATTCACCACGATCTATAGATAAATTAACATCTGCTAAAGCAGCTACACCATTACTATATGTTTTAAATACATGATTTAATTCTATAAACGCCATTTTATAATCACCTACTATTAAAATTATAACATAGAATAGATATGTATTCTTCAGTTATCGGGTAAATTATGTAAATAGATATGTTAATTACACTTATAAGAAATAAAAAAATGCAGACTACTCTGCATCTTCTTTATCATAAGTTAATTCTTTAACATTAGCATCTTGAATAGATTCAAATCTTTTAGTAATCTTCTCAGTTGTTGTATGAATATCCTTAACTTCATTTGATACTGTATCAATTGATTTAGATAATTTATCCCATCTATCTTTATATCTAGAGAATTCAATACCAAGTTTATTTAATTCTTGATGAATTACTTGAGAATATTTATCTCTTTCAATATTTTTAAGAATCATAGCTACAGTAGATAATGTAGACATCAATGTAGTTGGTCCACATATCCATACTTTTCTTTCATATGCGTATTTTAACAAATCTTCATGATATGCATTTAATTCAGCAAATACTGCTTCTGCTGGTAAGAACATGATAGCTTGATCAGCTGTTTCATCAGGTATTATATATTTATCAGCTATATCATTAATATGTTTCTTAACATCTGTTTCAAATAATTTATAAGCAGCAGTTCTAGTTTCTTTAGATAAATCTTTATTCGTCATTCTTTCATAATTTTCTAATGGGAACTTAGAATCTATACATATATTTTTTATAGGATCTGCTCCATATATGATTGAATCCGCTATAGCACCATTTGATAATTTATGTTGTATATCATATATATCTTTTCTTTCTCCAAATACAGAAGTTAATATATAATTTAAATTTACTTCACCAAATGTACCACGTGTCTTCTTATCAGTTAATACAGATTGTAAATTAACTATATCTTTAGATAAAATATCAATATTCTTTTGAGCTTCATCTATCTTAGTTAATCTTTCTAATACATTATTAAATGTCCTATTAGTTTTATCAAATGATTCATCTAATCTAAGATTAACTTTATCATTCATTTCATTTAATCTTTTTTCCATCTTAACATTTAATGATTCAAAGTCATCTTGTAAACTCTTAGAAAAATCATATTTAAAATCACCTATAGATTTAGTTACATCGGTTTTTATTTCAGATATATTTTTAATTATTTCAATAGATGAATTATCTTTCTTTTTAAATAGATTAATAAGTAATAGTATTATACATACTACTAATAGACCAATTATTATATAATCTATCATAGTTCCTCCTTATTCTTTACAATATAATCACATACTTTACTTAATACATAAGCAATAAATAACATGATTATAACTTTAATAATAATATATGGATTATTAAAACTTTCTAGTAATGATGTACCAATAGTACCAAAGAAATATATCATAAATGGTTTACCAACCACTAAAGATATTAAATATTTCTTTTTATCTACATTGGCTAGTCCTGCAGCTATATTAAGTACAAATGCAGGAGTAAAAGGACATGCCACTAATAAAGTTAAACTAGATAATGATAAATTATCTATATAATTAATAACATGATCTATTTTCTTTTGACTCTTTTTACCTAGTTTTTTAATAAATTTATTCTCTATAAATTCTCTAATATACTTATTACATAAATTATAAGATACCATACAGCCTAATATAGTAGATAACCAACATATAATAAGACCATATTCAGTACCATATGAATAAAATATACCAGTTATAAATACACCTAAAGGCATACATGGAATAATAGATTCAACAAATATAACTGCACAAGAAATTAAGATACCTAGTATCCCTTGATTAAGTAGAAAATCTTGCATTACATTTGATAAATTTTGTAATAATTCCATAACAATCACAAGAATAATTATATCATAAAAAAAATAATAAAGACAATTAGTCTTTATTATTCTTCATTATCAGTTTGAAGTACAGCTAAGAATGCTTCAGGTGGCATTTCTACTCTACCTATAGTTTTCATTCTCTTTTTACCTTCTTTTTGTTTTTCAAGAAGTTTCTTTTTACGAGAAATATCTCCACCATAACATTTAGCTAATACATTCTTTCTCATTTGAGAAATATTATCTCTTGCAATTACATGAGTACCAATACTTGCTTGTAGTGGAACTATAAATAATTGTCTAGGTATTATTTTCTTTAATGATGCAATAATCTTTTTACCTCTTTCATAAGCAAAGTCTTTATGAACTATCATTGATAATGCATCTACAGGCTCTCCATTAATTAAGATATCCATCTTAACTAAATCTTGAGCTTTATATCCACATAATTCATAATCAAATGAAGCATATCCTTTAGTGCTGGATTTTAATCTATCAAAGAAATCATATACTATTTCTGATAAAGGAATATCATAATGAATATTAACTCTAGATTCATTTATATATTCTATATTCTTATATAATCCTCTTTTATCTTGACATAATTCCATTATAGGTCCAATATATTCTGTAGGTACAAATATAGATGTTTCTACAAATGGTTCTTTTATTTCTTTTATTTTTTCTTTAGTTGGCATCTTACTAGGTGAATCTATAATTAATTCTTCACCATTAGTAGTAGTTACTTCATATATAACAGAAGGACTAGTTGCAATTATATCTAAATCAAATTCTCTTCTTAATCTTTCTTCAATTACATCCATATGAAGTAATCCTAAGAAACCACATCTAAATCCAAAACCTAAAGCTTCAGATGTTTCAGGTTCAAATGTTAATGAAGCATCATTTAATTTTAATTTTTCTAAAGCTTCTTTTAAAGCATTAAACTTATTAGGCTCAATTGGAAATAATCCAGAGAATACCATTGGTTTCATTGGTTTATATCCTGGTAATGGTTCTTTAGCTTCTGATCTTTTAACAGTTAATGTATCACCTACACGAACTGTATCTATATTCTTAATAGATGCGTCAACCCATCCAACTTCTCCTGGAGTTAATTCATCAACATTTTCTTTATTAGGTCTAGATACACCAACAGATACAACATCATATTCAGCACCTGTTTCCATCATCTTAATCCTATCATTTTTCTTAATTGATCCTGAAAATACTCTAACAGATGCAACAACACCACGATATGAATCAAAGTATGAATCAAATACTAATGCTTTAGTTTCATCTGTATCTGGTTCTTTAGGTGATGGTATTACTTCTACTATTTTATCTAATATTTCTTTTACACCTTCACCTGTCTTAGCAGAACATAATACTATATCTTCTTCTTTAAATCCTAATGTAGTAGTTAATTCTTTTATTCTTTTAGGCACATCAGCATTAGGTAAATCTATTTTATTAATAACAGGTATAATTGTAAGATCTGAATCTAATGCTAAATAAAAGTTAGCTAATGTTTGAGCTTCAATACCTTGCGCAGCATCAATTAATAATAATGCACCTTCACATGCAGCAAGTGAACGTGAAACTTCATATGAGAAGTCTACATGCCCTGGTGTATCTATTAAATGAAATATATATTCCTCGTCTTTATATTTATAATTTAATTTAACTGCATTTAATTTAATAGTAATGCCACGTTCTCTTTCTATATCCATATTATCAAGTAATTGATCTTTCATATCATGAGAATCTACATTTCCAGTTAATTCTAATATTCTATCAGCTAATGTAGATTTACCATGGTCTATATGAGCGATTATAGAAAAATTTCTAATATGTTTTAAATCCATATTAATCACCTATTTCTAATTATATCAAATATAAAATAAAAAGGTACTATTGTACCTAATTATTTACTTGTCTTTTTACTCTTATTGCTTCTAAATGTTCAATTAACTTATCTACTGTTAATTCTTCTTGAGATATAGCATTAATAAATACTACATCACCTATTAGTTTATTATCGATCATATCTTCAATTAAATCATATCTTCTCTTACTTACTAAAGATTTAATATGTTTAGCTATTTCTAGATTATTATTTAATAATAATGAGTATACTAATTCTCTAAACTTATCATCACCTAAGTTAGAATATAAATCATCATTTATTATTTCACCATCTATTAAAGAACGATTAAGTAACTCTAATAAACTTTTGAAGTTTGCTTTATATCTTTCTTCAAATAAGATATTGAAGGTATTCCATCCTTCTTTATTATATAGTAATGAATTAATATAACTTCTTAATTCATAAGGTAAATCTTTATATAAAACATCTAATTGAATACCATTGAAAGATTCATTACCTTTCTTAAGGTTATTATACATTTCATCAATTTTATGCTCATTCATATATTCTTCTTCAGTCTTATCAACTAAATTATGTTCTTGATCATAATAATCAAAGAATTCTTTATCTTGTTTCTTATCATCTGATAGATTTAAATATAACATTAATAAATGAATTAAATCTTTTTCTTCTAAATTAATTATATATTTATTTACAATTTCACATATTTCATAATATTTATGATATTTAGATACCTCGACAAGGAAGGTATCAATTAATGTTTTATTTTTATTATATTTAGCTAACATATCTTTGCTGTTAATTAGTTTATCTTGTACATCTTTATCTTTTACAAATGGTACTAACCCATGATACATAGTATCAAAACGTTTCCCACTAAATAACTTAGAAAACATATTAACCCCTCCTTCTTTTATTCACAAGTGCTTATTATATTATATATACATATAAAAAGTCAAAGATTATTTATCCTTGACTGCATTATAAACGTTCTTTTTAGCTCTATAATATTGTTCATCTGTTATACTATCTAACTCTTCATATGGTAATTCATTATCTGCATTAGATACTATTTTAATAAAGTAATCTATTAATTCATGATGAATACCTATACTTTCTAGATAATACATATATTCATAATACTCATCTAATTTCAGATTATTAATATTATATCCATATAAGAAATTTAATACCATTATTATATAACAGTATATATCAGTATCTCTTGATGGTACTATATAACCAAATTCAGCCCTATAATTATATTTATCATTTTCATCATACATTCCATAGTTTTTAGAGTATATTTCATATTTATTATCTACATAATTTAATAATGCCATAGGTGATAATACTTTAGATGGAAATGGCTTATTATCAGCTATCTTACATGAATCTAAATCTATTACCTTAATATCTTTAGTTTCTTTATCAATAATTATATTAGCATCATGTAAATCATTAATATATATTGAATCTAATGGACTATTAATTCTAATCTTATCTAATTGATCTAATAGTTTACTTACTTCTTTTAAATAATGTATTTTACTCTCTAAAGGAACTGTATTATCTTTTAAATATACTGATAAAACAGGGCCTTCAACTAATTCCATAGCAAAACCTTCAATACTACCTTGTACTGAACATAAATAATCTGGAATAACAAAAGATTCAGGTAAATACTCCCTAAATGTATCCAATAATTCTAATGTATATAACTTATTAGCAAATGTAGGACCAGATAATCTATGTAAATTCTTAAATACCTTTAACTTATTTCTTAAGTTAGCAATTAATAGTTTTGCTTCAGTATTAATAATAGATGAATCTAATTCTAGATCAATTAAATTGTTATACTTTTTCTTTGACATATTAACTATTTCCATACAAATTTCCTCTTTAAATACGTTATATTATAGTAAAATATGCTTATTTATGCAAATTTTAGAGAATAAAAAAGATATGTTATTACATATCTTTTACTTATTTGTAGAACCAAATCCACCTAATCTTTCACCTTCAGCTTTATCATCATCAGTAATTAGGTATTTAGCAAATACACCTTGACCTATAGCATCACCTTTTTTGATTTCAATATCTTCATCTTTAATATTAAAGAATGCAAACATGATATGTCCATCATTATCAGGATTACCATAGTAATCTTTATCAATAACACCAACAGAATTAGCTAGTATTAAACCTTTTTTCTTAGGATTAGAACTTCTATTATATAAATATAATACTTCATCATCTTCCATGTAAGCTTTAATACCTGTAGGTATTAATGTAGGTGCATCACCTTTTTTAAAACTAGGTACTACTACATCCTCAGCTGCTTCTATATCGTATCCAGCAGAATATTTAGTTTTTCTTATTGGTAGATTAATACCTTTATCTTCAAAACCAGCTGCTACTTCAAAACCTCTTGCCATCTTATAACCTCCTATCGACAACCACAGTCTTCTATATTATCTAAATGAACAACTCGTTCTTTGATTTCCTTAGTTTTACCTTCATTCCACCAATGTTCACCTAAATAACCACATGTTCTTCTTGTAACATTTAATCTATTTCTATCTTTATTACCACAGTTAGGACATTCCCATTCATTATCATCATTGATAATTATTTCACCATCAAATCCACATACTTGACAATAATCACTCTTAGTATTAAATTCAGCATACTGAACATTTTCATAAATATACTTAACTACTTCTTCTAATGCTTTTAAGTTCTTTTGCATGTTACCTACTTCAATATATGAAATAGCTCCACCTGTAGATAACTTTTGTAATTCTGTTTCGAATTCTAACTTCTTAAATGCATCTATATGTTCTCTTACATCTATATGATAAGAATTAGTATAATATCCTTTATCAGTTATATCTTTAATCTTACCAAATCTTTCTTTATCAATCTTAGCAAATCTATAACATAAACTTTCAGCAGGAGTACCATATAATGCAAATCCTAATCCTGTTTCTTTTTTCCATTCAGCACATTTATCTTTCATATGTTGCATTACTTTAGTTGCAAATGGTAATCCTACTTCAGGATCAGTATGAGATACACCTTTCATTAATTTAGTTAATTCATATAAGCCAATATAACCTAATGACAATGTAGAATATCCACCCATTAGATATTTATCTATTTTTTCACCTTTATCTAATCTTGCTATAGCACCATATTGCCAATGTATAGGAGATATATCAGAAGTAACACCAAGTAAAGCATGATGTCTACACATTAATGCTTCTCTACATATATCTAATCTTTCATCAAATAACTCCCAGAACTTATCTTCATCACCATCAGCAATTATACCTATTTGAGGTAAGTTAATTGATACAACACCTTGATTAAATCTACCTTCAAATTTATAATTACCATTTTCATCTTTCCATGGAGATAAGAATGATCTACATCCCATTGGTGAGAATACATTACCTTCATAATTTTCTCTCATCTTCTTAGCTGAGATGTAATCAGGGTACATTCTCTTAGCTGAGCATTTAACTGCTAAATGAGTTAAATAATCATATTTACCACCTGATAAGTTATTATTCTCATCAAGTACATATACAAGTTTAGGGAATGCTGGTGTTACATATACACCTACTTCATTCTTTATACCTAACAATCTTTGATTTAATATTTCTTCAATTATCATAGCATTTTCTTCTATATAAGGGTCTCCATCTCTTAAATATAAGAATAATGTTACGAATGGAGCTTGCCCATTTGTAGTCATTAAAGTATTAATTTGATATTGAATAGTTTGAACACCAGCAGAAAGTTCCTTCTTTAATTCTTCCATTACTAATGCTTCTAACTTTTCTTTATCTATATCTTTTCCTAATACTTTCTTAATTCTTTTTTCTATCTTTTCTTTAGATTTTCTTAAATATTTACCTAAATGTCTAATATCAACTGATTGACCACCATATTGATTTGATGCTACAGTTGCTATTATTTGAGAAGTAACTATACAAGCAACTTGAAAGCTTTTAGGAGATTCAATCATCTTACCATTCATGACAGTTCCATTGTCTAACATATCTTGAATGTTTATTAAACAACAATTAAATATAGGTTGAATAAAGTAATCCATATCATGGAAATGTAATAAACCATCTTCATGAGCTTTAACTATCTTTTCAGGTAATAATACTCTCTTAGTTAAATCACGAGACACTTCACCTGCAATATAATCTCTTTCAGTTGAAGCCATACGAGTATTTTTATTAGAGTTTTCATCTCTTAATTCTTTATTTTCATCTCTTATTAAAGATAATATAGATTCATCTGTAGTATTACTCTTTCTAACTAATGCTCTATTGTATCTATATACAATATAACATTTAGCTAATTCATAATGCTTCATTTCCATTAATTTTTGTTCAATGATATCTTGAATATCTTCAACAAGAATTCTTTTCTTATTTAAACTTTCTATATATTTAATTATTTTTTTAATTTCTGAATCAGTAGCTCTTTCATCTTCAGCTACCTCATTATTAGCCTTACCAATAGCTACTTTGATCTTTTCAGTATCATAGTCGACAATATGACCATCTCTCTTAATTACTTTCATATAAATTACCTCTCCGTCCAATATAAATATATCATATTTATAGAAAAATAAAATGTTGCTTTTGCAACAATATTTTTATAAAATAAAATAGATAGATTTGAGGTGATAAAGAATGTACGATTTTATGGTATTTGATGGCATAGAAGAAACCGATGTCAAAAAATTGTTAACTGAATTTAATGCATTAACTTTACACTATAAAAAAGAAGCAACAATACTTTCTAATGTATCTAATACTTCTTCATTCTTTATTATCCAATCAGGTAAAGCTAATATTATAAGATATAATTTCAATGGTACTAAAACAATAATGGAAAGAATGGATAAAGGTGATATTTTTGGATCATTCTCGGGAACAATTGACGATGACTTATATGTTATAGCTGATACAGATACAGACGTTATAGTATTTGAATATAATAAATTAATTCAAAGATCAGGAAAGAATATTGATGCACATAATAAATTAATAGATAATGTATTAAATAAGATAGCTGATAAATTAACTTCCTATAATGAACGTATAGAAGTATTAACAGAAAAAACTATAAGAGATAAATTATTAAAGTTCTTTGGTTATTTATCTAAAAAACAAATAACTAAAGCAATAGTTATTCCTTATACTTTATCTGATTTAGCTGACTATCTAGCTGTTGATAGATCAGCGATGATGAGAGAAATTAAAAACTTAAATGATGATGGTTTAATTGAATCTAAAGGAAGATATATAAATCTTAAGTATTAAAAAAAGATATCAAATGATATCTTTTATTTTTGTAATATAATAACTGGGCGAACACCAAGCATTAAAGAATATCTAGCAGCATAACCATTATCACCATATTGATGTGACGAAATTACTACCCACATCAAATCAATAGCACGAAGATTACCAGTATAATATGATGTATTAGATACCCAATCTTCTCCAACGCATGCACTTCCAGAACCATTACATCCTAATTCACTCATTTCTTCATAAGTTAATAATCTACCACTTGTAATGACACCTTGTCTATTTAAATATGATACATAATTTTCAACATATCTAGCTATATTAGCTACATAATCACCATCAGTAATCTTATTAGTATAAATATATGGGTATACTAAATTATCATCATTATCATAATATTGATTATTTTTAAAAATATATCCACCATATTCATCATATATTTTACTATTCTCACTATCTAAATAGTATTGACCATTTGTATTAAATGGTACAGCACCAGGATAAACATTATTAACCTTTGTAGATTCATCACTATTCCATCCAATAGCTAAGCTATTTTGTATTCCTTCTGTACCAGGTTGAAGATTTTCTCCTACATTCAAATTATACTTAGCAAATAATTTAACATGATCTGCATCTTCTTGTCCTATTACATAAAATTCTTCATCAGCTATTTTTACTACTGAACCTACTGTATCTAAATCACCTGATATTATTTGATAATTAGGAGTATAAACACCTTCTTCAGTTCTCTCAACAGCACTAGGAACTAGTGTTAATGTGAATTCTATTTGAACTTCCTTTAATAATGGTTTTGTTAATGTTATTGTTATTGATCCATTTTTTGATGTCTTGGCTGGTAATGATGTAGTATGATCACTTGTTGTAGGATCAAATCCTGTAAATGAAATAGTATAGTAATCAGAGTAGTCTACTCCATCTACTGTGTTAACAGCATTAAACTCTACATTAACATTTGCATCATATTGAGACGAATTATTATATACTGTATAGTCTAATGTTGAACTATTTCCCACAAATGATAACTTTTTAGTAACATATGTTATTTCTTTATTATTTGATGGATTTATTGTTGCTGTTGATCCTTCTTCTGTTATTGCTGAAGTAAAATAAACATCAAAGTCATTTTGATTACTTCCTACAACAGTATTTCCATTTATTATTAGATTTGTTGCTACTGCTGCAAATCCAACAGCAAGTATTAATATTAATCCAACTATTCCGTGTTTAGTCATTTTTTTCATATTATCACCTACTATAATTATATATTATATTAATAGATAAATATATCGATTACTCATATGTTTACATATAAAAAGGAAGAAGCATTATACTTCTCCCCAATCTAACTTTTTAAAGTTATTTTGAATAGATCTTATATTTAATCTTTCTTCTATAGTTAATTCTTTAATCTTAATATCATTAATGATTAATTCATTATTAACAATATCTACTTCTACATCATCAGTATCTTTTACTTTTAACTTAGATAATGTGTTCTTAGGTAATTCTATAGAATATTTATCTTTAATAGCTTTTATAGTCGCTTTCAATATAATTCCTCCTTAATTTGTATATTTATTATATACTTTAAATACATTATCAGAATCTAGTTTAGTACTATCTAATTCTTTTAATAGTTCTTTTTGTTTTCTATCTAATTTAGTAGGTATGATGATTGATGCTATACCAATAGTATCACCTTTTCTACCAGTTTTTTCATCATCTACACCTTTGCCTCTAAATTTAAATTTATCACCATTTTGAGTACCAGATGGAATATCAGCAATTATAGTACCTTGAATTGTAGGTATTTCTTTCTTACATCCAAGAATAGCTTCTGTAATAGTTAAAGGTATTTTAACATATACATCTCTTCCATCTCTTTGATATATTTCGTGTTCTTTAACTCTAAAGTTAATATAAATATCTCCTCTAGGTCCATCAAATAAACCTGCATTACCTTTACCTGGCATACGCATAGTATCTCCATCTTCTACACCACGAGGAACTCTTAATTTAATAGTCCTTTTATGTTTAACAACACCGTCTCCACCACAGTTAGTACATTTATTAGTAAATTCTCTACCTGTACCACTACAGTTTGGACAAGGTGATTCAGATTGGAATATTCCAAATAATGATTGTCTTTGTTCTACAACTCTACCTGATCCACCGCATGTCGAACAAATTTTTTCTCCTGTTCCTCCATGTCCATTACAAGTATCACATGCATCAATTATATTAATATCAAATGATTTTTCAGTACCATATACAGCATCTTCAAAATCTAATATGATATTAACTTCCATATCAGAACCTCTAGTTTGTCTTCTACCACCTCTAGAAGATCTTCCACCAAATCCTGATCCAAATCCACCACCAAATACTTGTGATAATATTTCATCAAGACCCATATCTGAGAAATCGAATCCTTGGAATCCTCCACCAAATCCACCTGCACCTGATCCATCAAATGCACCAGATCCAAATTGGTCATATGTTTTTCTCTTTTGTTCATCAGATAATACTTGATAAGCTTCACTTATTTCTTTAAATTTAGCTTCATCACCAGTTTCTTTATTATCTGGATGATATTTCTTAGCAAGTTTTCTAAATGCTGATTTAATATCAGCAGTAGATGCTGATTTGTCTACACCAAGAGTTTCATAATAATCTTTATTACTTGCCATCTACTTCACCTTCTTTATTTAATTCAATGAATTTATCTAACATTGAATCAAAATAATTAATAGCTTTAATATACACATCCTTATCAGTTATATCAATACCTAATGTATTAAATATTTCTATATTATCTTTATCAGCACCTGTTGATAAGAATTTAATATAATTATCTAACATCTCTTTATTACCATTTAATATTTCACTTGCTACATATGAAGCAACTGAAATACATATAGAATATGCATATAAATAATAATTCATATAATAATGACTTCTTGAAGTCCATGAAAGACCATAATATTTGTCTTTATTAACTACATCTCCATAGTATTTATCAATAGATTTCTTAGTTAAATCTACCATATAATCTTTTGTAATAGTATTACCTTCATTAACATAATTATAGAAGTCTTGTTCCATCTTGCCTTCTCTTACTGCACCAAATAAGTTAGATACTATTACATCAAGTATATTTTCTATACCTTTAAGTTTTTCTTTATTATTTTTTCCATTTATTGCTAAATAAGATGATAATAAACATTCATTAGTTAAAGACGCTACTTCACTTACTAATGATGATACATTTCTATATTGTATTGGATTATTTTCACATACATATTGATGATGTACGTTATGACCACCTTCATGAGCAATAGTAGATACAGAAGATAAGTCATAGTTATAACTCATTAATATGCGTGAATCAAAATCTAAACCAGATATAGAATATCCTCCAGAACATTTTCCAGGATATTGAGCATAATCTATATAATGATTATCAAATATTTTTTTAAAGTGATTATAATAATCTTCTCCTAATGGTTTAATAGCATTTAAACATAATTCTTGTGCTTCTTCAATACTATATTCTTTATCTAATTTAACCATTTCTAGATTCAAATCACACATATCTAATACATCTAAATTCTTTGTATCTTTTAATAATTTAAAATATTTTTGTAATTTATCAAGATTATCTTCAACAACAGATACTAATGTAGTATATACTTCATTAGGCATCTTATTATCAAATAACTTAGCGTCCCATGCATCTTTATAATTATGTAACTTAGAATTTGTTATATTAGTTTTAACAAAACTATTTAATAAAGTAGCATTCATGACAGCATACTGATCAATTACTTTATTATATTTTTCTCTTACATCTTGTCTTATTGATTTATCTTCGTTTTTTAATAATCTTCTAAGATTAGTTTGAGTAATCTTTTCTTCTTCACCATCTATAATTATAGTTCCATAGTCGTGTAAAGAATTTAATAATGTTTGAGATGCATTTTCATAATTAGGAGATGCAATACATAAATCATTTATAATTATTTCTTTATCTGATGGCAATATATGTTCTTTAGCTCTATAGATATTATCTAAGCATTTCTTAAACTCTAATAAGTTAGAATCATCAAATAATTTATCATATTCTTCTTTAGATAATTCCAATAATTCAGGATTAAAGAAAGATATTGCATTTAAATACTTACCTTCTAATTCTTCAATTTTAGATAATCTATCCATATTTACTGAATTACCTAATTCTTGATCATTTATAACATATGCATATATTGATAATCTAAATAATAATGCACATGTATTATTATCCAAATTTAAGAATTCATATAACTTACTAGTATCTTTAGTACATCCTACATATTTAGACAATTCATCTATCTTAATAACTAAGTCTTTAAATTTATTATCATATTCTTCTAAACTTGGACAAATATCAGTTAAATCCCATTTATATTTATCAGGTACTTCATTTCTTGAATTATATTTTTGCATCTATTAACATCCCTTCATATATAGTTATAAAAGTTCTAGTTTCCTAGAACTTTATAAACTACTTCTTGTCTACGAATTCTGCTTCTTGAGCTTCATCAGATGATGAATCATTAGTTGTTGTTTCATTATTAGCATTCGCATTAGCTCCTGCTTCTTGATATACACGTCCAGCTAATTCCATAGCTTTATCTTGTAATTCTTTAGTCTTTTCTTTTAATTTATCAATATCTACTTTTTCAGCTTCTAATTCATCTTTAACAGCTTTAATCTTATCTTCGATATCTTTCTTTTCATCATCTTTTACTTTGTCTCCTAGGTCTCTTATAGCACCTTCAGCAGCAAAGATTGATTGTTCTGCATCATTCTTAGCATCAGCTATTTCTTTTCTCTTTTCATCTTCTTCTTTATTAGCTTCTGCTTCTTTCATCATCTTATCGATTTCTTCATCAGATAAGTTAGTATTATTAGTAATTGTAATCTTTTGTTCTTTATTTGTACCTAAATCTTTAGCAGTAACATTAACGATACCATTTGCATCAATATCAAATGTAACTTCAATTTGAGGTACACCACGTCTTGCTGGTGGAATATCTGTTAATTGGAATCTTCCTAATGTCTTGTTATCAGCAGCCATTGGTCTTTCACCTTGTAATACATGTACATCAACAGCTGGTTGATTATCTTCAGCAGTTGAGAATACTTGTGAATGTTTATGTGGAATTGGTGTATTTCTTTCAATTAACTTAGTCATTACACCACCAAGTGTTTCAATACCTAATGATAATGGAGTTACATCAACTAGTACTAAGTCATTAACTTCACCAGTTAATACACCACCTTGAATAGCAGCACCCATAGCAACTACTTCATCAGGGTTAACAGACTTGTTAGGTTCTTTTCCTAATTCCTTCTTAACTAATTCTTGAATATATGGGATTCTTGTAGATCCACCAACAAGAACTACTTGATCAATATCAGATGTTTTTAATTTTGCATCTTTTAACGCTTGTCTTACTTGATTTAATGTAGAATCAAATAAATCTTTATTTAAATCTTCAAATTTAGCTTTTGATAATTCAGTTTCGAAGTTAACAGGAGCTCCATCAACTTGTCCAATGAATGGTAAACTAATAGTTGTAGATGATGCTTGAGATAATGCTTTCTTAGCCTTTTCAGCTTCATCTTTAATTCTTTGCATTGCAGTTGTATCATTCTTAACATCTGCATTAGTTTCTTTCTTAATTTCTTCAACTATCCAATCAGATACTCTCTTATCGAAGTCATCTCCACCTAATTTATTATTACCAGCAGTAGATTTAACTTCAAATACACCATCACCTAATTCAAGGATAGATACATCGAATGTTCCACCACCTAAATCATATACTAAAATAGTTTGAGATTTATCTTGTTTATCTAAACCATATGCAAGTGATGCTGCAGTTGGTTCATTTACAATTCTATCAACTTCTAATCCTGCAATCTTACCTGCATTTTTAGTAGCTTGTCTTTGAGCATCATTGAAATATGCTGGAACAGTAATAACTGCTTTAGTGACAGTTTCACCTAAATAAGCTTCAGCATCCTTCTTAATTTTACCTAAGATCATAGCTGAGATTTCTTCTGGTGTATATTCTTTACCATTAGCTTTAACTTTTTCACCAGATCCCATTAATCTTTTAATAGATGCTATTGTATTATCAGCATTTGTAATAGCTTGTCTTTTTGCTTGAGCACCTACAAGGATTTCATCTCCTTTAAATGCTACAACAGATGGAGTTGTTCTTTCTCCTTCAGCATTAGCTATAACTACAGGAGAACCTCCTTCTAATACTGAACAACATGAGTTAGTTGTTCCTAAATCTATACCAATTATTTTTGCCATATATATTACTTCCTTTCTTATTCTGATACTTTAACCATGGCAGGTCTAAGTAACTTATCTTTATAAATATATCCTTTTTGTAATACTTCTAATACCATATTACTATTTACACCATCTTGCTTTTCAGTAGCAACAGCTTGGTGTATAGCTGGATCAAATTCTACATCTTTTTGATCAATTACTTTAACTTGTTTATTATCTAATACTTCAACAAGTTTCTTATATATCATTTTAAAACCATCTAAGAATACTTTATTATCTTCATTTTCCATAGATAAAGCTCTTTCAAAGTTATCTATTATAGGTAATAAAGATTTAATTAACTCCTCACCTTCATATTTTAATAGCTTTTGAATATCTTCTTCTCTATGTCTTTGAATGTTTTGAAGTTCAGCATTTAATCTAAGAACTTTTTCTTGTTCGTTAGCAATAGCTTCTTCTAATAATTTATTCTTTTCTTCTAATAGTTTTTCTTTCTTATTTTCTTTTTTATGATGTTTTTCTTCCTTAACAACTTCTTGTTGTTCTTCTTGTTTTACTTTTTCTTCCATTTACTTCACCTATTTATCTAAATATTGTTTAAGGAAATTTAATAAACTAACAACTTTATCATATTCCATTCTTTTAGGGCCTATGATTGCTAAAGTTCCTTCTTCATTTCCTACATGATAATGAGTCTTGATAATAGTTACATCTTTATCAAATTCTGTTTCATCACCAATATAAACATTAATACCATCATCATCAGTTCTAATCTTTTGAACTAATTCATTATTTTCTAATTTAGATACCATTTCTTTTATCTTATTTGTATCATCATATTCTTTATAATCTAACAAATTAGTTTTACCTTTAAATACCACATCTGCATTGTCTACAGCAAAATCTCTAAATGCTGATGAGAAGAAATTACATACTTCTTCATATCTATTAATAACTTCTTTAATCATTGGTTTAATATCTAACTCTAATCTTTCATTTACTTTATCAATTGGAGTTCCTATTAAAGCTTTATTAATGATTTCTGATGCTTGTATTAATTCTTTAAGATCTATATCCTCTTCTACATTTACTTGTTTATTTTCTACATCACCTTGATTAGTTACAAGTACAGCAACAACTTTTTTATAACCATTTTCATTAGGACTTGAATCTAATGGAATAATACTTATTTGTTTTAATGTCGCATTCTTAGATGAATCACCTATAACAACAGATGTATAATGAGTAATATCACTTATTATTTCCATACACTTATTAATAGCATCAGATACAACTAAACTATTATTATTTAATATAGTTTGTAGTTTTAATACTTCTTCACCATTCATTTCTTTAGGCTTCATTAAATTATCTACATAGTATTTATAACCCATCTCAGAAGGTATTCTACCACTTGATGTATGTTCTTTTTCTATATAACCAAGTTTCTCTAATTCAGCCATATCATTACGTATAGTTGCACTTGATACACCAAACTTATCCATTAAGGATTTAGAACTAACTGGTTTAAAATTAGATATGTAATTTTCAACTATGTCTTTTAATATCTCAGTTTGTCTAGAATTCATATCATCACTCCCTGGCACTCCTTTTCCATCAGTGCTAATAATAATATAAAACTAAAATTAGCACTTGTCAATAGGTATTGCTAATTTATATAAAAATATGTAAATAAAAAAGAGAAACTTTTTAAGTTTCTCCTTCTTGTACCATATCATCATATTCACCAGATATAATCTTTTCAGATATTTTATCTTTAAATAATTGTACTAAATAGTCATATTCTTCTTTAACATTAACATCTTTAAGATATTCACCATCTTCAGCATTAATTGCTTCATAGATTATATATTCATTTGTTGGAGTTTCATCTTCTAGTACTCTAACAGCATATACAAATCTTCTTGAATTCATTTCAACTTCTTCAAGTAATAAATAATCCTTTTGATTCTCTAATGTTACAATATTTCCTAACTCTATCATATTAACCTCCTATTTTACTCTTTGTGATGTATATCTATCCCATGCAGCTTCAAAATCTTCTTCTTTATATTGAGGATTAGCTTGCATTAATACTAATAAATCATCATATGGACACATTAATTGTTCCCCAAATTCAGATATAATTTGTTGAATTACATCTTCTGGATCTTTCTTCATAGCAGGAATTGTTATTTCCATACCAGAAGTAGTATTTCTATTAGTTATGTATCCATTTATGTTTTCAAATCCCTCAGGTAAGATAATTGATTCAGGTGATTCAGTATGAATATAGAATCCTCTTACATCTTCATTATTATCTTCAATGATATCTTTTGCAATACCAGGATTTAATTCAATCAATTTTTGTTTGAATGATTCATATGTGTAATTAGTATCGACATCATCTATTTGTTTTTGTAAACCTGCAATAACACTTTGAAGATCTTCTTTAGTCATTTCTTCTTCATCTTCTTGTTCTTCAGGTTCTTCTACATATGAACTATCATCTAGCCATTCATGACTTCCAACAGATTCAAACTTAGTTATATCTTTAACTAATTCATATTCTGCATTTTCTTTTTCAGTATTCATGTAGAAGTTTTCTACATCTTTCTTTTTATTATAAATAAATGCATTTTCTAAGTTATCTACTGTAACTTGAGGAATATCATGTCTCTTAGCATTAAACTTTTCATCTAACGCTTCTTGGAACCATCCTTTAGCTTGATCATCTAATTGTAATCCATCTTGAGTTCTAGCTTCAATTTTTTCATCACCAAAGAATAATTTAATATTATAATCAGAGGCTAATCTCTTTAATTTATGTTTAGTAGCAGCTCTTCTTATATTATCGAAGTTATATGATAATACGAATCCTGCTCCAACTATACCAGATAATATAGCTGATTTAGCATCATTTCTTACATTATTTAATAATAATGATGCAGCACCAAATAATCCAACTGTACCTAATGTCCAACCAATATTAGCAGGTTTTCTAGAAGATACAACTTTATATGATTGTGCTTCTTCTTGTTCTTCAAGTTCTTCTTCAACTACTTCTTCTTGTACTGGAGTAACCTTATCAGAAACATCTTCACCATAGATCATATCTATTCCTTCTGGTTTTTCATATGATTCTGCTTCTTTATTATCATTTTCTAAAGAATTTCCATATATCATATCAATACCTTCAGGTTTTTCATATGGTTCAGTTTCTTTATTATCACTTTCTAATGATTCACCATATATTAAATCAACATCTTCTCTTCCAGAAGTTTCTTTAACAACATCTGATTTAGGTTCATTTGTTAAATCTTCACCATAAATCATATCTAACTCAGGTGCTTCATCAGCTTGAGTTGCTTTTCTAGTTAACTCTTCATCAATACTTTTCTTATATGGATTATATTGATCTAAATTAATTTCATCCTTTTGTTCAATACCAATTGGTAATTTAGGAGGAAGTATTAAATCATCAGTTTTAGTTTCTACTAATGATTCATCTACTTCTTTAGCACTCTTTTCTTCATCTAATATTTTATTTGCTTCTTCAGTAATATCACTTATAGTTTCTTCAACAATTTCATCAGGTGTCTTTTGAACTTCTACTTCAGGTTCTTCAACATCTATAACTGTTGCAGGTCTACTATCTATTACTTTTAATCTATTAGATAAATCAGTATATTCTTCAATTAACTTATCATCTTCATGTGTTTCTAATCCATTTTCTTGATGTGTTCTAAAACTCATTTCAGATTCTAATTCATTCATACGAGATACTATTTCATCTCTAGATAGATCAGTAGTAACTTCTCTATCTTGATTATTTTCTTCATCTAGATTTCTTAATCTATCTTTAATATCTCTATATTCTTCTAGTAATGTATCATCTTCATGTGTTTCTAGTCCATTTTCTTGATGTGTTCTATAAGCCATCTCTGATTCAATTTCTCTTAATCTATCTTCTAAATCAGATTTATTATAACTAGCATATTTATCTAATGTCTTAGTTAATACTTTTTCATCAGTTGTAGTTTGTACAGCATCTTGAACTGGAGCATTAACTTGGGCATTATTTTTCTTAATTATATCTTTAAATAATTTATATACATTAGTACCAAAATCTTTAATAGGCATTACATATTCTTCACCATCAAGTACAACTTCAACGTTAGAAGCCATTATTTCATAATAATCTCTATCTTCTAAGTTTTCAGTTACACTATCAATAAATCCATGTAATAAATCATTCAAATCATCTTTAGTAACATCATATAAATCAAATTTATATTCATCATCTACTGATTTACTCTTATCTTTATCTTCAGTATAGTTAGCATATTTCTTTCTTAATTCTTCATCAATAATAGATAATAATGGAGTTATTGAAGTAGATACTTCATTTCCATTTCTTTCTAACTCAACTGATACAACAATATCACCTTTAACAGGTTTTTCATTAAATAACTTACCAGTTATTTCATTAATTCTCTTTAATTTACTTTCAAAGAATGATAAGAAACTTTCATGTACTTCTAATTCTTTTTCAGCTTCAACTTTATAATTAGCTTGATTATTTTCTTCATAATAATCAATATCATTAGATAAGCTATCTACTTCATTTAATGAATGATTATATAACCATCTAAGATCAGTTACTGCAGATCTTACTCTATCAAAATAATCTTTAATCTTTTCTTTAGTATATTCTACTTTACCTTCATAGAATTCATTAGTTTCTTCTATTGGAGTAGCCTTAGCATTAGTAAAGTCATATCTAGCATAATAATCAGTTAAGAATGCTTGATAATCTTCATTAGATTCATAAGGTCCTTGAAGTCTAGGTTTTCTAACATTAGTATTAGCAAAGTATTCAATTGGTTCTAAATAATCATGTTCATCATTATTAGATTCAACTAAAGGAACTTCATCTAACATCTTCTTAGCTTCTTCAATTTCTTCATCACTCATACCAGTATAGTTATATTCAATAACTTCTTCTTTAGCAGGTGATTTATCAATCTTAAATTGATTTAAAGCTTTAGCAAATATATTTAATTCATTTATAGAATCTTTTCTTACTTTCTTTACTTCTTCTTCTTTTAAATCACCATTTAATACACGATTACCAACATGAGCAACCATTTCATCAAAATCTTTATTTAATTTAATAATTTTAATTCTATATTCTTTATATTGATCTACATACTTACATCTTTTAGCACGAGCTTCAAGCTTACCAACTACTTCTTCTCTTTTTGCTTCTATTTCATCAACAGTTGCTTCTAACGATAAATCATAGTCAGTTAGTAGTTTATCATATTTAGAATAGTTATCTTGTTTAAGAACAAATTCTTGAAGACTTCTAAATAAATCTTTGAATTCTTCATTATGTCTTAAATCACCATCAAAATTTACTAAAATGTCTAATGATTCTAGTAATTCTTCTTTTCTTTCATCAGTAATATTATCTATTCTATTAATAATATTCTTTAAGCTTTCTATTGTTGTTTCATTCATGTAAATCTCCACCTTTTTATACTTATTATAATAATAAGCAAACTATTCTAACATACACATTAATTTTAACATAAAAACAAGTTGTTTGTATATACATTTTTATAAGAAAAAAGCATTAAATATTTTCCAATTTAACGCTTACTAATTTAGATACACCAGATTCTTGCATAGTTATACCATATAAGTTGTTAACATATTCCATTGTTCTCTTCTTATGTGTAATAACTATAAACTGAGTATAATCTTCATAATTCTTTAAATATGTACAGAATGTATCTACATTGTTTTCATCTAATGCAGCCTCTACTTCATCTAATATAACAAATGGTATCTTACGTATATTTAATATACTAAATAATAAAGCAATAGCTGTTAATGTATTTTCACCACCAGATAATGTATTAATTGATTTCAAATGTTTACCTGGAGGACATGCAGTTATTTCTACACCTGTATTTAAATAATCATTAGGATCTGTTAATGAAAGACTAGCACTTCCACCTTTAAATAGTTGTTTAAAGACTTTACCGAATTCTTCATTAACTCTATCAAATGTTTCTTTAAATCTTACTTTCATTGTTTCATCTAAGTCTGTTATAACTTGCATTAAATCATTAATAGCATTTTCTAAATCATTCTTTTGATCAGTTAAGAAAGTATATCTTTCATTAATTCTATTATATTCATCAATAGAACCGACATTAACATCTCCTAAGTCTTTTATATTACGTCTTAAATGATTTACTTTAGATCTTGCTACATCTTCATCTAAATCAAGTATATAATCATTCTTAGCTTTATCATAAGTAATTTGATATTCTTCAGACAATCTATTAAGTAAGTTATCTAATTTAATATCCATCTTACCTATTTCTACTTCTAAGTCTTTAATTTCATTTAATTTCTTATTATATTCTGAATTTATCTTTCTATTTTGAATTTCTAATTCTTCAATAGATTGAGATAAATCATTCTTATCATTCTTTAACTTAGATAACTTATCATTAGTTAAATCTTTATTAGTTGATACTGTTAAGTATTCTTCATTTAACTTATCTAATTCTTTATCAGATGAATCATTTTTAATATTATCTATACCTTTTAATTCATCTTGTATCTTAGATAATCTATCATTTAAATCATTAAGTTCAGACATCTTAACAGATAATAACGTATTACTAACTGTATAAGCTTCTTTTTGTTTAAACAAATTAGCTTCTAATATAGTTATATCCTTATCTAATTCATTTATATTTTCTTCTATATTCTTAGATTGATTAATATTGCTTTGTAAATCTCTATTTAAATTATCTAATTCATATTTAATATTAATTAATCCACTTGTTTGTTTCTTAAATCCACCAGATAATGAACCTCCTGTATGAGATATATCACCATCTAATGTAATTATTCTAAACTTATAATCTAATTTCTTACCTAGTTTATTCATAGTATCAAGATTATTAACTACTAAAGTATTACCTAATTGATTTTCTACTATATCTTGATATAGTGGATCAAATGTAACTAAATCTGATGCCACACCTATAAAACCTGCGATTTCCTTTGCATCTTTTATAACATCATCAGTTAACTTTCTTGATTTAATAATACTAATTGGAAAGAATGTTGCTCTTCCTAATTTGTTATCTTTTAAATATTCAATAGCTTTAGTAGCTGCTTTTTCTGTATCTACTACTATAACATTTTGATTAGCACCTAAAGCAGTTTCAATAGCATTTGCATATTTTTCATCTGTATCAATTAATTTAATCAATACATCATGTATACCTGTTAATCTAGGGTTATTAATAACAGATTTAACAGCATATGGTATTTTAGAATCATTTTCTAATGATTCATTCAATACTTCTATTTTATTCTTTATATTTATTTCATCTTTATTACGTTTATTTAATTCATCTATTAAAGTATTCTTTCTTAAAGATAAATCATTAAATTCATTAGTTAATTTATCAACATTATCTTTATTATCACTTACTTCTTTAGTAACTTCTTTAATACTATTTTCTAATATAATTATATTCTTTTTATAATTTAATTCATCATCTTTTAAACTAATCTTATTATTTTCAAGTTTTTGATCTTCTACTTCATATTTTTTTCTTTCTTGAAGTAATTGTTTCTTAGTTTCAAGAGAATACAATTCTTCTGATAATTTAATTAAATCATTAGAAACTTTACTAATTTCTTCATCTAATTTAATTTGTTTAGCTTTTAAAGCTTCTAGTTTAGAATTATCAACTGAATTAGAATTATCCATATTAAGTATTTCTTCATTACTCTTTTCTAATAATTCTTTCTTTTCTTGATATGAATCATTTATCTTCTTTATATCAGATGCAAGTAAGGCAATTTCAATGTCTTTTAATTCATTCTTATATTCCAAATATTTAGTTGCTATTTCAGCTTGTTCTCTTAAAGGATCTAAAGAGATTTCTAATTCATCAATTACTAATGTAACTTTATCTAAGTTATTATTAGTATTATCAAGTTTTCTCATTGTTTCTTCTTTTCTCTTTTTATATTTTAATACACCAGCAGCTTCTTCTATTATTACTCTTCTATCTGATGATTTACCTTTTAATACATCTTGTATTTTACCTTGAGAAATAATTGAGAAAGAATCAGGATTAGATCCTGAATCAATAAATAAATCAGTTATATCTTTTTTCCTTACCTTAGTATTATTAATGAAATATTCATTTTCACCTGTTTTATATACTTCTCTTTTTATTTCAACTTCTTCATATGGAGTTGATAAATAATGATCTTTATTATCAAATGTTAAAGAAACCCACGCATGAGTTTGTTTTTCACGCGAAGATGAACCCATGAAAATAACATCAGACATTGAATCGCCTGATCTTATTTCTTTTAAAGATGATTCACCTAATACCCAACGAACAGCATCTACAACATTAGACTTACCTGATCCATTAGGTCCAACAATACCAGTTATACCATCTTTAACTTGTATTTCAATTGTATCAGCAAATGATTTAAAACCATGTGCTTTTATACTTAATAATTTCATGTTATCAATCCTTTAAGCCATCTTACTTATTGCATCTTTAGCAGCATTTTGTTCTGCTTCTTTCTTTGAATGTCCTTTTCCATGACCTAATACTAGATTATCTACAATACAATCTATTTCAAATGTCTTATCATTTTGAGGACCTTCTTCATTAGTAACAACATATTCTAAAGTCTTTTGTTGAGCTTGTAATACTTCTTGTAAATATGTTTTATAATCTTCTATAAATTTATGATTACTTTCTACATAAGGTGTGATAATACTTAATACATATTTCTTAGCTACTGAATAACCATGTTCTAAGAATACTACAGCTAGAACAGATTCAAAACAATCTGCTACTATTGATTGAGTATCTTCTTTAACTCCATTTCCTACTCTTATATGTTTATCTAATCCTATTTCTTTAGAATATTCATATAAAGCTTCTTCACATACATATGATGCTCTAGTCTTAGTCATCTTTCCTTCATCACCTTTATAATAAAGATAGAAGTATTCAGATGTAGCTAACTCTAGTACAGCATCTCCTAAGAATTCTAATCTTTCATAAGATTCACAGTTATTCTCATTTGCATATGATGAATGAGTTAATGCTGTCAATAATAATTCATTATTCTTTATAACTATTCCCCTAGTCTCTAAGAAATCCATAATTATCACCTTAACTAATTATACATAAAATAACTACTTTTATCTAGATATAATTTACAATATGCTTAAAAATTGGTATATTTTAAATAGATTAAAAAGGAATGATTATATGAAAAAATATATATTATTAGTATTAACTTTAGTTTCAACTTTTGTTTTAACAGGATGTATTAAAAGAGATAAGATGGATAATATAAACATTATTACAACTGCTTATCCTATTACATATCTAACTGAAAAGATATATGGAGATAACTCTACTATATTATCTATATATCCTAATGGTATAGATATATCTAACTACGAAATAACTGATAAACAAATAAAAGAATATGCTAAAGCTAATTTATTTATCTATAATGGATTAGATGCAAATGAAAAGAAATTAGCAACTAGATTAATTAATGAAAATAAGAATATTAAACTAATTGATGCCACTCAAGGATTAAAAGTTAATTCATCTATTGAAGAGCTATGGATATCCCCTGCTAATTATTTAATGATTGCACAAAATATAAAAGAACATCTATCAGATTTTATTACTTCTACAGTACTTAAGAATAATGTAGAAAAACAATATGAAAAGATTAAGTTAACTATTTCATTATATGATGCTAACTTTAAGATTATTGCAGAAAATGCTGCATATAAAGATATAATAATAAATAAGAATTCATTATCATTCTTATCAAGATACGGATTTAATATAATTACATTAGATGAATCTGAAAATAAATATAAATCTAATTTAACTAGAGCTAAAGATAATTTATCTGCAGGATCAAATAATATGATATTTGCAATAGATGGCAATGTTAATGATGATATTAAAGCAATCAATACTACTATAGTAAATGTACGTAGTATGAATAACTTATCTTTAGAAGATGTTAAAGAAAAGAATACATATGAAACTATGATGAATGAATTTATTGAACAACTTAGAACCGAGGCGTATTCATAATGAAAGATTTATTAATATCTCATGTAGATTTAGATGGAGTATCTCCTAATGTTTTAATGAACTTAACTGGAAGAAAGTTTGATTATAAGAACATAGAAATCATGGATATAGATAAAACATTCGATGAATTATTTAAGAAAGATTTATCTAAATATGAAAATATTTATATATGTGATTTAACATTAACAGAACATGCACATGATTTAATTAAGAATAGTAATTTAAATAATATTAAAGTATTTGATCATCATGTATCACACTACTTCGCTAAAGATTATGATTATACAGATATAAGAGTTGATATAGATGGTAAAAAAACATGTGGAACTGAATTATTCTATTTATATTTAAAAGACAAGTATAAAGAATTAAACCATAATGATATAAAAGAATATGTAGAACTAGTAAGACAATTAGATACATATACATTTATAGATGAAGAATCTGCACAAAACTTAAATAGTCTACATGATATATTAGGTCATAAAGAATTTGTACAAACAATATCTAAAAGATTAAAGAAGAATAAAAAACATTTTGAATTTACTCAATTTGAAAAAAGATTATTCAAAATTGAAAGAAATAAAATTAATAGATACTTATTACAAAAAGATTCAGAAATGAAAGTATATACAATCCATAATAAAAAATGTGGTGTTGTATTTCAAGAAAATAATAAATCTGAAACAGGTAATTACTTATCTACTAAACATCCTGAATTAGATTTAATAGTATTAATAGATGCATCATCTAGAGTTAGTTATAGAACTACTAAAGAAGATGTGGATTTAAATGAATTTGCATCATTATTTGGTGGAGGCGGACATAAAAAAGCAGCTGGATCAAGATTTTCAGATGATGATAGAAAACAAATAGTAGAAAGATATTTTAAAGAAATAAAAATAGAGGAATAATTCCTCTATTTTATTTTTCTCAACATATCTACATTATTCATCTTTTCATGATATGCTCTATGATATCCTATTACTTTATGATGTGATTGAAAATCAGTAGATTCTAATGCATAATCTAGTACTTTATCTCCATCTTTTGAAATATCAAATAGATTGATATAATCAGCTACACTATTATATTTAGATATTAATTCTAATCTTTTACCTAATACTTCTAAACTGTATTTACTTCCATGTAAGAATCTTTTAATAACATTTAAATTACTATAATCAGTTAAAGAAGAACCTAGTCTATCCATAACTGGATCTAAGTTATAGTAATAATAATGTTCTAAATAATATAAAATATCATATATCATCAGATAATTAACTGGAAATAATATTCCATTTTTACGACAATTACGTATTTCTCTCATAATAGTATTAGATAAGTAAGTTGATGCTGGATCTAGTCTATCAAAAGTATCAAAAGTTTTACCTGATTCAACTATTGTAGTTCTTAGTTCTTCATCATGCACACTAAATCTATTTAATTCATCTAATACATTATTTTTAGTTGCAGAATCTAAATCTATTTTATCCATATAAATTCCTCACAATTCGTTAATTATTATATATAATATATGTAAGATTAGCAAATTATAAATTGACTAAGAATTATAACTTAGGTATAATTATAAATGTTATGCAGCAGTACTCAAGTGGTCGAAGAGGGATCCCTGCTAAGGATTTAGGCGGGCGAATGTTCGCGCGGAGGTTCAAATCCTCTCTGCTGCGCCATTTAAAAATAAAAGAAGATGATTATTCATCTTCTTTTTCATTTTCATTACAATTACAATTTTCACATGTACAAGTTTCTTCATCACAAGTACATTCTTTACCTTCTTCACAACCACATTGGCATGTTTCTTCAGTACATGTACACTCTTTACCTTCTTGGCATCCACATGTACAATCTTCTTTGCAATTACACTTCTTCTTAACTTCTTCTTGCATATTAGCCTCCTATTTACTTAATTCTTCACATATTAAATTAGTAATTTCAGTTGGATTATCTATAGGTAATCCTTCAATTAATCTTGCTTGTGCATATAATACTTTAGATATATTTATTATATCATCTTTCTTTTTATCTTTCTCTAATTTGATTAATTTATCTGCTATTGGATGATTCTTATTAATCTCAAGAACCTTCTTAGCATTTAATGTTTCATCAGTAGGCATTGCATTGATGATTTTTTCCATTTCAATAGTTACATCACCAGTTGATGATAAACTAACAGGATGTTTAGATAATTTATTAGTAAATTTAACATCAGATAAATCTGTTATTGATGTTTTAATTACATCTAATAATTTCTTATTATCTTCATTAAACTTCTTTAATTCATCTTTTTCTTCATCAGTAGAAAGGTCAGTTTCTTCTTTTTGAATATTAATTAATTCTTTACCATCGTATTTTTGTAATACTTGCATTACAAATTCATCTAAATAATTATCACAGTAAAGTATTTCAATATCTTTATCTTTATAATTATCTACTACAGGTAAATTATCAATCTTATCTATAGATTCACCACATACATAATAAATTTTATCTTTACTTCTTTCACTTATTTCTTTTAAAGTTACTAACTTCTTATCTTTAGATGATGTGAATAATAATAAATCCTTTAATTTATCTTTATCCATACCAAAGTTGTTATAACATCCGAATTTAATATTCATACCAAATTCTTTAAAGAATTCTTCATACTTTTCTCTATTATCATTTAATAAAGATTCTAATTCTTTAGTAATCTTAGTATCTAATGATTTAGCTATAGTTTGTAATACATTATCTTGTTGTAGAGTTTCTCTTGATATATTTAATGATAAATCTTCAGAGTCTACTATACCTTTAATAAATGAATAATAATCAGGAACTAATTCCTTACATTTATCCATAATTAATACACCATTAGAATATAATTGTAATCCCTTTTCATATTCTTTAGTATAGTAATCATATGGAGCTTTAGATGGAATAAATATTAATGATCTATAATTAACTTTACCTTCTACATTAGATTTAATATGCATGATAGGTTCATTATAATCAACAAACTTATCCATATAATATGAATTATATTCAGAATCATCTACATTAGTTTTCTTCCATATAGGAACCATACTATTTAATGTTTCTTCTACTACTTTATCTTCATATTCATCTTTAGTTCCTTGTTTAGGTACACTCTTGTTAATATCCATCTTAATAGGATATGTAATATAATCAGAATATTTCTTTATTAATTCTTGTATCTTATGTGTATGTAAGTATTCAGAATATTTAACATCTTCTGTATCTTCTTTTAAAGTAATAATAATATCAGTTCCAACTGTATCTTTATTAGTTTCATTAATAGTATAACCATCTATACCAGATGATTCCCATACATATGCATCTTTTTCACCATATCCTTTAGATATAACTTTAATATTAGATGCTACCATGAAAGCTGAATAAAAACCTACACCAAATTTACCAATTATATCTATATCTTCTTTATGTTCATTTTCAGCTTTAAATACTTCAGATCCTGATTTAGCTATAGTACCTAAATTGTTTTCTAATTCATCTTTAGTCATACCTATACCATTATCAGATATAGTTATTGTTTTATTATCTTCATCTACATATATTTTAATAAATAAATCTTCTTTATTAACTTTAATCTTTCTATCAGTTAAAGAATTATAATATAACTTATCTAATGCATCAGATGAGTTACTTATTAATTCTCTTAAGAATATATCTTTATTTGTATATATAGAATTAATCATTAAGTCCATTAGTTTTTTAGACTCAGTTTTAAATTGCTTTTTAGCCATTCTAACACTTCCTTACAATTAATGTTATAGCACTTATAATTAGCACTGTCAATATATAAGTGCTAATTATACATAAAAAGAAAAAAGCATATACTTATGCTTTAAATTCTTGTGCGTAATAGAAAGTATTACCAGTTGGTGCAACTCCTATTCCTACATACTTTAAATCAGGATTCATTATATTATGTTCATGTGTAGGAGAATTCATAAATGCTTTCATAGCTCTTTCTACATCGTTGAAACCATATGAAATATTTTCTGCTGCTCTATTATATTTAATTCCTAATTCCTTATATACAGTAGACCATTTACTTCCATCAGGTCTAGTATGTTCAAATACACCTGTTCTTGCCATCTCAGCAGCTCTTACACTTGCAGCTAATGATAATTCATAACTATATTCTAAATCACTTAATCCTTTTTCTCTTCTATATCTATTAATAACACTTATCATTTCATTTATAGTATTAATATATGTATTAATATTATTCTTAGCTATACTTAAATCATCATTAGTAGAAACGCTTGTTGTTGTAGTTCTTTTAACTGTAGTTGTTAAAGTACTAGTAGTTGTTTTAGTTGTTGTTGTATTACCTTGATTTACATATGCTAAAGGAGTAATACTATTTTCATATGTATTACTATCTTTTTTAATACCACATCCAACTATTATTAATAAAGATAATAATAGTATTCCTATCTTCTTACCAACCATATATATTCCCCTTTTGTTAAGTACATATTATATATTAATATGAATTTTTAGTCAAAAAAAATAAGCATGTATAAATACATGCTTTGTGTCTATTAATTATTGAAAAATTCGTTAAACTTATCTTCTTGATCTTTTAATACTTCATCAGATAATTCATCAAATGCACCTTCAAGTTTATCAGATCTCATAGATACATATTTAACTGCTTTACCATCTTTAAAGAAGAATACATCACCACCATATAATCTCTTTTCACCTATATTATATGTAGTATCATCTTTAGTAATAGTATAATCTTGTGCAAAATCATTTACATATTCAAGTATTTCCATATATGCAGGATTACCTTCTCTTGTTAATTTAAATGATATTTCTTTATTACTATCATCTAATTCATATAAATCTCTTAATATTTCATTATGGTCATCATCCCAGAAATCTATATAATAAATATCTTGAATTTTTCTTTTAATAGATACATTAGTAAATTTTTCTAATCCTGATCTGCACCATGGACATAAAGGATCTCCTATGTATACATAGAATGTTTCTTTATTATGTATCTTATCTAAGATATCAGTATCAGTAGTTTTAATAAATGGATTTTGATCAGATATATTTAATGTTCTATATATCTTATCTCCCTTAGCAGGTTTACCATTTAATGCTTCATATTCATTCTTGAAATCTATTGCACTTTGCCTAGCTTCTTTCTTAGTACATCCTGTAATAGTAAATAATCCTAACATAATTAATAACACAAGTAATAACTTTCTTTTCACAATTTCCCTCCTCGTCATTACAAGTTTATTATATATAATAAAAACAACTAATAAAATAAATTACTAGTTGAATTAACTAAACTATAGGTTGAGTTAACATTCATCATCTAAATGCAAAGGTATATCATATGATGTAGTCTTATTACCTTCCTTAGCTTCTATAGATAATTTTAATGTATCACCTTTATATAATTTACATGATTGCTCATAATGGTCTGCTTTAATTTTTATTTCTTTTAAATAATCTTCTAACTTAATATCATTCTTAGTATCACATTCATATATTACTTTATCATTTTCATATAATTTACAAGTAAGACTATCATATTTATTAACATCATCACCACCACAGTAATTAATGTTAGAAATATATATAGAAGAATTATTCTTATCATATGCAACACTTCCTGTAACATTAAAAGCATCACATGTAGTTGTTAATGTTTTAAATTTAAATGATTTATTACTATTAATACAATATACAAATATTTCAAATATTAATAATAGTAATATAGGTATTATAAATAACCATTTATAATTCTTTTTCTTCTTATTAACAATATGATTACCATCTAAGAAATCATTTACATCTAAATTATAATCATTACATATTTCTTTTATTAATGATATATCAGGAAGATTAGTTCCATTTTCCCATTTAGACACAGCTTGATATGTTACACCATATTTATCAGCTAAATCTTTTTGAGTTAAACCATTCTTCTTTCTTAAATCTTTAATTAGGTTACCTACTTTTCTAGGATCCATATTAACCACCTATTAATATTATACAAAAAGAAAGAAACAAAATAAATTGTTTCTTACTTATTAAATATTTTTAATTTAGGTAATTCTATTTCTTTATCTTCTTTATAACCAGTTATTTTCTTTAATGATCTAATTTCTTGAACTAATATATATAAATTAGTTCCTTCTATAAATGATAAAGATGAAATAAATGCAAATAGTAATAATGATGATAATAATAATATATAGTTACCCATGAATAATGATCCTAATACACATGCAAATGATAAACATAACATAAGTATACTTGCAAGTAATACAAATAATCTTACATTAGATTCATTTTCATATGCATCTATCTTTCTTGCTATTTCAACTTTAGATCTAACAATTACTTGGTCTAATCTTTTTATATTGTTTTGATTATTTTCAACTATTCTAGTTCTACCTATATTAGATTTAACTTCAATATGATTTTCATCTTGTATACAATATGAAACAACATATTTATCAATCTTATGATTATAATAATCATTCTTTTTGTTAATCATATCTTGATATAAATCTTCAACAGTAGAAAATAATTTACGTTTAAACAATTCCATACCAATACACCCCTTGAAATTAGGTGTTATTATACAACAAAAAAGGATTATGTGCAAATTACATAACCCTTGAAATATATAACATATAAGCTGTAAATATAGCTGATATTAAGGAACCAATTATACATAATATATAACCTAATTTTATTTGTTTCTTTACCTCATAGTAAGTAACAGATAAACACATACCTAATATACCAAATACTATACCAAATAATCCTAATGGACTAACTGCTATAGATACAATACCTAAAGCAATAGATAATCCATTATAAACTACTAAATCTTTTTCGGATAAGTTATATTTGTTATCGGTCTTCTTTTCTCTCATATAATTCCCTCTTATTCATTTACTAATTTATCTAATACAGCATTAATCATTTTACGTACATTATCATCAGAATACTTCTTAGCTAATTCAATAGCTTCATTAATAACTACTAAATCAGGTGTATCCATATATTTTAATTCATATATTGCCATTCTTAATATAGATCTACCCATAGAATCTAATCTATCAATAGTCCAATCATTTAAATATGAATTAGCTAATTTATCAATATCATTCATATATGTTGTTGTACCATATACCATATCTTTAACAAATTCATTATCAATATCTAAATTTTCATGTATAACATCATCTATATTATATTCTATTTTATTCTTAGCATATAATTCTATTTGATATAAAATAGTCATAACTTTTTCTCTTAATTCAGATCTTGTTATCGCCATATTTCTCACTCATTTCATATAAGATTATAACATAATTATTTCTTAGTATCTATTATTTTAGTATTAGATATATAATCT
>CAMODU010000004.1 GCA_946611605.1 uncultured bacterium
ATTATAAGATTAAATAAATGAGGTATTAGCTTATATTCTATATTTATATGTGATAATACATTTATTCCTAATAGAATAGTTAAATCTATATTCTTAACCCATCTACTATTGCTAGAAATATATAACATAAGAATAAACATATTAATAATTACATATATTAAATTATCATTCATGAATGATATGTTAGCCATCTTTAAACATACATATAACGTTAAAGAAGCTTTAATTGGGAAGAATAAATCTTCTCTTTCATCTTTTAAAGTATACATATCAATAATAGATGATAGTAATATGATACATGAACATATATGTAATTTTAAGCCACCAAAGTAAGATACAATTATCATTCCAGCAGTTAATAAAACCTTAAGAATAATACTTATTACTTTATTAAACTTTTTATATGATATAAAAATATCAACCATACATATTAGTACTAAAACTAAATATAATATATTCATCTAAACCACCTAATTTAATTATAGAATAATAAATAAAAAAAAGAAATGTATTATACATTTCCTTTATTAAACTTCATATACAGAAGCTTTTTTCTTATTCTTTCCAGATCTTTCAAACTTAACAACACCAGTTACTAGTGCATATAAAGTATGATCTTTTCCAATTCCAACATTTTTACCTGGGAATATTTTAGTTCCTCTTTGTCTATATATAATTGAACCAGCATTAATCTTTTGACCATCTGCTGCTTTAGCACCTAATCTACGTCCAGCTGAATCTCTACCATTTTGTGTAGAACCTTGAGCTTTAACGTGAGCAAAACGTTGGATATTTAATGATACAAATAATTTCATCTTAAATCCTCCTTATTTTATTTCAATATTGGATGGATATTGTCTTTTAACATCTTCTAACATAATCATCATATTATCTAATAACGATTCAGTTATATCATCTTTATCATTAATAATAATACTACATTCTTTACCATCATCAGTAAATGTAATAGCATCTTTATTAAGATTGAATATAGCATTAACAGTTGTATACATGATAGATGATACAGATGCACATACTATATCGTTAGTATCTTGATAACCAGCATGACCACTGATTGTAATTCTATCCATCTCTTTTAATACTTTAATCATATTAACCTACTATCTTAGTTACTTTTAACTTAGTATATGGTTGTCTGTGACCCTTATGAGTCTTATTCTTGTTGTTCTTGTTAAATCTCTTTAAGATTCTAATTTTTCTACCCTTGCCTTGTTTAATAACTTTGCAAGTAACTTTAGCACCTTTAACATATGGTGCACCAGTCTTATCACCAACACATAATACTTTGTCGAAATCAACAGTCTTTGAAGGTTCTACATCTAACTTTTCAACGAAAATTTCATCACCTTCAGCAACATAATATTGTTTTCCACCAGTTTCGAATATTGCTTTCATACATTAACCTCCTTTATATATTTTGAAGACTCGCCTTAGAGGTGGGTAAATACCACTTTATACCTTTTTAGTGCGGTTCGTAAGAAAGACTTACAAACATGAAGATAATAACACAAAATCGTGTCTTTTGTCAATTACTTCTAAGTCATATATATATTACCATATTACCAAATAAAATCAATATATATTGAGTAATTCTTATATATTATTATAATTGCTGATTAACAATATATTTTAATTGTTTATAAATAAAAAGAAAGATTATTTATCTTTCTTATTTATTTCTTTAATTTTATATAGTAAATTAATAGCTTCAATAGGAGTAGTATTTAAAGGATCTATAGTATCTATAAACTCTTTAAGTTCACTCTTTTCTTTATGATCTAAATCAAATGCTATTTGTTCTATGTGTGTTTCATTCTTTCTTTTCTTTGAATTATCTTCATATACATTAAGTATTGCTGATGCATTTTGTAATACTTCATCTGGTAATCCTGCTAGTTTAGCTACATGAATACCATATGATTTATCAACAGCACCATCCATGATTTTATGTAAGAATACTACATTTCCATCTTCTTCTCTAGCTTCTACATGTACATTCTTAATAGAAGGTATTCTTTTATCTAAATCAGTTAATTCATGATAATGTGTACTAAATAATGTCTTACATTTAACTTTTTCAGATATATACTCAAGTATTGCTCTAGCTAAAGACATACCATCAAATGTAGCTGTTCCTCTTCCTAATTCATCAAATAATACTAATGATTTATCAGTAGCACCTACAAGCGCATTCTTAGCTTCAATCATTTCAACCATGAATGTTGATTCACCTGATACTAAATCATCTGATGCACCAATACGAGTGAATATCTTATCAAATATAGGAAGTGTTGCTGATGTAGCAGGAACAAACGAACCCATTTGAGCCATAATAACAGTTATAGCTAATTGTCTCATATATGTTGATTTACCTGACATATTAGGCCCTGTTATTAATAAAGTATTAATATCTTCATCCATATATATATCATTCTTGATATATTGATTATTAGATACTACTTCAACAACAGGATGTGAGCCTTCTTTGATATCTATTATTCTCTTATCAGTTAGAGTTGGTCTAACTAAATGTTGTTCTTCAGATACTATAGATAATGAAGCTAATACATCTAATTCAGCTAATACTCTAGCTGTTTCTTTTAATTTAAATATTTCTTCTTTAATTCTATTTCTTATTTCAGTAAATAGATTATATTCTAGTTCTATAATCTTTTCTTCAGCATTTAATATAAGTGCTTCCTTTTCTTTTAATTCAGGCGATATAAATCTTTCCGCACCTGTTAAAGTTTGTCTTCTTTCCCAATTTAGATTATCAGGAATATTAGCTATTTGTCCTTTAGTAACTTCTATATAATAACCAAATACTTTGTTATATCCTACTTTTAAGTTAGATATACCAGTTTCTTGTTTTAATGATTCTTCTATAGAAGATATGAAGTTCTTACCACCTTTTCTTATCTCTTTAAGTTCATCTAATTCTTTATTATATCCATCCTTAATTAAATATCCTTCTTTTACTGTTATAGGTGGTTCTTCATATATAGCTTCTTCTAATAATTTATATAACTCTGAATGATCATTTAATTTTAATTTATAACCTAATTCATCTATTATTCTAGTTATATCAGGTAATACACTTAAACTATTCTTTATTTGAAGAACATCTCTTGCATTTAAAGAACCACATGATACTTTTCCACATAATCTTTCAAGATCATATACTTCATATAAATCCTTCATTAATTCATCTCTTAACATAAAGTTTTTATTTAATGAATCTATGTAATCATATCTTTGATTAATTTCTTTTATATCCTTTAAGGGATTTAGTAAGAAGTACTTAAGCATTCTAGCACCCATAGCTGTCTTAGTTTTATCAAGTAGCCATATAAGTGAATACTTTCTTTCTTTTAATCTTAATGTTTCTATTAATTCAAGATTTCTAATTGTATGTACATCCATCTCTAGATAATTATCTTTTTTAACAATATTAACATGAGATAAATGTGATAAATCTTTTAGCTGTACTACATGAAGATAATATAATAAATGTTTAATACCATATATTATTCTTTCGTCTTCGATATCTTCATATATATGTTTATATTCATCTTCTAAATAATTATCTTCAATAGATATATTAATTGCATAGTTGTTTTTAAGAACATTTAATAATTCTAATGGGAAGTCATTTTTAATAACTACTTCCTTAACATTTAAACTTAATAATTCATTTATTAAACTATCTTCTTCATGGTTAATATAACATGAGTTAACTTCACCAGTAGATAAATCAATATAAGTAATAAGATATGTATATTGTAAGTCTTCTACTGATGCTATATAGTTAAAATCTTTATCATTTAAGAATTCTAAATCAACCATGGTACCACGAGTAACAACTTCTACTACTTCTCTTTTAACCATACCTTTAGCAGTCTTAGGATCTTCTACTTGTTCTACTACTGCTACTTTATAACCTTTTTCTATTAATTTTTCTATATAAGATTTAGCAGAATGATGAGGAACTCCACACATAGGAACTCTTTCTTTTAACCCAGCATTCTTACCAGTTAAAGTTAATTCTAATTCACGTGATGCTATTTCTGAATCTTCAAAGAATAATTCATAGAAGTCACCTATTCTATAGAATAATAGGGTATCTACATATTTGTCTTTTATATCCATATATTGTAACATCATTGGAGATAATTCAGATCTATTAACCTCACTTCTAATCATATTAACCACCCGTATTTAATATTATATAATTTTTTAATAAAAATAAAAAGAACTAATTATAGTTCTTTAAATCATTTAATACTTGTTCAAATGAATCAGCTCTTAATAATTTAATATTTAAATTATTTTGTTCAACTACTTCTTTAGCTTCATCATAGTTACCTGATGGAACAATAAATAAATCTATTTTCTTTTTAGCAGCACCTAGTATTTTATATCTAACACCAGATATTTCATTTACGCTTCCATCATATTCTATAGTACCAGTTCCTGCTATCTTCATTCCTTTAGTAATATCTTCTTCTACTAAAGCATTATACATGGATAATGCTAATAATAATCCACCTGAAGATCCTGATTCATTATGATCATATTTATATGTCATGTTAGGATTTAGATCATATGTGAACACTTTAGATATTAATATACCTACTATATTATTATCCAATACTTTGGATTTAGTATTTATTTTTCTATTACCTCTCATAACAGTAAGGGTAACGTCATCATTTACTTTATGTGATTTAATACATGTTTGTATTTCTTCAAAACTAGTAGTTTCTTTATTATCACATTTAATAACTCTATCTCCTACTTTTAATTCAGTTTGAGCTTTAGGATCTATATAATAAACATAATTATATTCATCTTTAATAGAATATTCTTTATTAGCATACTTATAAGATATATAAGTAGCATTAGATACAGCTTGTTCTATTTGTATTAAATCTCTTTTCATAGAATCAATCATATCTTCATTAGATAAAGTAATATCTTTATTCTTAATAATATCATGAGTAGGTAATATCTTAGCTATAAGTAAATTCATGATAGTACCTTTTCTATATGATACATATGTTAAATTAAATGAACCTTTAGAATAATATTCTTTATTTGATAATCTATTATCAACATTAATTAATCCGCCTGGTGAATATACAGAGTAATCTAATTGATAAGTTTCTAAAGCTAAAAAGATAGAAAAAATAATAATAACAATTAAATTTCTATGTACTGAATCTAATATATTCTTTATTAACTTTTTCATTTTATTCACCAAATAAATTATAACATAAAAAAATAAGTTATTAACAACTTATTTCTTTAAAGTACTTAGAATTAACTGGTTTATAAGACATACTAGTTGTACTAGATGAAGTCTCTCCTAATCTAGTTGAATGAGTAACACCTGTAGTTGTAGTCCAGACATAATTATCAGTTAATTTACCTGGATCAGCATCTTCTACACATTCAAAATATTTATATGTACCATTTCCATATGATACTCTTACTTTTTCACCTTTATGATAGTAAATATTAGGATTATAATCTTCTACATAATTAGCATTAATATCTAAAGTAGATTTACAATAACACATTACTACATCTCCTCTTAATGGAGCTCCTGTAGTAGGATTATATATTTCAGCTTTAGTATCACTTTCAGAAGATATAATACCCCTTTCAATTAATTCTTGAACAGTAATATTCATGCATGTATTTTTCTTTATATCATCTTTTATAGTATTACCATACTTTAATGCACCTTTTTCAATTTGGTTAACCTTGTTATCAAATGTGTTTCTTCTCATAGTAGTATATATAGTTAAATAACCAGGTATTAATAATGCCATTAAAAAAGCAATGATAATAATAACAACTAACATTTCAATTAATGAGAAACCATTCTTCTTCATATTATCAACCCTTATTATAATAAGTATATAACAAATGGCATAAAAAAAGTAGTTATGATTAACTACTTTTAATGAATATTTACAGTTATCTCAGTTTTAGTAGGTATTGCTATTACCTTTTCATCTGATGTAGTAACTGTTACAGGTACTGAATAAGATCCCTTACCTAAACCAGTTAAATCTACTGTTGCAAATACTTGGTTATCTTGAATAGCATTAATTACTTCTTGAGTACCCTTAAGGATTACTGAAATTTCTCTTTCTCCTTGAGCGGCTTGAGGAACTAATCCAGTTCCAGCATTTATAGCTGATACTATAATTCCACCAATTTCTCTTTGAGCTTCATTACCAACTGTTATATCAATATTAGTCTTAGTTTCAGTCATATATCTTACTCCATTGACTCTTATTAAATCTACAGATAATTTCTTGTTTTCACTTAATCCTTCAACATCAACTTTAGCTTCTACTTCAGTTAACTTATCTAAGACATCTTTATCACCATATACATCAACATTCTTAACAGATGATGTTAATGATGCGATAGCTTTACCTGATGCCATGTTACCAGTAACAACTGTCTTAACAGGTAATGTAACATGATATGAATCAATTGTTACTTGAGCAGTAATCTTAGATGGAACAATTTCAACATGGTCTAATCTATTACCAACATCATCATATGCAACTAATTCAACATCTTCTAATGTTTGAGTACCAGACTCTTTTAATGTAATCTTAGATGTATCAATTAACGCTTTAACTGTAGCTATCTTATTAAGTTGTTCTTGAGATGATTTAGCAATTACTTCAGATGTATCAAGTACAACTTTAGATACAGATAATTTCTTATCTAATTTATTTTGATTTAATAAATCATATGTTAATGGTTCAACTTCAGATACTTTCTCTGATATCTTAACTGTAACTGTTGCAGGATCTAACTTATAAGTAACTGATTCAACTGAATGATTATACTTTAAGTTAACCTTGTATGTTCCAGGTCCATATCCAGATAAGTCTAAGTCTATCTTATGTTCACCTAATTGAGTAGCTAAGTAAATAGATGATTTACTACCTATTAAAGTAATATCTACTGTATCAGGTACACCTTCTACTACATATGCTTCATCATTATAAATAATATTAATCTTTTGACCTTCAATTACTTCTGCTTCTTTTTCAGTTAAATTAATAACATTGTGGTCAACAAGTAAGAACATAATACCAGCACATATTAATGATAAATATACTAGTACATTAGGTCTATTTAAGATTTTTTCAAATCTTGAGTTATTATCCTTTAAGAATCCTCTAACTCTATAGATTATTTTAGATACAGGTGTAATTAATAATACATCTAATATCTTATATATTATTTTAAATATCCAAATGATTGGTGCGAATATCTTACTCATCTTCTTCACCACCATTCTCTTCTTCATCTGCAGCATAGAAGACATCATTCTTAGGTTTTAATTCTTCTAATAGCATTGATCTAAATTCATCTATTGTTAAATTATAATGTAAGTAATTATCACATGCTATAGAAATTCTACCTGTTTCTTCAGATACAACTAATGCTATAGCATCAGTTTCTTCAGCAACACCTAATGCTGCTCTATGACGAGTACCTAACTTTTTATTAACATTAGGATTCATAGATGTTTTGAATACTGCACCAGCACATGTTACTCTATCACCTTGAATAATAATTCCACCATCATGTAATGGGTTTGGTGGTAAGAAAGCTGCTTCTAATAATTGAGAAGTAATATCAGCATATAATTTAATAGCTGGTTGAATATATTCTTGTAATGACATATCTCTTTCAATAACTATTAAAGCACCAGTTTTATCCTTCTTTAAGTGTTCAATAGCAGTCATTATTTCATATACAACTTTTTCTCTTTCATCTACAGTTAATACTTTGTGTCTTCCTAGTAATTGTGTTCTACCTACTTGTTCAAGTAAGTTTCTTATTTCTGGTTGGAAAACTATAATTAATGCTATAGGTCCCCATGAAATAACATACTCTAGTAATACACCTACTGTATATAAATTAAGTAAATTACTTAATAACTTAATCAAGATAATAATTACTACACCTTTGAATATTAGTACCATCTTAACATTGTTCTTAATATTCTTAAATAAGATATAGAATAATGCCCAAACAATACAAATATCTATTGTCTTAGTTACCAAAGTCCATACTGTGGCTAATGGTATCATATTATCACATCCCTTTTTATATTATATCATATTTTCGTAATAAAAAATGCATGAAGATGCATTTATTGATTTGGTTGTTGTGGTTCTTCTTGTACTTGTACTACATCAGCAACTTCAGATACATTTGCATGTGAAGACATAGTATTTGAAGCTCTTCCTTCATTGATAATTTCATCTCTATATTCATCATATTTTTTTCTATCCATCATATATCCAAATAGTCCTAATAAAAGTACTACAGCAATAACTACGAATATTACCCAGTAATTAATAATAAATTCTAACATATCAATTCCCTCTATTCTATATATATTATACATATTAATTATGTATTAATCAATAAGTATATATTGAAAAATAAAATATATAAATGGTATAATTTTAGTATGATTGGAAGTCGATAAAGATGGATAAAAAAATAGTAAAAATAATAGGTATAGTTGTAGGTGTATTTGTTGTACTTATAATCCTATTATTATTAATAGCTGCTTGTTCTAAGAAGAAGTTAGATTATAACAAAATACAAGATAGTATGGTAAAAGCTGCTAAAAGTTATTATCAAGCTAAACCAGATGATCTACCTAAAGAAGATGGAGATACTAGAAATATTAAGTTAGAAAAACTTATAAGTGAAGGTTATATGGAAGATCCTGCTAAAACTTATAAGAATGATGAATTGTCATGTGATGGTTCAGTTACAATAACTAATAACTATGGTAACTTCTTATATTCACCTTCTCTAACATGTGGTAAAGATTATAGATCTTTATTATTAAAAGATAAATTAATTGAAGATTCATTAGTAGAATCTGGAGTAGGTTTATATGAACAAGGAGATGAATACGTTTATAGAGGTGAAGTATCAAATAACTTTGTTAAATTCCCTGGTCAAAATAAACTATTCAGAATACTAAGAATTAATGAAGATGGAACTATAAGATTATTTGAAGTAGTTGGTCTAGATAATGAAAAATGGGATGATAGATATAATCCAATGAAGAGTACTGGTTCTGGTGTTAATGATTATTTAATTAATAACTTAAACTCAAGAATCAAAGATACAGTAAAGAATTATTATAATGATTCAACAGTATGGCCTGAATCTGTTAAAGCTTATATAGTTACTCAAGACTTATGTGTTGGTAAAAGATCTGAAGCAGATATTACTAAAGATGGTTCTACTGAATGTATGGTTAAATTAGTTAACCAACAATTAGGTTTATTAAATGTATATGAATACATGCAAGCTTCATTAGATAATAATTGTACTTCTACTAAAGCTATATCATGTGAAAACTATAACTGGTTAGGAACATATAGAAAAAGAATTTGGACTGTCACAGGTGATGCAAATGATTCATCAAGAGCATACTATGTATTCCAAACAATAAACTCATCTATGTGTAATAACTCATATTCAGTTAATACAGTATTTAATATTTCTGATAAAGTTCAATATATATCAGGAACAGGAACTGAACAAGATCCATATATATTTAGATAATAAAAAACATCTAGTTTATTCTAGATGTTTTATTTTGTATTTAATTTCTTTACTATATCATCTTTATTAGTAATTACTTCAGCAACTTTACCTTTCTTAAATACTAATAATGTACTTGTAGTAAAATTAATATCTTTCTTATTAGTTGTATTTAAGTTTTCTGCTTTTTCTTTATTGTAGTGCATCTTATTCATTGCATTAGTTAAGTCTAACTTATATAACTTAATCTTATCATTTGCAAAGTATAATGATGAATCATATATAAACTTTCCATCTACATCTGATTTATCATATGCTACTACATAATAATCATCAGTAGATTTATTAAACATATCATCTACGATTACTTGAGTATCATCATATACTGCTTCAACTGTAGTAGTTGTTGTTGCATCTTGATATTTATCTTTAGTAACATATTTACCATTGATATAGAATAATCCAATTAATAAACCTATAACTATAATAGCTATAATTATAAATGATATTATTTTAACTGTATCCTCATTTATAGTTTTACTCTTTTTTAATTCTTCTGTATAGAATTTAATTTCTTTTGTTTCTTCTTGTTTTGTTTCTTTCTTCTTTACCATCTTTCAATCACCTCTTATATTATAACATATATAAAAATGGTTTATGCAACCATTTCTACAGTAGAATCATTTTGTTGATTATTTTCTTCCTTTTCAACATCTTGTTCTTCAATTAAGATTAATTCTTTTTCCATTTTCTTAATGGCTTCTTCATTCCTTTTTATTTCTTCGTGTAATAATTCGTTGCGAGTTTCAAACGCTGATATTAAAGAGTTTATACTCTTAGTTGTATTTTCCATAACTACACCTCTTATGGCTATATATTATAATTGCAAAGTTTTAGAATAGCAACTATAAATTAAAAAAAAGAATTAATTTCTAATTCTTTTCTACAATATATAGTTTATTATCTACCTTTATTATGATGATTTCTCCTTCATCATCATATCCCATATTTTTTTTATATTTCCATGATAAATTTACTTTATAACCTTCATATGTAGTATCTTCTGATTTAATTGTATATTTATTACTCTTTATAGATTTAACTTCTATAGATGAAACTTCAGGTAATATTTGATCTCTTTTACCTTGAGAATTATCTTCTACATATTTATATAAAGTATCTTCTACATTTAATTTATAATTATCAACTATCTTAGGATATACTACTTCATATCCACCTACATCATATTTATTAATCTTATTATCAATAGTATATAAATCTATTACAAATAACTTAGATATACTTTTAGCATATTCTTCATAATCTATTTTATCTGATTCTAGATTCTTTTTTAATGTTTCATATTCTTTTTTATATAATTCCGTATCCATATCAGATAAAGTAATTCCATAGTCACCTATACTATTAAGTATTGTTGCTTGTATAGCAGGAGCATCTACTTTCTTATTTCCTTTAAAATACATATATAAGAATATGCCTAATCCTATTAATACAATTAATACTATAATTATAAACATAATAACCTTTTTCTTTTTACTAGTCTTCATATTATCTTAACCTCTTAATAATTATATAACATATGTTAATTATTTTCTATTGTTTTTACTTGATTAAATATTATTAATTTGATATATTATTAATGCAAACGAAATGCAGGTGTGGTTCAACGGTAGAATGCGACCTTGCCAAGGTTGAGACGAGGGTCCGACTCCCTTCACTTGCTCCATTTGATATTTAATCGAACTTATAGTTCGATTTTTTATTGTTATGAAAGTTTGTAATAATATGATAAATATTATTAAAGAAAAACTTAAAAGAAAAAACAAAACAAACAAAAGTGATAAAAAAAGAAGAAGACGATTACGAATTGTAACCGTCTTTTTATTATTTATAATTTTCAATTAATGATAAATCAGTACAAGCTTTAAATTGAATTTCGTAGTCTCCTAATGTATAATCATTTGTTTCTTTAGAAACAAAATCAGTTCTTACTAACCAATCATTTTCAAGTTTATAATATGATTTATTCTCATATCCCATTTTACCAATTACAGATAATAAACTACCATCTTTCATTTTATATAATATAGTATCATTATCAATTCTACCACTTATACTTCCAATGTTAACAATATAGTCATTTAATTTATCACCTTTGTTTTCATCATAAGTATAAATTGAAGTATCAGCAATTATTTGATTTCCAATTGTTCCAGTTACATATATAAATAATTCAGGTATATCATCATTATTTATATCCATAATTGAGTATTGAAAATTTGGATCAGTAAAGTTAGATAACTTTTCTTTATAGTATTCAAGTATTTGAGTTTTACTTACTGTACTTTTTTGTTCAATAACTTTTGAATCAGTTGAAACATTATTAGTTTCTTTTGTATTATTATCTATAGATTGATTGTTAGTTGAATTAAATTTAAAATTAATCTTTCCTGTACCCATTAATACAATTAATGCTATTAATATAATTATAATTGCAACAAGTGTTATTATTACACCTTTATTATTTTTATTACCCATTTTTATTCTCCTTCTCTATCATAATAAAGTATAACATGAATGATAATTATTTATATACACACTTTTATTGTTCTGTATTAATAAATAATAAATTGGACATTAACTTAACTTAATAATTAAAAAAAATACATTTAGATGATCATGATATAGTTAATAGTTGGCAAAAACCAGCTGTAAGAGCAAAAAAATAAGATAGTTCAATAAGAACTATCTTTTCCTTTGTGAATGTAATTCATTATAAGCATCAATTACATATTCTATTCCGTTTATATATTTATCTTGTTCTTCAGAATACATCCATATACCTGTTATATATTCCAAGGGTACTTCTCCTTCTAATCCATTATATACTTTAGATATAGGAGCTTCTATAACTGGTCTTTTATCTATATAGAAGAAATCATCTCCTCCTTGAGACCAATATATTATTTCTTTTCTATTTGGTTTAGGTCTTATATAACCACATGAAATAATATCTTGTATTTGATCCATACCAGTTACTCTATAAACCTTATCACTTGTTGTAGGCAAAAATACTTTAGTAGTATTTTTAATAGATACTCCTTTACCTACACTATTACGAATATTACTCATATGTATTACTATTCTCCTCAACTTCAGTTGGTGGAATTATTTGTTCTTGATCTAACTTTGGTTTATCAGCTTCTATCTTAGTAAATGTCTTAAATAATACTTTAAATAATATTCCAATTGCTAATTCACTGAAAGCAAATATTAATACTAGTTTATTATTAACAGACATATGAACTCCTGCTTCTTTAACCATTTCATTTAATCCAATTATTAATATTGAAAATAAGAACATTAATATTGACGATGTAATAAATACCTTTGATAATGGTTTCATCCATGTATAATAAGACCAATGTAATAATACTAATAGTCCTATTAATACTAGAATTACAAATATAGCATTTCTTATAGTAGCAGTAGATGAAATCTTAGAATATGTCTTTAATACATTTCTTACTGTTTGATTATCTTCTTTATTTACTTCTTCATATACTGTGTTCATTTTATCTCTAATTTCTTGTCTTGTTTCAGGTGTATCAATATCATCTACATTAATATTAAATACATCTTTATTTTCTTTAACATACTTCATTACTTGATCGATAGTTGAATCACTTACTTCACCATTTATGCAATCTTCTATAACACTATTAATAATATTACTAACATCTTTATTAGATTCTATAGCTTCCAACATCTTATTAACTTCTTCTTTTTGTTCAGGAGTTGTACCATCTAATATACCTTCCTTAAAAGCTTCAGTTAATAATTGATTTTCAAATATATCCTTAGTACATACTACTATAGATAATCCTTCTACAACAAATACTAATAAAGTACATATAATAGCTATAGCAAATTTCTTTAATACATTCATACTATCACCTACTTTTATTATATAATAAAAGATAACATAATGTTATCTTTATCTTATTAGTTTACCCATGATAAGTAAATTAGCTTTATAATACTTACCAGCTACAGACGGATTAGTAGAACAAGTTTGTATAATTAATATTTCATCGTCACCAGATACATCTACTCCCGTATTGTATTGAGATTTATTCTTATATGATTTAATAACTTCATCCCATTTAACATCATTATAGTTATACCAATAATAATATTCCATGGAAGGATCATCATCTTTATTAGCAGTTACTATATATACAGAAAATATTTCATATCTATATGTATTACCATTATAATTAACAGTTATATATTTATGATTATCATAAAAAGATTTATTACCATCATAGTTTTGAAAATAATTAAATAAACCTCCACCATCAACAAATGAATGACCATATATAATTACTTTCTTATATTTATTAAAATCTAATCTATAATCTAATACAGCATATTTATTTCCTTTTACTAATTCTTCGTACGAAGTATTAGATGCTTTTACTAATGGATAATACTTATTATATCCAGATATAGATAAATTATTACTATATACTTTTTGAGTAGTAGCAATTCTCATAGTAGTTGTTACAGGGATTGTTGTTGTAGTTGTTGTAGTACTAGTAGTTGTTGTAGTTGTTGTTACTTCTTCAATAAAATCATCCATGACTAAAGATGCTTCTTCTTCAGTAGCATATGCAATACTAGTTGGTTTATTATCTTCTTTTAATAATAAATCCATACCTAATATAGTACTAACAAGAATAATAATTAAACTAATATATAACTTATTCTTAACCATATAAATCCCCTTCAGTTAAGGTATTATTATATATTCAATTTATTATTTAAGCAAATAAAAAGTAGTATTAATAATATACTACTCTTTTACCCATTAAATTATATCTAGATATAAAAGTTGATTTATTAAAATATCTTATAGTACCTGTATATGGATCAGATACAACTACATATTTATCATCTGTTGCTATTACAACCATAGCATGTTCATTAGTATTCCAATATAGTTGTTCACCTGTTTCACAACTATTACCTAATAATACTACATTAGAATTACCTAGATTATTTGTAGTCCATGCTACTACTGGTCTACCAGAATTTACTAATGCTTCAACTTCACTAAAGTCTAATCCTACCTTGGTTATTGCTCCTTCTTTATATTTATTAGCTAATTTTTGAATGGGAGCTGTATAAACACCTCTTGAATTGTTTGAAGTAGTTGGATCTCCTAAAAATACTTTACTTGGATCACTTACACATATTTCACCTGTATCTTCATTAATAATACTTATAGGAGCTTTATCTAATTCATTAATTAATGTATCTATTGAAACAGATACTTTATAATAATTTAATAATATATATAATGCTACTGTTTCACATCCAGTTGGATATTTAGGATTTTGATTATATGTCGGAAATTTTAATGATGATGTATAAATATATGGTTTAGTAGTTGTTGTAGTTGTTGTAGTTGTTTTCTTACGCGTAGTTGTTGTAGTCGTTGTAGTTGTACTTGTTGTAGTTGTCTCTGAAGTTGTTGTAGTTGTTTCAGTAGATGTAGTTATAACTTCATATGTTGTATCAGATGTATTATTTAACAGTTTATTAATATATTTTTCATTATTACAAAATAATATTATAATTCCTAAAATACTACTTATAATTAAGAGAACGATTGCTATAATTAATTCACTAAAGTATTTATGCATACTATCAATTCTTTCTACTTATATCATAATGAATATATGAAATAAAGTAAATATATTATGATATAATTAAGATGTGATGTATATGAAAAAGTATGTAACTGATATTAACAACAAAAGATACTTTGAAGAAGATTATGCACATAGTATTAATACATATGATGAGAATGTTAAAGTATATAAAAGTAAAACTATATCATTCTTTTCAGGTATAGGTGGTGCATTAACACAAGCTTCAACTGTGAACTATAAATTATTAAGTAGTTATAGTAAGAATAAGTTAATTAATCTATACTTTAAAGATTTAAAATATAGATATATAAGATTACCTATTGGTTCTTGTGATTTTTCACCTGTTACATATGATTACTTAAAAGGATTTAAATTTGATATAAATAAAGATAATGAATATATAATACCATTATTAGATGAAATAAAAGATTTTAAAATTAGTTATATAGCATCTCCTTGGTCTCCACCAAAAAGATGGAAATATCCTATTATAAATAGATTAAGAAGAACATGTTATAGAAGATATGCTAAATACTTAATAAAGTATTTAGATTACTATAATAAATATGGTATTAATATAGATTTCTTAAGCATACAAAATGAACCATATGCATATCAAAAATGGGAATCATGTCTATGGTCTACTAGAAGACAAAAATTATTTATTAATAAATATATGATACCTTATTTAAATAAGAATAATATGAATGCATCTATCATGTTACATGATCATAATAAAAAAGATTTATTAAAGAAGATAGATAAATTATATGAACCAAATAATAAAATATCATCTATAGGATTTCATTGGTATGATGGTTCATATTTTGATGAATTAAATAAAGTTCATAATAAATATCCTAATCTATTATTAATAGAATCAGAAATGTCATGTGGTTATTCTCCATATGTTGAAAAAGAATGGATTAAAGATGCAGAATTATATGCAAATGAAATAATTGGAAATATAAATTCAGGAATGAATATATTTGTGGATTGGAATTTATTATTAGATGAACAAGGTGGCCCTAATCATAAGAATAATTTTGTTAAAGCACCAATAATAAGAAAAGATGAAGATATAATAGTAACACCTATATATCATTACTTAAAACATATATCATTACATCAAGAACAATTAGTACATCAAATATCATCTGATAAGTTAAAAATAATAGCTACTAATAAAGATGATAAATATATCATAACTGTATTAAATGATAGTGATGAAGATATTAACTTTAATATAAAAAATATGGTTAAGGATACTATTAATAAACATACTATTATTACATATGTAATATAAAAAGAGTTAACAACATAGTTAACTCTTTTATTATCTACATAAACATTTAAGATCATGTATAACTTTATAATCATCTTCTTGAATATTATTATATCTATCCATCTTATATGATTCTATTCCCATACTAATTGCTGTATCTAAAGGAGTGTTAGAATCATCTACAAATAATATATTAGATGGATCTATATTATATTCATCCATTGGTATTTGAAAGAATTCTTTCTTATCTTTTTTTATACCATAATAAGAAGATATATACATATTCTTAAAATATTCTGTTAATCCCCAATGATTCATTAGATATTCACCACATGGCCAATTATCAGTTAATAATATAAGATTATATATATCTTTTAATTGTATTAATTCTTCTCTTATATCTTTAAATAATCTATATTTAGTTGGTGAATAAGTTATATCATTAGCTATAGTATCTATATCATTTAAAGGTATTTTATATTCTAATCTATCAAATATACCTTTATAGAAATCATAATACATTTCTACTTCTTCTCTTAATGTTAATACTTTTCTATCTAATATATCACCAAAGTATTTAACACTATTAGATATAGCTTTTCTATTTAAATTATGTTCTTTTATATAATCATTAAAATAAGGAGTTATAAACCAATCCCCTGTAGTTGGATAACATATAACATATCCAAAATCTAAAAATAAATATTTCATTCTATTTCTTCCTTACTTTTGTAATTTCATCTATTAATTCTTGATCATAATATACTTTTATACCATTAGGTATAACTTCTACATCAAATGTTCTATCAGTTAAAGTATCTCCATCTATATTACATGTAAGATTCTTATGAGCATTTATAAATACTTTCTTAGATCTTATTACTTTAACTTTATTATTCTTTTCGTGTTTACCTTTATTCATACCTAATAATAATTTAGCAATGTTTAATCTAGACATTTTATCAACAATATAAATATCTAATAGACCATCATCTAATAAAGCATTAGTCCCAATCTTATAACCACCACCATAGTATCTAGCATTACATAATGCTAAGGTAGTATAATCTCCTTCATATGTTTCATCATCTATCTTGATAGATAAATGTTTAGGAGTAAAAGTTAAGAAATTCTTTATAATAGATGCATTGTATCTTTGAGATTTAGGTATTAGCTTAGAATGAATTATATCTTCATTATTAGCTATATCTGCATCTATACCAAAGCATGCTACATTAATAAAGTATCTATTATTAATTCTTACTAAATCTATATCATTAATACCATTTTTTAATAATTCTTTATTAGTTCTATAGAAATCATTACCTGTGCCATATGGAATATACCCTAATATATTCTTAGTATGAACTATAGCATTTAAAGTTCTATTTATAGTTCCATCTCCACCTACACATATAATTATATTTTCATCATTTTTATAATTATCTATTATTTCTTCAGTAAATCTATGTTTAGAATTAACTTCAATAGCAAAATCTAAATTTCTTTCTACTGCTACCTCAGTTATCCTATCTATTAATAGATTAGTCTTATCTTTTAAACTAAAAGAATTAATTAAAAATATATATTTCATATTATCACCTAGAATTCATCATTGTAGTAATCGTCGTCTTCCATCTCTTCATCTTCGTCATCTTCAAAAGATGTTTCATCCCATCCTTCTTTCATGACCTTATCAATTTCATCATCATCTAATCCAAGATTCTTTAATCTCTTTCTTTCTTCATCATCTAGATTATCGATTTCATCATCTTCAAATCCATCTTCATCTTCGTCATCTTCATCTTCTTCAAATTCATCTTCATCTTCGTCGTCTTCAAATTCGTCATTAACAATCATATAATCTAATAAATCATCATTTTTAAACATAGTTATCACCTTGCCTATATTATAGCATAATAAATGAAGAATTATTTTAATTCTTCATATAACTTATTACATCCTTCAACAATATCTTTATAAGCTGTTTCAAAATCTCTTGTATACCAAGGATCATCTATATCTTTAGACAATAGTTTTTTAACCTTACTATCATCACCTATTAATCTTTTAACATTATTCCTATTATATTCATCAAATACAATAATGTAATCATATTCATCATATTCTTTATTAGTTAATTGTTTAGCCATATGAGTATCATAAGGTATATTATGTTTATCTAATATGTCTTTAGTTAAATAATATAAATCATTACCTATTTCTTCTGTCGAAGTAGCTCTAGATTCAATTATAAACTCATCATTAGTAATATATTTGAATATATATTTAGCCATGGGTGATCTACATATATTACCATGACATACAAACATAATCTTCTTCATAATATTACCTCCTATGTGAATATCTATTTAATACTCCATACATTAAAGAAATATGTCTATCCATTAAACCATCTTCATAGTTAGTTAATACCATATTATTTAATAAATCATTACTATAATCTATAGCTAATTCACCATCAACAATAACATAATTATTAACATCATGTTCATTAACATACTTTTTTATTAAACTACCTCTAAATGGAGTTGTACCATCTATATAACCTACAATAGGTAACCCTAATTCATATAAATCATTTAGGAATGTTTCATAGTATTCTTGTTCACTCCAATTAGACATCATTACAACACCACTAGCGGTGTTTTTAGCGACTTCAATAACCATACTTAGTTTTTCCATATTAATTCTAAGCATATCATATTTAATAATGGTATTTAAATGAGGTTTGGCTTCTTGAGCAGATTCAAATAATACATCTCTTTCAATCTTTCTAATAACTGATTCTTGAGATTGTAAATATTTCTTATCATTTAATACACCATCAATATCTAAGAATATTATATTCATCAAAACCACCTAGTTACATATTATAGCACAAAAATAAATAAAAAAAGAGGTATAAACCTCTAATTTACAAATGGTCGGGAAGACAGGATTTGAACCTGCGACCCCTAGTTCCCAAAACTAGTGCACTACCAAGCTGTGCTACTTCCCGAAATATAAATTTAAAATGGTGCGCCCAGAGGGAGTCGAACCCCCAACCTTTTGGTCCGTAGCCAAACGCTCTATCCAGTTGAGCTATGAGCGCGGGAACTCCGAACTACTAATAAATTATACCATATTTAAAATATTTTGCAACTAATAAATAAATATAATTATTTTAATAATTATATTACCCTTTTTGTTTAATTAATTTTATATAAATGGTATAATTAGTATAGGTGATAAAAGAATGGTAAACGACTTTATATACAACATAGAATTTACAACAAATAACCAAGATATTATCTCTATATTTCCATCAAGTTTTTCTAATTTCTATATTGCTAATATAGATAACAATGGTGATGAAATATCATATGGTGTAGATGGCAACACATTAGATGCTAACTACTTTATGATTAAGATATTAAATGATAAATCTTATGATGCTGCAGAAGTAATTAAGAGATTACAAACTAAAACAGATATAACTGGTTTATCAATTCATTTTACAAATGGAAAGACTCAAGTATTTAATATACCTAAAAGAAGAGTACAAAAAGATGGAATATTAATTAATAAGTATGAAGAAGTCTTTAATGATGAAGATGATCTATGTATCATCATAAGTGATAAAGATATAAAATATAAAAAAGAACTATTTGCTTAGTTCTTTTTATTTATCTTTAAATACTTATATATACTATTTAAATTATCTTTATTATCACTTTTAATTCTAAAGTACATATCAGAATTATCAATATCTATAATATATACATATTCATTCTTATATTCATAATAAATATAATTGTCTTTAATATCATGAGTTATTTCATCTGTATTTATTATTCTTTTAAAATATTCATATCCCTCTTTATTAATGAATTCTCCCTTTACTATTTCTTGATTATCTTTAGATATAATAATTGGAGTATTATCAGATAAAGATAGGTTTTCTCCTTTAATAGATATTTCTACATCTTCCTTTGTAGAAGAAATATTATATGTATGTTTATATGTTTTACTACATCCAACCATGAAAGGAATTATTAATAGTAATACTAATATCTTTTTCATATTATCACCATTTATATTATATCAAATAAAAAAGATGTATTACACATCTTATTTTACTATATAATTAATATCTGTTGCTTGCATTATATCAGCATCAGTTGAAGCCTTAATAACTGTAGCTTCACCATTTAGCATTGATTTACCAACATATCCATATAATGTTATAGCACCCTTATCAGTTGTTAATACTATTTCTATTGTATTAACATTAATATTTCTAGTTGCTGTAACAGTAGCTTGATAAGTAGCAACACCTTGATCTTCTACTAATGAAATATTAGTAATAGTTAATCCATCTAATACTTTATCATCTAGCAAACTAGATTCTACTGAATAAGATGGTCTAAAGATTGCTACACCTACAACTGTTAATACAGCTATTAAAACAATAACATAATAAATAGGTTTAACTGTTTTTAATTTTTCTACTAGTTTTTTCATATATACTCTCCTACGTTCACTATAATCATTATATCATATTTAGATAAAAAAGAACATATTAATTATTCTCTTCTTTCTCTTCACCATAATTTAATACTAAACCAATAACAAATATAAATGATACAAAATATAACCAAATCATTATTAATGCAACATTAGCAAGTCCACCATATAACATTTCATAATTATACATATGAGATGCTATCATACCATATACAACTGTAATAATTGACCAACCAATTGTGGTAAATAACGTACCAATATTAATATGTGTATTATTTCTCATTCTATCTGGAGCAAAGTTATAAAACATTCTTAAGAATAAAAATAATATTATAAACATTGCAGGATATTCTAACCATTTAATATATTCAGTTATATTACCATTATTTAATAATGAAATTAATAATGTTTCTATTCTTGATTTATATACAGATAATAATAGTAATGCAATAACAAATATTACTATCATAACTGTCATAAATACGGCTTTAATTCTTCTTTTTATCCATGTAGATTGTCTAATACCATATATATTATTAGAAATAATAATTATAGTATTACATCCATTAGAAGCTATAAATAACATCCATACCATTAACACTATTAAAGGTATAGTTATTGCACCTGATGTTATATGAGGTATTACATAACCAATACCACCAGGTACAAATAAATCTAATGTATCTACAAATCTAGAATAATCTAATTCAAATAGGTTAGCAGTATAACATGCTAATGTTATTAAAGGTACTAATGATAATAACATATAGAATGCTAACTGACCAGGAAGCAACCCCATCTCAGGCTTTTGAATTATTTCAATTATTTCTTGAAAATACTTTCTTATTTTACCTGGAGAACTATTCTTCTTCTGATTCTTCATTTGATTTTTCCTTGTTCTCTCTCATCTTTATTAATGCTTCATTATAAGCATCTTCAACTAATTTAGTATCATTTTCAATTATAGAGAATCCAATTGCTACACCACTGTTATGAGGTAGTTTCTTAAATCCTTTAACTAATTTCTTAATATAAGAAAGTATTTGTTTTTCAGAATAACCAACCATATATACTAAGAACTCATTACCATCTGTTCTCATTATTTCTGTATTATCTATTTGAGTTCTAATTAATACGTTAGCAACTGATTGTATTTGTTTATCTCCTTCTTCATGTCCCATTCTATCATTTAATGATTTAACATTATTAATATCAAGAACTACACATGCTTGAGGATATATTTTATTCTTATTCCATGCTGATAATCTATCATAGTAATAATTTCTATTCTTTAATGATGTTAGTAAATCAATATATTTTAATCTATCAACTTTCTTAATCTTAGTATCAAGTTTAACTGTCTTTCTATTCTTAGAATAGATAAATATAGCAGTAGCAGATACTACAATAATTACTAAAGCATATCTAGCTATATTACCAAATACACCACCACGATACTCTACTTTATTATATGTAGTAATACCAAATCTAACTAAGTCAGATGGATCTATTGTTTTAGTATATGTATTAAATAATTTATAGAATGTATCTGTTGCATTCTTATATCTAAATGAATAATTACTATATTCATATGTAGATGAATATCTAGAAGTATAGTTTCCAGTTAACTTAGGTAAATAATACTTAGATGTATTACTATCTAATACTATAATAGCTTCTTTCTTAGCAATTCTATTAAGATCTGTTGGAGTTGCATATGTTTGAATATCAATACCAGGAAGATCTTTAATCATATCATATAGATATGAATCTTTAAGAACATATACAGTATGATAAGATAAACCATTTATATTAGATAAAGATAAATCTATACTATTATGAGCAACTATATCATAATCAATTCTTCCTAATGCACCTGAATCTATATAATTAGTTACTATATTATAATAGTTATAATATAAATCTATTTCACCATTTATGGCAGCTTCAGCTAACTTAGTAGCATTCTTATATTTCTTATATGTGAATTCTACACCAGAAAACTTACTAAAGCTTCTTAAATATTCGGCAGTAATTCCACCATATTCAGATGAAGCTAATATTTCATAAGGTCTATTTTCAGTAAATCCATATGAATAAGTTTTATTAGTTAAAGCTCTTTCATCTGCTTCAGTTATATTTAACTTATCAACAAATAATCTATAATTATTCTTATTATATGAATCTTCAAAATATTTACCTTTCCATTTATTAAACTCTTTAGTAAATATTGAATTTATAGTTTTATCTTCACTTAATCTGAAATAATAGTAATGATTTAAATCAGATATATGAGCAAGTATATTTATATTATTACTTATTAATTCATCTTTATATTCATTTAATGGAACTAAAGCATAAGTAATAGAACCATCATTTAATCCTGAAGTAATCTCAGCATATGTTGCTAATGATTTGAATGATTCAGGAGTTGTATTAAAATATGATGATACTAAATTAATAGTAGATGAATGTACACCTACACCCATAGATGGAATTTCCTTAGTATCATATAAAATACCTGTATTCTTAGATACTAATACATAATGGTCTTTATATAGTAATAGTTTTTCATTATCATATTTATTTGATACTTCAAATCCATATCCTACATTTTCAGATACGTATGATACAGTATTCTTATTAATCTTAAGATCTAAATCATCTGATAAGTAATCAACAAAATCAAAGAATACTCCTGCTCCAGTTGAACCAAATACAGGAATATCATTTGGAATAGTAATAGATAATACTCTTGATGAGTTATTATCTAACCATTTCTTTTCATCATTTGATAATGAGTTAGTATTTGTTGAATTCTTATATAATACAAATCCACCTACACCTATTACTATAATAGCTATTAGGATAGATATTATATATCTCTTTTTAATCTTCATTTTTTATTCCCCTTCTTGATTCTCTTCTTCTTCATCATTGTATGAATAATTAGCCCATGCTAGTACAGTTTTATGAGCTGACTTAGATCCTAGATAAGGATTTAAACCGTCTCTTTTAACTATAAATTGAATATCATAATATTCTTTTTGATCTTTAGTTAATTTATCTAATGATTCAGTACATAAAGATTGAACGTCTTCATTTGCTAATGTTTCATTAACATCAAGAACTACATATATTATCTTTCCTCTTTTATCAATGCTTGAGTATTTTACTTTATCATTTGAATCAAAGAAACCTTTTAAATCTTCAATTTCTTTATCAACTTGATGTTCAGCTATATCATCTAATCTATGACCATATACAGATGAACTTGTTTGACTAAAGAAGTATATAATCACACTAGTAAGAATAACAATTAAACAAATTGCTGAAACAATCATTAAAATACAATAAATACGATTATTTTGGTAAAATTTCTTTAAATTCTTCATATCTTTTTCCACCTTTTATCAACCAATATTATACCATAATATATTATTTAAATATATAAAAGGAGAACAATTTTTTAGTGTTCTCCTTTTTTCTTTTAAAACTATTATTAATGATGTATTATTCATTTATCTTCTTCTTAAATGTATCTTCATCCCATATCTCAATACCTAATTCAACTGCTTTAGTATATTTTGATCCAGGATCAGCTCCTGCTATAACTACATCAGTTTTCTTAGATACTGAACCAGAGCAATTACCACCTAAGTTTTCTATTATTCTTTTAGCTTCATCTCTAGAGAAGTCATTTAGTCCACCTGTAAGTACAAATGTCTTACCAGTAAAGAATGTTTCTTCATTAACTTCTTCTCCTAAATAATCCATATTTAATCCTAGAGATTTTAATTCATTAATAGTATTAATATTATCTTCATCTTTAAAGTATTCAACTACCGAATTAGCTATTACATCTCCTACATCATTTATATCTTTTAATTCTTCATATGTAGCATTCATAAGATTATCTATATTCTTATATTTCTTAGCTAATATCTTAGCAGTCTTAGCTCCTACATATCTTATACCAATTGCAAATAGTAATTTTTCTAATGAATTAGATTTACTATTCTCAATTGATGTGAATAGATTATTTAATGATTTATCACCATATCCTTCAAGTAGTTTTATTTGTTCAGTAAAATCACTTATACGATATATATCAGGGAATGATTTAATATAACCTAAGTTATAGAAATCTTCTATGATAGCATCTCCTAAACCAGTTATATTCATTGTTTCTCTTGCAACAAAATGAATTAACTTTTCTATATCTTGTTTAGGACATTTTTCATTTGTACAATAATATGCAGCATCTTTCTTAGTTAATGATTCACCACATATAGGACATGTATCAGTCATCTTAAATGGTTGTTCAGTTCCAGTTCTTTGTTCCATGACAACTGATTCTACTCTAGGTATTACATCTCCTGCTTTTTTAATCTTAACTGTATCTCCTACTCTTATATCCTTTTGAATACAATAATCTTCATTATGAAGAGTAGCACGCGATACAAGGGATCCCATAACCATGACAGGTTCTAATACTGCATTAGGTGTAACTTGTCCTGTTCTACCAACAGTAAATATAATATCTTTTAATTTAGTTTGAACTTCTTCAGCTGGGAACTTATAAGCAACAGCCCATTTAGGATATCTTATAGTATTACCCATGATCTTATGACCTTCTAAATCATCAAGTTTAATAACTATACCATCTATATCATATTCTAATGTACTTCTCTTTTCTCCCATCTCATGAATATAATCCATAAGTTCATCTATATTATTAACTACCTTATTATTAGGATTAACTCTAAATCCTAAATTACTCATAAACTCTAATGCTTCATGATGAGTTTTAATACCATAATCCTCGGGATTAGGTAAATGATAAATCCATACTTCAAGATTTCTTTCAGCAGCTACTCTTGAATCTAATTGTTTAACAGATCCAGCTGCAGCATTACGACAATTCTTAAGTAATGGTTCTCCTGTTTTTTCTCTTTTCTCATTTAATTCTTCTAATGTCTTATGAGACATATATATTTCACCACGAACTTCAATATCAATATTCTCTTTTAGTTTTTGTGGTACTTCTTTTATAGTCTTAACATTATTAGTGATATTTTCTCCTTCTACTCCATTACCACGAGTAGCAGCAGAAACTAATACTCCATTTTCATATCTTAATGAAACAGATAAACCATCTATCTTTAATTCAGCTACATATTTAGGATTACTTATTTCTTTTCTTATTTGTTTATCAAAGTTATATATATCGTCCTCATTAAAGACATCTTGTAATGACATCATAGGTATTTTATGAGTTATTTTATCAAACTTATCTAATACTTCTCCTCCTACAAATGTAGTAGGTGAATCATCTCTTTTCCATTCAGGATGAGCTTCTTCTATTTCATATACTTCTCTTATATAGTTATCATATTCTTGATCTGTTAATGTTGTTGCATTATCCATAACATGATATTCATAATTAGCTTTTATAAGTAAATCTACAAGTTGATTATATCTATCTTGATTCATTAAGTATCACCTATATATATTATACCATAAAAAAAGTATTAACTATCTAGTTAATACCTTTATTTAAATACTTTATAAAAGTATAACACCCACATAAACCAATGAATAATAATGATAAGTATAATCTTATATTATCTCCTGTTTTAGGATTCTTAGTTTGTTTTTCAGCAAGTATATAAGTTGAGAAGTGATCTGTCTCAAATGATGCAAAACCATCTTTAACAGTAGCTTCATGTTCCTCCAATTCTCCAGTACTAGTAATATAATATACATATATAGTTTTACCTTCTAAGTTAGCAGGAACTGGTATACTTACTTTAAATTTACCATTATCAAGTTTAGTGATATTTTGATCTTTTATAGGACTATATAGTGATAAATCCACTGCTGTGAAATCACCGTTTATTCTTTTTTTAATATCTTCATATGTTTCGCCATCTTTAACATATACTGCTTTAAAAGTAGTATCTAATGGAACATTTCCAACATTAGAAGATATTTTAATGCTTGTATTTATATCTTTGACATTAAATAATGGTTCTTTCAATCTTTCGTCATTCTTTTCAATTAAGAAATAATACCATACATCACTTATTTTGAATCTATACACCATATCTAGCTTATTAGTATATCCACCATAATGGTTTTCAAAAGTATCATCCCATAACATATCCATATAATTATCCCATGACCAATCAGGAATTACGTCACCATCATGCTTAAGAATTTCAGATATTTTCTTGTATGCTTCCATTTCCACATCAAGACCTAAATACTTTTTAATTCTATCTTTAACAACAGCTATATATGCTTCAGGTGTATCCTCCGTATCACTTGGAACATACATTAGATATTTTAAATCTAACCCCACATGATCAACAGATGTTTGTAGATAGCCATTATATTTTAATACAACACTACCCAAAGATCTAAGAATATAGTCATCTCCATCACCAGCATAGTTTTCAAGATAATAACTGATATTATTATTTCCAATTTGTTCTAGAAAATCATTTGAATATAATAAACCTTTAGCCATGTATTCTTGAGTGAATCTTGTAGTTGGATCATTGCTTGGATCAACAATACTTATATAATTAATAAATCCTAAATCATCTAATATAAATGTTTTGTCTTTAAGAGAATTAGCTATTTCGTTAATTCTATTTAAATATTCCTTAGATGAATCTTCATTAAAATATACTTTAACATTATTAAGACCTATCTCAGAACAAGTATGATTCGGACAGTTCCTTGATAATAAATCTTCTAAATATAAATTAATAGTATAAGACCCGTCTTCATTAGCTGCTGGTTCATCATCAAATGCACCAGTCCAATCTATATAATCAACATAAACATAAGGATCATTTAAAGCTTCATCTCCATGATATTGAACATAAGCAAATAATTCTTGATTTGTTCTTGGTTTATTACCATTTATATAAACCTTTCCGTCTTTAACAATTCTATTAAAATACTCAGTATAATCATATGCACTTACTACAGCAGGTAATAAGAACATAAATACAATTATAACCTTCAATATTCTTTTCATATGTTCACTCTCCTATCTTAAATATACATCTTCTTATATGTTATTACAATAAAAAAGAAACCTATTTTTTAGATTTCTTCTCTTTTTTATCTTTTTTTATTACTTCTTTTTCTATTATAGTAATTGATAATAATATCATACCTACACCTACATATAAGAATATAGGTAAATACTTACTATCAGTACCATATATTTCTAATGCACCTCTTAGATATGAATAAGATAATAATGTTATCCATCCTGCTCTATATAAAGTGCTATTTAATATCTTATTAAATATTAACTTTAATACACCTGCAGTAAAAGGAACTACACATGCATATAACATAAAGATAGATTCTACTCCATGAGAGAAATGTTCATATATTAAAGAAGTAATTAAACATACGATTGATACTATTATATAAGGTATCATCTTTTTAATAACCGATATAAACAATGTCACTCACCTTTCTTTCTGTTATCTTATTACCAGTATGAGTTGGTGTATTAATAATCTTACCATTAAATACCATAGTAGATGATCCACCGCCATCAAGGTTATATCCTGTAGTACATCCTAAATCTTTCATGTATTCAGCTAATTCATATAATGATAAACCTTCAGATGCCTTAGTTCTACCATCAGATACTATAAAGTAGTAATGGTTTTTATCAGCTATACAAATACCAGTTCTAGGATTAGATACTCTATGTCCTGAAGAAACTTCTTGGTCCACACCAACAATAATCTTTCCGTTCTTTAATAAACCAGGTCCAAAAGTCCATACATTACGAGGATTCTTTAAACTACTTAATTTAGTATTGTTTTCCTTAATAATATCAAATGAACCATCTTCATACATTACTAAGTCTTCTCTATTCCATTGCATTGTATTTCTAAATTGTTTATATTCTCTTACAACATATCCAGCTTGTCTAGCACCATAGAAATCTCCATTGATAGCTAAAATAGCATGATTAGCTTCAGCTATATCAGATGTATCTTCTTTAACATTTCTACCAAACTTATTCTTTGCTAGAGCTGTTCTTAAATACTCTGGTGAAGATAATTTAATATCTGCTACATATATATCTGTTTTATGTTTTCTATCTTGAGTTAATGTGATTTCAATATCCTTATCTTTATAATGATTATCATCAACTTCTTTATCATCTATAATGACTTCGTCTCTTATATCAAGAGCATCATCTACTGCATCTTCTTCAAATACAAATGTATCTAACGCAACAAATGTTAAAGAACCAACCAATAAAAGATAAAAGATAATATTAAATAATATCTTTCTCATCTTATATCCCCCTAAAATATAAATCTCTTTTGTACAAAATAACTAACAATAAATAATATTACTTCAATTATTATCTTAGCTATATATTTATTAATAACTACACTTAACATAGTTAATGCTATAGTATTAACTAGTAATATAAATGCAGCTAATAAATAATACTTAATAATTGATTTAGCAACACTATTCTTATCTTTAAATACCATATTTCTATTAACAGTATAATTAAATGCAGAAGAGAATACTCTAGCTACAACATTAGATAATATTAAATTACCAGTTAATAGATTTAATATAGTATATAAAATATAATCTATAAAGAATGATGAAACAGAAGCAAACATGAATTTAAATATTTGTTTATAAATTCTAAATGAATCTTTGATAGTATCAAAATGAGATCCCGAATTATTATCTTCATATATAGTTTCAATAACTTCTTCTTCTAAATTAATACTCTTTCTAGGAGCTTCTAGTAACATATTCATTTCATATTCAAATCTATCACCAGGAACATCTAACATGAAAGGTAATAAATTACTCTTAAATACTCTTAAACCTGTTTGAGTATCATATACATCTATACCAGTAGATAATTTAAATACTACTCTAGTAATAGAATTACCTATTTTACTTCTTAATGGAGTTTTTTCTCCTCTTAATCTTTTACCTAAAAGAATAGTATCATTCTTATTAGATTCAATATCACATAGATTTAATGTATCCTTAGCTGTATGTTGTCCATCAGAATCTAATGTAGCAACAATACAATCATCATAATTATCTTTAATATATTTAAATCCAGTTTTAAGTGCATATCCTTTACCACGATTATTATCATATTTAAGATATGTTACTCTATCTTTTATACTGTCAAAATACTTATCATATTCACTACTAGAACCATCATTAACTACTATTACATCAAATCTTTTTGTTTGTAATAAATCATTAACAATCTTGCTTAGTTTTTCAGTTGGTTCATATGAAGGTATTAATGCAACATAATTATTCATAATTACGCTCCCCTTTCAAAGTTGAATGTATAAGTTAATCTATTATATTTCTTATAAGCATTACCTGTTTTGTTTTCATAAGTTAACTTAACTTCACCTATATCTTTAGTATCTATCTTCTTTAATTCTTTATCTCCACTATAGATTTTAATTGAATCACCTACATCTTTAGGTAATCTATTTACTTGATGCATATATAGTGGAACTTCATGTTCATTACCTTTAGAATCTGTATATTTATATACAAAGTCCTTATATATCATACCAGAATATTGTCTTCTATAGAAGGCTAATCTGTTCTTTAAATTATTTTTTAAATTATTTATATTACCTGCTAATGATTCATCACCAGGAATTGGATCACGATAGTATACTCTAGTTCTAAATTCCCATCTTACATAATTCATCTTAGCGCTTGATTTAACATTACTAATATAACTACTCATGAATTCATCTAATGATTCAAATTGATCATTATAATCATAATAGATTTGGTCTACTTTATTTGAAAAACTAGTTCTCTTCATTAATGCTCTATACCAGTTACCTCTAATACGACCTTGTAATAACCCATTAGATAATACATAGAATTCATTTTGTTTACCAAATGCCCATGATCTATTTAATGTAGAGTCAAAGTCCCATCCAGGTCCAGCATATAACTTACCATCTTTAGTATAGAAATAATTAGATCCTCTTATAGCATCAAAGTTTTCAGATATTTCTTGTAACCAATAGAACTTAGCAAAAGATTCATAGTCTATTGTATTTCTTAGTTCTTCATCAGAACCACCATAGATAACATTTTCAACTTTATTTAAATATGCTAATGCTTTCTTTTTAACTGCTGCTCTTTCAGATGCAGATATTTCATCAAAGTCTGGATTTTTAATAGTAACAATTAAGCCTCTCTTAGTTGTAACATAATCATTTCCAGCAGGATGGTTTTCTATTTCAAATAATAATTCTTTTTCATCTATATCTACTCTGTTCTTCTTAACTTGAACTTTTTCAGTTAATAAATAAGAACCATGATATTTACCATTTATATATAATTCAACTGGTTGATAGTCTACAGAATAATCTATTCCTAACTTCTTACCAAATTCTAAGAAAGTAGCATTACGAGATAATGTACCATCTAATGTATTAGTTATTAATGCCCAAGTCTTACCTTTACCCATTCCAAATACATCTTGTTTAGAATTTAACTTAATTTGATAAGGTTTCTTAACTCTCTTCCATGTAGCATTACCTCTACCTCTCATTTCATCCATACCAGTAGAAATGATATTATCTTTATCAGCAAATACTACATTACCAGCTCTTCTAACATTATGGTTAACTGAGGCATTTATTTGACTAAATGCTTTAGCCCCACCATCAAGTTTAATTGATACTGAAGGAACATTAGATTGCATTACTACAACTTTATAAGTATAGACCTTCTTACTATTTATATTTGTTTTTAATGTTACTTTATTTTCTTTAAATACATCAGTATAAGAATCATTTTTAATAACACCTAATAAATTACCTTTATCATCATATGCAGATATTTGTACATTAGGTATATCACTGAAATGTACTCTTATTCTATTTCTATCATAAGCACTAGATAAGAATAGATAATTATTACTACCATGAGCTGACCAAGTAATATTATCAGCATCAGTATCATCTAATAAATCAATATAAAAATTTTTAATTGGAAGATTAGGATAGATAGTCTTATCAACTATATCATTTTGGTTAATTTCTGAACTAAAAGCAATGTTAGAACCATCATCAGTACTAACAGCATATTTATCATCTATAGTTGGAATATATAATACTAATCTAATTACAAAAAAGAATAATAATATATTTATTAACTTTCTTTCCATAACCATCAATCCCCAATTGCGATTTATTATAACAAAAAAGAGTCCAAAATCAAATAAAAAAGTGCATATTTTCGCACTTTTTTTTAATTCCATAAATTTGAAGGATAAACACCTTTATCTATCTCATTATTGATGAATTCTTTTAAAGCATCTACATCTTCTTTATAAGTCATACCTAACCAGATAGAATTTGTAGGTATATCTTTAATAATTTTCCCTTCTTTAATTGATTCATCCATGATATCTGGAAGTAACATTTCAAATGTATTTAATTCATCTTTATGATTAATAAATGCATCTTTCATAGTATTACCTATCTTATCAATTATATCAGTAGTAAAACCATTCATAAGCATAGAACAACTTGTTTCTTTAGGTACAACAAATTCTTCTTTATTAGGATCTAATGGAGTACATCTTACCATATCTCCATCAAGTACACATGATGATTCAACTATCTCACTTATAATACCATCTCTAGACTTAATAACTCCTCTTTTAACTGCTCCATTAGGAGATAATGTATCAGCTACATGATATCCAATTACTGAATAACAATCTTCTTCTAACGCTTTAGATAAATCTTTATAAGCTTCATCTCCATAGAAGTCATCTGCAGTTATAACACCAAAGTTTCCTTCTATTTGATCTTTAGCACACCATATAGCATGAGCAGTCCCCCATGGTTTTTCTCTTCCAACTGGCACTTCAAAACCTTCAGGAATAGCATCTAACTTTTGAAATGCATATCCTACTTTTATTTTACCTTCAATTCTTTTACCTATAGTACTTTTAAATAAATCTAAATATTCTTCTCTTATTATAAATACTACTTTAGTAAATCCATATCTAATAGCAGAGAATATAGAATAATCCATGATAAATTCATCATTAGGTCCAACTGGGAAAGTTTGTTTCATTCCACCAAATCTAGAACCCATTCCTGCTGCTAATATTACTAATGTCTTATCTTTCATTTTTATCACCTAACTTAATTATAATATAAAATTTCAAAATGGTATATAAGATATACTATTCAATTACCACCTAATATCAGGGCCTATTGTTACAATTGTTAAAAACAAAGTAACTATACCAACAACAAGTAGTATTATTAATATCAATTTAGCAATTTTATTATTCATTTAATCACCTTAATTCTCTATATTTGAATGACACTTTGCTTTCTTATATGTATTTTCAGGACAACTATCTTCAAAATCTGGGCAATAATAACATGTTCTCGCGCCATCCTTATCCACATCATTGTCACATTTTAATGCAGCCTGACATCCCCACCATAAGGGTTGTCTATTGTGTTCTACGTATACATATATTCCAAACCCTAGTAGTATTGCTTGCACAATTATTAAAAAATAAATAATACTCTTATCTATATTCTTGATTCGTAGAAGAACACAATAAATAATAATTAATAAGATTTGTATCATAATAGCTATAGTTTTAATCGTTTCCATATAATCATCTCTATTCTAATCACATTATAACAAAAAAAGATTTATTACTAAATCTTTTTAATACTTTTATGATTTTTCATTAATGTTTTAACACCTGTCTTAAAAGCAACATTTATTAATCCACCATCAACAAATATAACAACACCTAATCCTAATGTATCATGTTCAATAGTATCACCTTTATTAATATCTTCATTACTACCTTCTATATACATCTTAGATTTATCTATTTTATTAGTAAATAATATATCATCTTTAATAGTATCTATTCTTTCTAAATACTTATCATCTATTTCTTCAATAAATCTAGAAGGAGGATTACTATTTTCTTGTCCATATAACATACGTCTTTTAGCATTAGTTAAGAATAATCTTGCTTTAGCTCTTGTGATACCTACATAACAAAGTCTTCTTTCTTCTTCTATTCCATCTTCTTCATCAAATGAATTAGAATGAGGGAATATTCCTTCTTCCATACCTACTAAAAATACTGTATTAAATTCTAGACCTTTAGCAGAATGAATAGTCATTAAAGTAACACCATTATCATCTTCATGATTTTGATTCATATCACTTATTAAAGATATTTGTTCAAGGAAATAGCCTAAATCAATAGTATCAGATGATTCTTCATATGATGCAGATATGGATTTAAACTCTTCTAAGTTTTCTAATCTTATATCTGCTTCTAGACTCTTCTCTTCTTCATATTCTTTTCTCATACCTGTTTTATCAAGTATGGAGTCAATTAAATCTGTTATATTCATATTTTTAGAATCATTTATTAGGTCTTCTATTAAGTCTTTAAATGCTAATTCTTTATTACTAGATAATGCTTTATACATACTTATATGAGATATATTAGATTCATTTTCTAACTTATCTATAGAAGTGTCTCCTATACCTCTTTTAGGTACATTTATTATTCTTCTTAAAGATATATTATCATCTTGATTATATATTAATCTTAAATAAGCTATTAAATCTTTTATTTCTTTTCTTTGATAGAAATATATAGAACCTATTATCTTATATGGAATAGATGATGTCATCATTTCTTCTTCAAATACACGTGATTGTCCATTTGTACGATAAAGAACAGCCATCTCAGATAAATCTGTTCCTTCTTTATTTAATTCTTTTATCTTTTCTGCTACTTTATGTGCTTCATCTCTTTCATCATAACATCTAATATAATTAACCTTTTCTCCATCTCCATTTGAAGACCATAGTTTAAGATCTTTCCTATTCTTATTATTCTTAATAACTGAATTAGCAGCATTAAGGATATTATTTGTAGATCTATAATTCTCTTCTAGTTTAATAGATACACATTCAGGATAATCTTTCTCAAAGTTCATGATATTCTTATAATCTGCTTGTCTAAAAGCATATATAGATTGGTTCATATCACCAACTACAAATAGATTACGATATTGAGATGCTAATAACTTAGTAAATCTATATTGTACAGGATTAGTATCTTGATACTCATCAACTAGTATATATTGATATTTATCTTGATAATAATCTAATATATCATCATGTTCTTCTAACAACTTAACTGGTAATACAAGTAAATCATCAAAATCAAGAGATGATGATTCATGTAATACTCTTTGATATGTATTATATATACTTACACACATCTTATCGAACTCTGTATTAAATAATGTATCTAGTTCTTTTTGAGATAGCATTTCATTCTTTATAAAAGATATTCTATTTCTAATTGCATAAGGACTGAACTTTTTAGGGTCTATATTATTGTTTTTCAATATCTTTTTAATGACAGTCAATGAGTCATCAGCATCTATAATAGTAAAATTTCTATTTAAACCTAAAAAATCATAATGTTCTCTTATTATCTTTAATCCAAATGAATGGAATGTACCAATGAAAGAATAAGTATCACCTATCATGTTATATACTCTTTCTTTCATTTCTCCTGCTGCTTTATTAGTAAATGTAATAGCTAAGATATTAGAAGACTTAACTCCTTGTTGTATAAGATTAGCTATTCTAGTAGTTAATACTTTAGTTTTACCAGATCCAGCTCCAGCCATTACTAAACATGGACCTTCCATATGTTGAACAGCTTCAATTTGTTGTTTATTTAATCCTTGTAATAAATCCATGTTTTCACCTTCTTATATATTATATCAAAAAAAGAGTAATAATTAATACATTATACTCTTCTTTGTCTTACTTTATTTTCTGATAACTTTCTTATCTTTTCAGCTATATATTCAACATCTTTATCAGTATTTTCATAATTACCTATAAATAGTCCTGGATTAACCATTTCATATTCTAATAATATAGGATTACCATTTTTATCTTTAAAATAATCTATTCTATTAATATATGATTCTATATTATATTTATATTCCATATAATCAATTAATTCTTTACCAATTAATACTTCATGACTAGTAGGTTCATATTTATGTAATACTCTATCCTTTTGAACAGGTATATTACTTATACCATCTGTCCACTCTTTATATCTAGAATATACTAACTCTTTATCTAAGAACATCATTTGATATTCTCCATCCCATACTTCTTCCATGATTGGTTGAACTACCCAACCTAATACTTTAGATTCTTTGTTTCTCAAATATTCTTCATCTATATTTCCTAGATTAGAAATAGAATTAGATAATTCACCACTTAATGGTTTAATAATATATCTATCTAATGTATTATACTTATTCTTTAATTCATCAAATGATACTTCATTACTATGAATATATGATGGTATTTTCTTAATACCAATATTAGATAATTTATCTTCTTCTATTTCAGTTAAATACTCTTTAGTCATACCTTTAAGCATAGCCTTAGGATTATTAATAACTAATCCATAATAATGAGTATTTAGATATTCTAAATAAGCTTTAACATTATTAAAATTACCTTCAACAGATCCTATAGATCTAACAATCATTATATCTATAAGTCTATTTACTATATTCATGTCTAACTCTAGATTTAACCCATCATATATATCATATACTCTTTTATATCTATGATTATTAGTATCAAAGTTATCTATTGATGTTAAGAATACTTTATATCCATTATGAGTAAACTCTTTAATTAATCCTTTTACTTCATGACTATATGGCTCTGAATATCCTTCATGTAGACATGAAACAAATTTATTAATAGCGTCATTATTTCTTACGTGTATTAGTATAGTCTTCATTCATTTCTACCCCCATGTATTTTGAAATAAAGTTATACCCCAATTTAGTTCTTTCAGCAGTATTTCTATTATGTAGAGATAATTCTATTAACATAGAATTACATTTATATCTTTGTTCTACATATTCTCTTGCCTTTTTATCAAATACATTTATTATCTTTCTTTGTTTAACTAATGCTCTTGCAAATCTTTTAAAATTAGATTGATCTTCTAATACTTGTATTCCATCTATCTTATCTTTAAGATCTGTAATCTTAGTTCTTATATAATCTTTCTTAGTTATTTCATCACAGTGAACATCTATAAAATTAACAATATTATATTTATCCATCATAGATTTAATATAATCTATTTCAGGTATTACATCTGTAGTATGCCATAGTCTATTATAATCTTTTTTATCTGTGTATCTATGATTACCATTTAATACACCCTTTTGATTAACAATAGGATATATAACAAAACAATTATTATCATATAATCTATTATCAAGAATAGATTTAATCATACCTTCAATAAAGAAACTTGATAATGTTTCCCCTGGATGTTGTCTTCCTATTATAAATATTGCATCCTTACTAGGATCACCTATTACTATTTCAGGTAATACACCTTTATTAATAATTACATCATCATTATTATTAATTGTAGATAAGAATTGTTTAAGATTCTCAATTGTATATCTAGGATATGAACTTATCTCTACATTTGTCATAGGTCTAATATGAATATACATATCATCTCCATCCATATAACAAGTATTATTATCCATATCTATTAGCATTCCATCTTCACCAAGAATAAGAGGATATTGAAATGAATCATATTGTTGATTATTAGTATTCTTAATTATTAAAGTTCCTGGATTATTGGATTTATTATTAATTCTAAAATTATAATAATTAGAATACTTTTCACCTTCCATAACAGGAGATACAGTAGCTGTATTATTTTGTTTATCTTCTTTAATAATATTAATAGAAGATCCACCATAACCATAATTGATAATCATAATTAATCCTCCTTTCCCATATTCTACCATAAATAAAAAAGAAATAGTATATTAACTATTTCTTACTTTAGCATCTAATTTAGCTTCTACTTCTTTAATAATTTTATTAAATACTTCCATTACTTCATCATCAGATAAAGTTCTAGTATCATCTTTAAATGTTAATGAATATGCCATAGATTTTTTACCTTCTTCTATATCTCTATAAATATCAAAGATATCTATATCAGTAAGCAATCTACCACCTGCATATTTAATAACATCTTCTATTTCTTTATTAGTAATTTCATTCTTAACTATAAATGCAACATCTTTCTTTATTTCAGGATATTTAGATGCTTCTTTAAACTTAAGTGCCTTAATAGATAATTCATATAACTTAGTCATACTGAATTCAGCAACATATACATCATCTTTCATAATTGAAGGATGAACTCTTCCAATTATACCAACTTCTTTTCTGTCTATTAAAATACTTGCAGATACACCTGGATGTAATTCTTTTACTTCTACCTTAGTAAAATCATATCTATTCTTAAATCCTAAATATTTAAATAAGTTTTCAATTATACCTTTTAGTAAATAGAAATCAGCTTTAATGTTTACTCCATTTACTTTATTAATCATATAATTACCTTTCATAAGAATAGCTACTTTAGTATCTTCATTATAATCTTTATCATATGTTTTAGCTATTTCATAGATATTAACATCTTCTACTTTTCTAGCTTTATTATATTCATATACATTTAATAAAGAAGGTATTAAAGATAATCTAACAACAGATTTATCTACACTCATAGGATTAGGTAATACTATATTTTCTTTGCCTTCATATTTAAACATATTAGCAGTTGTAGGATTAACTAATGTATAATTCTTAGATTCATTTAATCCTAGAGATCTTAATCTCTTAGATATCATCTTTCTAATACCTACATCACCCTTATACATACCTCTTCTTGTAGGTATAGTTGGCAATGTTGATACTAAGTTATGATATCCATATAATCTACCTATCTCTTCTGCCATATCAGCAACATTAGGATCTATGTCTAATCTTCTATTAGGAATAGTAACAGTAAACTTATCCTTATCTAATTCATAAGGAAAATCTAATCTGCCTAATTCTACTTTCATATCATCAGTAGATATTTGAATTCCTAATAATTTATTAATCTCTTCTGTAGTAAATTCAACTACTTTTTTAGTCTTATCTACTTTATCATGTTCTAACATTCCATCTATTACAGTTCCACCTGCATATTCTTCTAATAATGATAAACATCTATCCATTGCTTGATATGTATATTCATAATTTAAACCTTTACCATATCTAATAGATGCTTCAGATTTTAAATTTAATCTAGCTGCAGTATTTCTAATTGATACAGCATCAAATATAGCTGCTTCAATAAAGATATTTTTAGTATTTTCATCTACTTCAGTATTTAATCCACCCATTACACCTGCAATACAAGTTGGAACTTTACCATCTGTAATAACTATATCAGATGTAGTTAATTCTCTTTCTACTTCATCAAGAGTAGTTAACTTTTCATTTTCTTTAGCATCTCTAACTAATACTTCTTTTCCTAGTTTATCTGCATCAAAGAAATGTGTTGGTTGACCATATTCAAGCATAACAAAGTTAGATATATCTACAACATTATTAATTGGTCTCATACCAGCAGCAGTGATTCTTTTCTTAATCCATTCAGGTGATTCACCTATTTTAACATTCTTAACCATCTTACCTAAATATAAAGGACATTTATCAGTATCAACAGTTAATTTAACATGTTTGTTAACATCATCTGTTTTATCAACATTATATTTAGCATCAGGTAATGTTACAGGTTTATTAATAATAGTACCTACTTCATAAGCAAAACCAATATGATAATAACAATCATTATTTCTATGTTTATGTACATCTAATTCATACAATGTATCATCTACACCTAAATATTCTATTGCATCCATTCCAACTGGTGCATCTTCAGGTAATTCTTCTATACCTTTAGCATATGTTTCATCAGTCTTTTCTTCTAAGCCTAATTCAAATAAAGCACATATCATACCATTTGATTCTTCACCACGTATTTTACCTGCTTTAATTTCAAAATCTCCAGGAAGAACAGCACCAGGTAATGCAACTATAACTTTTAAACCTTTTCTTACATTAGGAGCACCACATACTATTTGAGTAGTTTCGTTACCTACATTAACCTTACAAATATGTAAGTGATCTGAATCAGGATGATCAGTGCATTCTAATACTTCACCAACAACAAGGTTCTTAATATGATTAGATTGAACAGATTCTACATTAACACCAGCTTTAGTAATCTTAACAGCTAATTCTTCTAAATCTTCCCCATCTAAATCAACGTAATCTTTTACCCAATTCATTGATATCATATTATTCTTCCTCCCTTCTATCAAACATACTTGATTCTCTTAAATCAGTATTATAGAAAGTTCTTATATCATTTATATTGTATTTAAGCATAGCACATCTTTCAGCACCAAATCCAAATGCAAAACCATTCCATTTAGATGCATCATATCCACACATGTTTAATACATTAGGATGAACCATACCTGCTCCTCCTATTGTTATCCAACCAGTATTTTTACAAATATTACATCCTTTACCTTTGCAATTAAAACATGATATATCCATTTCTACTGAAGGTTCAGTAAATTGATAATAAGAAGGTCTAAATCTTGTTTCAGTATCTGATCCAAATAATTTCTTAGCAATTACATCAAATGTTCCTTTTAAATCTGATAAAGAAATATCATGATCAACTAATAATCCTTCTATTTGCATGAATTGATGTGAATGAGTTGCATCATCATCATCTCTTCTATATGTTTTACCAGGACATATCATTCTAACTGGCTCTTTACCACCTAGTTCAAGCATAACTCTTGCTTGTACAGGAGATGTTTGACTTCTTAACAATATCTCATCATCTTTAATATAGAATGTATCTTGAGCATCTCTTGCAGGATGTCCTTTAGGTATATTTAATAATTCAAAGTTAAATCTATCTTCTTCTACTTCAGGTCCATCATATACATCATAACCCATAGACATGAATACTTCTTCGAAGTCTTCAACTACCTTCTCTAGTATATTTGGAGCACCTGTAGGAATAGATGTAGCTGGTAAAGTTATATCTATTGATTCTTTATTTAACTTTTCATTAAGAATTTGATTGTTGATATCTTCTTCTTTCTTACCAATTATTTCAGTAGCTTCATTCTTAGCTACATTAACAATTTGACCTACTTCTTTTCTTTCTTCAGGAGATAAATCTTTCATGTTTTTCATAAGTTCATTTATTGAACCTGTTTTACCAATATACTTAGCTTTAATATCTACTATATCTTGTGGTGTCTTAACTGATTCAATATCTTTCTTTAAATCATTAATTATCCCTTCTACTTTTTCTTTCATAAGAACCCTTCTTTCTAAAAAATAAAAGACCATGATGAAGGAACGAAATTACTCGTGGTACCATCCTTCTTCATGATCTTAAAATCACCTTTATTCTTTAACGCAGAAATACGATTAATACTCCAAGGTTGAAATTCATTATATATCTTATCTAGGAAACTCTCAGCTAATAATTTCCATTCTCTTAAGATAACTTATATATAACTAATAAGTCCTCTTCTTTGTATTACTATAAGTATTTTAGTACATTAAATACTTTAAGTCAATTAATATTCCCCATTCTTATTAAAGAATACATCATACCATTGAAGGAAACAATATATACTCCATACCTTACGATAGTTATCATGTTTCTTATTAATATGATCATTTAACATCTTTAATAAGATATCAGTCTTGAAATATGTATTAGCTACATCAGTCTTGAATGCTGTTTCTATTTTCTTATATACATCTTCATCTCTTATCCAATCTCTAATTGGAACAGGAAAACCTAATTTCTTTTTATCTGATGCACTTGTAGGTATAACACCTTTAGATGCATCTCTCATAGCTACTTTAGTATTAGCTTTAGTAACTTTATATTCCATTGGTAATCTAGATGCTACATCAAATACTTTAATATCAGTAAAAGGAACTCTTCCTTCTATAGAATTAGCCATGGTCATTCTATCACCTTTTTGAAGTATATCTTTCATAAACCAGAAGTATAAATCTACTCCTTGCATCTTATTTAATTCATTTTGATCTTTATATATATCAAATATAGGTTTAGTTATATCTTTATTAGATATCTTTTGTTTTTTCTTTAGAATCTTTTTAAGTTCTCTTTCTTCCCAGATAGGATTAACTCCAACATATCTATCTTCTAGTTTAGTTCCATATCTAACTATATAGTTAATACCTCTCATTTCAGGAAATAAAGAACCAACAGCTGCTGCACATCTTCTTAAGAAGAATGGTATCTTCTTATATGTTGATGGTAAAGCAGTCTTATAAGTATTATATCCACCAAAGAATTCATCTGCACCTTCACCTGATAATACAACCTTAACATCTTTAGAAGCTAAGTTAGCAACAAAATACAAAGATTCTATTGCAGGATCTGATGAAGGCTCATCCATATGATACATGATCTTCTTAATAGATTTCATATATTCATCTTTATCTATCATTCTCTTCTTATTAGTTATACCTAACTTATTTGCTAAATCTTCTGTATAAGATGTTTCATCATATTTTTCTATTTTATATGATGCTGTATAAGTCTTATTAGGTTTAGCTAAAGAAACTAAATAAGATGAATCAACACCAGATGATAGGAATGATCCTACTTCTACATCTGCTATCATATGATATTTAACTGATTCTTCCATCATATCAGCTATTTCTTTAACTGTTTCATTATAATCTTTTTTCTTAGGATTAAACTTAGGTCTAAAATATCTATCTATTTTTAGTTTTCCATCTTTATAAGTTAAATAACAACCTGCATCTAATCTATATACTCCTTTAAAGAATGTTTCTTCTGTAGGAGTAAATGAGAATCTTAAATAATTAGGTAAGATATCTTCATTAAACTCTTTTATAAAATCAGGATGATCTAAGAAAGCTTTTATTTCAGATGCAAATATAAATGCATTATTATCATTATAATAATAGAATGGTTTAATACCAAAGTGATCTCTTGCACAGAATAATTCTTTTTCTTTCTTATCATATATTGCAAATGCAAACATACCTCTTAAATGAGATAACATATCTTTACCCCATTTAATATATCCTGCTATTAATACTTCTGTATCACATGTAGTCTTAAAATCATATTTTAATTCTTTCTTTAAATCTTTATAGTTATATATTTCTCCATTGAAGACAATTACATATCTATCATCATTAGAATACATAGGTTGAGATCCACCTTTTAAATCTATAATAGATAATCTTCTATGTCCTAAAGAAATATAATCATCTGTATAATAACCTTTTCCATCAGGTCCACGATGAGCTATTCTATCACACATATCTTTTATTATGTCTTTTTTATTATCATGTAAATCTATACTTCCTGCTATTCCACACATAGTCATCACCTATACAAATTATACCATATCTAATTTGCGCACGTGTATATATTTTGCTATAATGTGTGTAGAATTGAGATGATAGTAAATGAAACTATTTGAAATCAAAATAGGAAATAAGAAATATGAATTTGTTAATTCAATTCATCTAAATGGAAAGAACTATGTAGCTTATTCAGATAATAAGAATATTTATATAAATGAATTTGTTATAGAAGAAGATAAAGTCAATTTCCTAGAAGTAGATGATAATACATTTAATACAGTAAAGGAGGCAATGTCTCTATGAATAAATATGTAATAGAACTAATAAATGGTGCTCCTTTATGTACTGTAACTAAATCTGATAAATCTTCTTATACTATGGAAGGCGTTGAATTAATTAAATTCTTAGGAAGAATAGATGAATCTTTATATGGTAGAAAAGAAAGAATAAATCCTTTATATGATAAAAAAGGAATGGGTCCTACTTTATGTTATATAAATAGATTACAAAAGAAAAATATTAGATTAAGAAACTATAAAGAATTAATTCAACCACTAAGAGAATTATATTTAGAAAATAGAAAAGAAATAAGAGCAGAAGATAAACAAAAAAGTATTATCAAAGGTGCAGCAGCAACTGCAGTTATGATAGGTGGTCTTGCTCTTGCATCTATGGGTTTAACTAGTAATAAAGATATAGACCTAGAGAAAGTTGCAACATATCAAGAAACAATAGAAAAAGAAAGTACTAAAGAATTAGAAGCGTTAGTTGCTGGTATAGTTCCTATGGAAGAAATAGATATATCTATTGAACAAGATAAACCTGTTGAAGATATAGTATTAAATGATGAAGAAATACAATCTATATCAGATTCACTAGTAGTAGATTTGAATGTTGATGCAGTATATGATCAAGGAATAGAAAATAATCTTGAAAGTATAGAAAGTATTATTCATGAAAGAGCTCAAAGATGGGGATTATCTGATTCACTAGTAAGAGATATAATATCTCAAGAATCACATGGTGGTTCTATAGATAATCTTGGTCAATTAGAATGGACATATTGGAATAATCATCCTGTAACATTACATAATTATGAAACAAATAAAGATGTAACAATAGTCTTCAGTAATGAAGAAAAGAATTGGCAAGATAAAGCTGATATTATTATTTCTCAAGAAGATTTAAAGAATACAAAAACTCAAGTATCTGAAATATGTATTCTAATGAGATACTTCTTAGATAAATATGATAATAATATAGGTTTAGCTCTACAAGCATATAACAGAGGCGAAACTAATGTTAATGAATTCTTAGCTAAGACTGCAGAAGGTGAAGGAACTACAGTTGATGCAATCATAGCTGATAAAGATGATTTTAGATGGATCGATTATGCTTGGAAAGATGAAAATGGTTTAACATATCTTGAAGAAGTTGCTAAACATGTAAATGAAAGAGAAGCTGAAACAGGATTAAATGAACCATATGAAATAAAATACATAGATGCTGATGGAAATGTTCAAACAACATCTATACAATTTCAATTACAAACACAAAAGACACTATAAAGTGTCTTTTTATTTTAACCAAATTTAAAGTTTAATACTTCATCAATTTCTTGACCATCAGTATATATCTTATTAGTATGTTCTACTAATGTCTTTTCACAATGTTCTTTTAATTTTAATGTATCATCATTGTAATTATCTAATAATCTTAATGCATCAAGAACAATATTATATCTATCTATCTTATTTAATACTCTCATATCAAAAGGAGATGTAATAGTTCCTTCTTCTTCATATCCGTGTATAACATCAAATCTATGTTGCCTTGTATATATTAATTCTTCTATTACATTAGGATATCCATGGAAACTAAATATAACAGGTTTATCTTTAGTAAATAAATCATTATAACCATCTTCAGACATATTTTCTAATTTTAATAAATCTACTACATTTACTACTCTTACTCTTATTCCATGTTCTCTTAACATCTTAGATGCAGCTAATACTTCAAGTGTTGGAGTATCACCAGCACATCCTAATACTATATCTGGATTATCATCAGATGCAAAATCAAATATACCTAATCCATTTTGACAATGATTAATTGTTTCTTCATAATTTAACCATTGAAGTCTTGGATGTTTAGATGCAATTATAGTATTGATCTTATTTTTATCTTGTAAACATTTATTAGTAATATATATTAATGAATTAGCATCATATGGTAAATATACATCTACCATATCTCTTTTTCTATTTAATACATGATTTATAAATCCAGGTTCTTGATGTGTATATCCATTGTGGTCTTGTTGCCAACAATGAGATGTAAGAATTATATTTAGAGCAGCTATATCTTCTCTCCAATCTAATTCAGAACACATCTTTAACCATTTACCAAATTGAGATACCATAGAATCTATTACTCTAGCAAATGCTTCATATGATACAAATATACCATGTCTACCTGTTAATAAATATGATTCTAATGCACCTTCAGCAAAATGTTCAGATAGATATGAATCTAACACTCTACCATATGGAGATAGATGTTCATCTATTACTTCGTTTATAGGTGATAACCATTGTCTATCTGTAGCTTCAAATACATAGTTTAATCTATTTGATAAAGCTTCATCAGGTCCAAATAATCTGAAATTATGATTTACTTCATTAGCTCTTATAACATCTCTTAAGTATTTACCTAATTCCATCATATCAGATGCTTCAACTTTACCATGATTATCTTCAATCATATATTCTTTAATATCAGGTAATATTAATTCTCTTAATAATTTACCACCATTAGCTTCAGGTCTTGCACTCATACGTTTATTACCTTTAGGTAAGAATGTTAATAATTCATTCTTAGGTGCTCCATTATCTTCAAATAATTCTTCAGGATGATATGATTTTAACCATCCTTCTAATTTCTTTAAACCATCTTCATCTTCAATAGTAAATGGTATTTGATGAGCTTTAAATGATCCTTCTACTTCTTTAGGACCTGTCCATCCTTTTGGAGTTCTAAGAATAATCATAGGCCATCTATAATTTTCTAATACTTCAGTATCTAATGCCTTTTGTTTTAATTCTTTTATTTCACTTATTACTTGATCCATAACATTAGCCATTTCTTCATTCATTTGGTTAATATCATCACCTTCAACAAAATAAGGATTCCAATTATAACCTCTAAATAAATCAGTTAAATGTTCATGATCCATTTTACCCAATACTGTAGGATTAGATATCTTATATCCATTTAAATGTAGAATAGGTAATACTACTCCATCAGTTAAAGGATTAATAAATTTATTTATATTCCATCCAGTTGCAAGTGGTCCAGTTTCTGCTTCACCATCTCCAACTACACATGTGCATATTAAATTAGGATTATCTAATACAGCACCAAATGAATGCACTAGAGAATATCCTAATTCTCCACCTTCATGAATTGAACCAGGACATTCAGGAGATACATGAGAAGATACTCCACCAGGGAATGAGAATTGTTTAAATAAATGTTTCAACCCTTCTTCATTATGTTCAAATCCTTCATATACTTCTTGATATGTTCCATCCAGATAAGCATTAGTCACTTCTGCTTCTCCACCATGACCAGGACCAATTATATACATCATATCTAAACCATATTTAGATATAACTCTATTACAATGCATAAGAATAAAGTTTTGACCTGGAACAGTACCAAAATGACCTACTAATCTAGGTTTAACATCTTTCATTGTTAATTCTCTTTTTAATAAAGGATTATCTAATAAATATAGTTGTCCAACAGACATATAATTAACTAAATTAAAATATTTATTTAATTGTTCTACTTCTGTTCTAGTTACCATGCTAACCACTTCCCTATTATATTAATATTATATCATGTTAATATACTTATAAATAATAAAAGAATAGTTGTTTACAACTATTCTATATCCCTTTATATTCTATTTTTTCTTTGATTGTTTTGTTGCTTTAGTTGTTGTTGTTGGCACTGTTGTTTTAACTTGTTGTTGAGCAGCTTGTGTTGTTGGTTGTGTAGCTGGTGTTGTATTCTTCATATCATTCTTAGTGAAGTATACAATTGCAACAATTATAACAGAAAATATAGCTATAGCAGCAAGAGCCTTTAACATATCGTTCTTTTCCATACAATCTTCCTCTCTAATATTAATATAGTACTTTATTAATAATATTTCAATATAAAAGAGTTCTTAGTATAACTCTAAAGAACTCTTAGCATCTAATGATAAATCAGCAAACTCACCTTTTAAATACTTAGGATATGCAGCACATGCTATCATAGCTGCATTATCAGTACAATACTTCATTGGAGGAATACATAGATCTATATTCTCTTGTTCACACAATTCTTTCATTTTTTCTCTTAAATAATTATTAGCTGATACTCCACCAGCAACAATAACTGATTTAACTTCTCTATGTTCATCTAATGCTTGTTTAGTCTTTCTGACTAATTCATCAATAGCAACATCTTGAAATGACCTAGCTAAATCATATTTATTAATTTCTTCTCCTCTTTGCTCTGCATTATGTTTAATGTTAATAACTGCAGATTTTAAACCAGAATAAGAAAACTCTAAATCTTTATTATTCATAGGTACTGGTAAATCATATGTGTGATTACCTTTAAGTGCATATTTTTCAACATTAGGTCCACCTGGATAAGGTAAATCTAATACTCTTGCAACTTTATCATATACTTCACCTATAGCATCATCTTTAGTTGCACCTAATACCTTAAATTGATAATCGCCTTCCATTAAAACAAGTTCAGTGTGACCACCAGATACAACTAATGCTAAACTAGGAAACTCAATTGGTTTAACTAAGTTATTAGCATATATATGACCTGCTATATGATGTGTAGCTATTAATGGTTTATTATATACAAGTGATAATACTTTAGCTGCTTCTACACCTACAAGTAAAGAACCTAATAATCCAGGTGCATATGTAACAGCTATAGCATCTACTTGATCTACAGTCATGTTAGATTTCTTAAGTAAATCTTCTAATACAATAGTTATATTTTCTGTATGCATTCTTGATGCTATTTCAGGAACAACTCCACCATATTCAGCATGAGTATCCATTTGAGTTAATACAGTTGTAGCTATTTCTTCACATCCATTTTTAATAATGGACATACTAGTTTCATCACATGATGATTCTATACCAAGTATATATACATCTTTCATTTAGATACTCCTTTCCATGATTAAAGCATTTATATTCCCTTCGTAGTAATTCGGTCTTATATGTATTTGTTTAAAACCAACGGATTCATATAACTTAATTGCAGGTATATTATTTTCTTTTACTTCAAGCATTATTTTTTCTGCTTTAGTATTATCTATTACATATTGTAATAACTTCTTACCTATACCTCTACCTTGATAAGATGAATCAACTGCAATGTTGATAACATCAGTTATTTCAAAGTGTTCTTCTATATGAATAAAACCTAATACTTTATTATCTTCTTCACATACATATATATGAGTATAATCGTTTTTAACTGCTTCATCTATTTTATATATTGTTGAAAAATCTTCTTTAATCAACAATCCTATTTCATTTATTCTATTGAAATCTTGGTTCAATGCTTCTCTTACCATCTTTATTAGCCTCGATTTCTTTTATATATATAGGATTTACTTTATGAGGGTTAATAACTTCTAAGTTATTAACAAATAATTTAACCTTCACTAAGTTAATATTATTATCAATTATATATTCTTCTTTATCTTTTAAATACTCATTTAAAGCTTCTGTAGACTTATAAAAAGCTTCATCTATTATATTATTATCAGATGTATAATATGCTCCATATGAGCCTTTTAAATCTCTTATTAATACTAATTTATTCTTATCACTTTCATTAGAGATTGCATACATATCCAATGATGTAATAGTTTTAATTGGAATATTTAAAGTATAAGCTAACATCTTACCTATTGTTGCACCTATTCTAACACCAGTGAAAGATCCTGGTCCTATTACAACAATTATTTCATTTAACTTATGAACATCTAAATTATTTCTTTCTAAAACATCATTTATTATAGGCATACATTTAGATGCATGATTAGATGTATTACTTAATTCTTTATCTAATACTTCATCATCTTTATATAAACATATTAATAAATCTTTATCATGTGTATCAATTAATAATGAATACATAATATCATCCCTTTTTGTAACAAATGTATTATAGCATAAAAAAAGAGTAATATCATTACTCTATCTTGCTCTACCAGCAGATTCAACAAGCGCAGCACCTCTTACAGCATCTACATCTATTCCTCTTTGTTGAATTAGCATCTTTATAAATTTTATTTGATCTTCCCTATAAGGAATATCAGATCCTTCAAATTCACTTGCTTGAGAACTCTTAATATTACCACTTCTAACTTGTCTATTCATAAAGTCTAAATCATCTTGAGCTTCATCAAATTCTTTTACTAATTCTTCATCAGTATATTCAGTTAAATATTTAAATCTATTATATTCATAGTCGTTCATATAAATCTCTCCTTAACTAAAGTATAACATTAATAAATAAAAAAAACACCATAAAGGTGTCTATAGTACAGAATTAACAACATCTTCGTATTGTTGTCCTTTTGGTTTAAGAACAAATACACGAGTGTTTTCATTTACTATTTTAATATCAATATCTAGTCTTTCATCTGGTAACTTATCTTGAATAAGCTCAGCCCATTCAATAATAGTTACAGCTTCTTGATTGAAATAATCTTGGAAATCGATTGATTGATCTGTATCGTCAATACGATAAACATCCATATGATTTAATTTCATCTCGCCTGTTTCATATTCCTTAACAATATTAAATGTAGGACTAGTTATATTCTCGTTTATTCCTAATGACTTAGCAAAACCTTTAACAAACATAGTCTTACCAGAACCAAGATCCCCATTTAAACAAATAACCATACCTGGAAATTTTTCTGATTCAATATTTTCAGCTAATTCCATTGTGTCGTCTTCACATCTTGATGTGAATTTATTATCCATATTGTATCACCTAATCAATTATAGCAACACAATTAAAAATAAAGCAATATATATTTAATCGAATTAACACGATATATTCATATATATATTGTTAATTAATAAATAATTATTATTAATTATAAATTTTTAGACAAAAAAAATGTTTGCAACTCCTTATCTTCGCTTACACTATTGTCAGCGTACTAGTGCTTGACTTCTCTGTTCGGGATGGGAAGAGGTATTTCCACTAGGCTATCGTCACAAACAATTTTTAACTAATTTATATTATATCGATTTTGCTCTTTAAAAACAAGATAATGCTTCATCAAATTTATAAAATTTATGATTAAATCCTCGGGTTATTAGTACTAGTCACCTCAAAATATCACTATTCTTCCAGCTCTAGCCTATCAACGTTGTAGTCTACAACGGCCCTTACTATATACATATGGGAAAACTCATCTTGGGGGAGGCTTCCCGCTTAGATGCTTTCAGCGGTTATCCCTTCCCGACATAGCTACTC
>CAMODU010000005.1 GCA_946611605.1 uncultured bacterium
GCAAATTATATTTAATAGTATTACCTATTATTCCTGATATTGGTAACTATTTAAATTGTATATTCTTAATAATTATTCCATTTGTTTATTACTTGTTATGTAATTCTATAATTAATCGTACAAAGAAAGAAAAAAGTAGAAACGATGTTGTGATTAACATAATATTTATAGCAATTGTATTAGTTATAAGCGCTGTTGTGTCAGGAATATTTAGATACAAATTAGTAGCAGTAGGTTCAGGTTCAATGAGTCCTTCAATAAATTATGGTGATGCTATATTAGTTGAAAGGTACAAAGAAGAAACTGATATTAAATATCAAGATGTTATATATTTTTATAATAAAGATATGAATAAATATATAGTACATAGAGTAGTTGAAAAAACTGATGATGGCTATGTTACAAAAGGTGATTCAAATAATACAAAAGATAATTATATAGTTAAATATGAAGATATAAAGGGTAAAGTAGTATTAAGGATTCCTTATATAGGATATCCGTCAATAAAATTACAAGAGTTGGTAAGTGGTGATTGATATGAGTAAAAAGGTAATTAGCATAGGTCTATTATTAGTAAGTATTGCTGCATTTGTATATTTATTATTCTTCACTGATAATAAATTATACTCTGCAATACCATTTACTATTATGTTAATAGATTTAACATTTGTATTTGATAGATCTAATTTTATTACAGATAATAAAGAAAAATATGAATATGATTTTAAACAAATAATGAAAACATATTATTCAATCTTGGCAGAATTAGTTGAAATGCCAGATTTTACTGGAAAAGATATTGTTAAGGTTAAGAGTTTTGATGATTTATTAAATATTCAAGACCAACTTCAAAAACCAATTTATTATATTAGAAATAAAAACTCTATTTCTTTCATGGTTATTGAAGAAACAATAGTATCTATATATAGTCTAAAACCAAATAAATGATAGGAAGTGTTATAGTGAGAAAGAGGGGTAGAATTACTAATCGTGTTCTAACTTTAGTTATATGTGTATTAGTATTATCTATTTCATCTGGATATGCTATTTTAAACACGAATTTATTTATTAATGGTCAAGTAAATGTTATTTTTAATAATTTTAAAGTATTTCTATTTGGTGAGAATGTTTCCTTTAATCCGAGTGTTTCATATGTTCCTATTAATTATAATGAAACAATAGAAATACAATTAATACCTGAAGAAGGTAATTTCTTGGAAGATGCTAGATGTACTATGGATTACTTATTAAAAGATGTAATAAGTGGTATAGATTCTTATAGCAAAACTCAAGATATATCAATAGATAATAATAAAAAGGAAACAAATGCTGAGTGCTACTTTTATTATAGAAAGCTAAAAGCACAGGAAGCTGGATATGATAAGAACAGTCATCCTGAATTATTAACAGTAAAAGATGCACTAGATTATTTATATGATGCGTTAGGATATGAAAGAGTTACATTGGAGTCAACAATAATTCTATATGATCATGAAGGACATCCAGAATTTGTAACAGTAAAAGATGCATTGGATTACTTATATAATAAACTTATAGGGTAGGTGATTATTATGAAAAAGAATGTTTTATTAGTATTAATCATAGTTATTAGTATATTCTCATTTGATGTAAGAGCTGAGGAACAGGAAACAATAATTGACTCTCAATATGTTACATATGAAAATGATAAAACATTAAAAAAGAATGTAAGAGGAGCATTGGATGAATTAATAGATAAAGTTGATACTATTAATGCAGGTGGAGATGCTAACAATTATGAAATAGCTAAAGGGAAAACTGCATACGTAAATGGTAGTGAAATAACTGGTACTCATGAAGATAGACCATTTTATTTTAAAGTAAATAATAATTGGGAAGGTGCATGGTTTGACGGATATGAATTAAGTTGTGCGGAAACAGACACAGTACTTGCACGAGAATTTAAAGGTGTTCAAACTACTCTTAAGAAATTTGGTGCAAATGATAGTAATTCATTTTGTCATGTAGTTCAAATATCACCATCTGTTGCTATGATGAATTATGGATGGACAACAACATCTGGTGTTACAAGCACACATACTGATACTAATGATACTGAAATATCCACTGTCAGTAATTATAATTATATTGCTACATTCTTATGGAATGGTACAACATTAACTGCTGTTAAAACTGTAGCTGGTGGAATTGGTAACAATGATGCTACTAATTATGGTTGGTATCTTAATGATTATACAAATTATGTTACTAAGCGAAATACTAATTGGGATACAACAACAGATACTGCTCAGTCTAGGTCTGTATATTCGGAAATAAAACCAAGTATTTTTCAAAACTATTTAAGCCCTTATACGTATTTCACTGTAACTGGTACTGTTAGTGAATCATATACGAATTATTTGGCTGATTCTGGTGACTGGACAAAATCTGGAATATGGTATAAAACAATAGGTATTAATAATTATACTGGAGCAATTACCGAGAGTCCTATTACTACTGCTAATGTTCAACAAATAGATAATGCTAATTGGTCAGATGTCTACGAATGGGATTTTACAAATTTTGGTGTGTGTCGATCAACGTATAGCAGTAAAGCTCATGAAAACATGCCTACTTCTTACTTATATCATGATTTTTATGGAACAACTAGGGTAAATACCGTTACGAGTACAGGAGCTGATAATGCATCCTTAAGTAGAGATTTGAAGAATGTGTTCAGAGGGCAATACTATTATGGAATGAGTTTGTATGTCACTCCAAGTGATAAGAATATAACATTTAACGTATATTCCTCATCTATGGGATCTCCTACTGTAGCAGCTGCGTACTTTGTTGCTAATCCAAATTATCGTCAAGAGTCATTAACGGTTGATTTTTCTAGTTATTTATATCCTGATATTAATATTACTAATAAATCTATAAAGCTTTATTATTCCGATATAAATCAAGAGTATTATTTAATCTTTAATACTTCTGATGATGGTAAGTTCTATGTAATTGTAGGCATTGATGACAAAGATTTTACAACTGGTTCAGGATTAAGACCATATATTAAATCTGCCGGATATAAAAAGACTGATGATGGGAAATTTGTGTCTACGGCAAGATTACTTACAAATAATGAAAATATAACTAATATAAGTTTCTATAAATAGGGTGGTGAATATGAAAAATAAAAATATAATTAAAAAAGCAAGTATAATACTTACTATAGTAGTTTGCTTTCTACTTGTAGTAGTAATTATTAGCAACAAAGATAATAAAACATATTCTAAACCAATAAGTGAAGTAAAAGATGTAGTATTAAGCAATTTAGATAAAGTGACTTTTAGACAAGAAGTTAATATTACATCTATAGCTACTGTAGAAAATGGTATTATCCATTATAGAGTAGATTATAAACCAAAAAAGAATGTTAAATTGAATATAGTATCTTATGATGCAATAGTAAAAATCGACGCTGATTATACCTCTAAAGATGGTAAAAAATATAGAGATAGAATTGAATTACCTGTTAAAGAAATTCAACAAGCAGAAGATGGAACCTATTATGTAGAAGGTGAAGTATCTAGGGATGGTGAACCTTATATCCAAGTTCCTAAAGATGGAATTACTATAGCTAATACTATATACTATAATGACATTCAGATTAATATAGAATAGAAGGTATAAAAATACCTTCTTTTTATTTGCTTAGAAAGCAATAAAGTATTATAATATCCACTTAAATGAGGGGATATTATGGTAAATGATATTAGAATTATAATTGATAAGAATATTAAAGACACCAAATACAACTTTGAGATATCTTTATATACTCCTAATAATTATGAATTAATTATATATACTGATGGTACTAAATCATTTGATGAATTAATCAGTGATAGAAAAACTATTGATGGATTAATATCTGATCAAGGACAGTTTATATATAACTTAATTGATCATACATGTAATGTTAGATCGTTAGATGATATATTAAATTCTTTATCTTATATTATACTTGAAGCATCAGGATTAAAATATGATTATGAAAATGATAGTTTAGATTATTCTATTGAAGAACCATTAAGTAATAAAGAAAAAGCAAATATAGTACATGATTATTTGATGAAATATCCTGAATATAAAGATAAAAGTATATTAATTCCTGATTATATAGATTTAAAAACTAATATTGAAGATATTAAGAAAAAATATGAAGGATTTAAAAGTTTATATGTTAGACCTTATGGTGAATCTACTGCTATGTTATTAGAAGAAGCTAAAGTAGGTACATCATTAAATGATTTAATAAATTCTTTAAAACAATTGAATTTATCTCCATTAGAATATTCTATACTTGTATATGATTTAGTAAGAGAAAAATCTTACCTTCATGAAGGTAAAGATGAATTAGCTGCTGAATCTAGAGATACTTATAGAGCTTTAACTGGTGATTCAATTGTATGTGCAGGATATGCAAATATATATTCAACTATCATGCAAGGCTTAGGCATTAGATGTGATGAAGTATTATTAAATGGATTTACTAAAGATGAACCTGGACATGCAAGAAATAGTATTTATTTAAATGATCCTAAATATGGTGTTAAAGGAATATTCTTCTTAGATGCTACTCATGATTCAAGAGATGCAACTGATGTATTAGGTGATTATTTGTATAAATATACTTGTTTCTTAAAGAAGAAAGATTTCTTTAAGAATAGTGATAGACATAATAGAATATATGATTTTTCTTACAGAGGAATAGATACATTTGGATTAAATAATTTAGATGAAATGTTAGATTTAGCAAGAAATGAAAAAATAGATTATACAGATATACCTAAATGGGATGCATGGTTAGATGCAAGAAGAGCATTATCTAATATAGTTACTTTATATCAAGACTATGATTATTCTGATGAAGATAAAAATGTATTAGTAGATACATTCTTAAAATATAAAGATGAATTCTTACAAGATTGGAATAGTAGAATAGAATTATCTACTTTCATGAAAGCATTGATGTATGTAAGAAATATTGAAAATATGATAGATCCTATAAAATATCCTCTTAACTATAACAAGATCTATCAAAATATGAATTTATATAAATTTAGAATAAATGAAGATAGATTATTAAACTATGAATCTGATGCAGTTAGAATGATTAAAATAATATTTGGCGTTGAAGATGAACAAGAAGAACATAAAGAATTAACTGAAGAAGAAAAAGGTGAAATAATTGCTAGAAACTTCAAGGAAGAATTACAAACTGAAATGTTAAAGATTAAAAAAGATAGAGAAGATGGAAAGTATAAAGTAGTTTCATCATTGAAACTATATTCTAGGGGTAAGAAAAATGTTAAAAAATAATGTAACTGAAGAAGACTTATCTAGATATCTAGCCGAATACTTTGATACATATGGTGAATATATTCCAAGTATATATAGAAATGATTATAGAATGTTTTATTTAGAAGGATTAAAAGATAACTCATATTTAGTAGATTCTTATATATGCCAATTCTATAAAGAATATAATCTATTAAAAGAAGAATATGATATGTATAAAGCATTTATAGATATTATTAAATATAAATATCAAGATACAAAAGATATGACTGTTCTTGATGTAGGTGGCGGATTAGTTCCACAATTAGGAAGAGGATTATCAGATTTATTTAAACATGTATATGTTGTAGATAGAAATGTTGTTAATAAGAATAATCCTGATAATGTAGAAGTTATAAAAAAAGAAATAGATAATAATGTAGGTTTACCAAATACAGATTTAGTAGTAGGTTTATTACCATGTGAGGCTACTAAACCACTTATATATCATGCATGTCAATCAAATAGTAACTTTATAGTAGCTTTATGTGATTGTGTACATGATATTAAATCTTATAAGATGAAACCTATAGAACAAGTTAAGAAATTAAATACTAATACAATATTACATTATGCTAATGATTGTATTAGTGATTCTGATATGGGAGATTTAATAGTTATAGATTCACCATATCAATTTCCTAATATGGTAATAGGAAATAAGAGAAGATAAGGTGAATTATATATGGATATAATAGAAACAAATAACTATAAAGAACTATTACGTAATTCTACTTATATTGGAAGAGGAACAACTGCTTATTGTTTCTTACTTAAAAATGGTATGGTTCTTAAATTATTTAAGAAATCATATATGATTAATTCTTTGTTTTCTGAACAAAAGATTAAAGAAAGATTAGAAGATATTCATGACATTCAAAATGATTCATTTATAGGACCAGAAGTATTAGTCATGAACAAAGATGAAGTAATAGGTTATTTATATCCATATATAAATGCAAAAACATTTAAAAGAGTAAGTAGTAAAACTACTTTATATGAAATATATGAACATCTTGGAAAACTATTAGATGATACTAAAGATATTAGTAAAAAAGGTTTTTATCTAATAGATATGCATCATCGTAATATGTTATATGATGGAAATTATTATGTTATTGATTTAGATAAGGGTTATATCATGGGTCAACAAGACTACATATATAGATCTAATATATTTCAAATATATGATACTATCTATTCAGAAATATTTGATATAAAACCATGGGATAACATACATTTTAATAATCCTGATTTTAATAGAACATTCTATAAGAATTGTTGGGTTGATGAATACAATAAAAGAGAATTATTTAATGCTATACGTTATTATACTCATACAGATAATCCGACTATTAAACAAATGAAGAGAATACCTCATACAGTCACTCGTAATACATATTACTAATTTGACAAATATGAGTATTAAAATATAATATATCAATCAATTGGGGGCGATATCATGAATTATCAATACATTAAGGTAAATGGTAAAACAGTAAGAACAGAAATTAAATCTGTTACACAAGATTCAGCAAAAGCTGTTCAATCATATAGATATGTTGGTTTAGATATATTAGAAGGAATTGATATTCCTGATAATAGAAAACCAGGTGAATTCTTAAAGAAAATAATAACTATGTTAAAGAAAGAAGACTATGATCAATACTATGATTTATTAGATACTTTAACTTATAGAATTATTACTGCTAAAAGTGTAGATGATTTAATCTCATATGATAATAATTCTTTATTATCTTTATTTAAAGAAAACTATATGAGAAAACATGGAAAAGATAGATATTCTAAAATGATTATAGATCAAATGAAAGCATATCAAGACACTGATGCTTTAGCATATGCTAATTCATTATTTAAAGAAGTATTAAGAAAATATATATTTGAATATTTATCTCATTATACGGATGAAGAATTATTAGCTATAAAGGATAAAATAGCAGCTGGAGAAAATATATTAAAGTATGTTAAAATTGATGAAATACCATTTACAGATATACCAGATAATAAATTCAAAGAATTAACACACGATATATCGTTAACTCAAATGGAACGTCTTGATCCTGCGGCTAATCAACATCTTTGTTTTGATTGTCCAGTTCCTATAAGAGAATGTGAAAAGATCTTAAATAGATATAAAGAAACTATAGATAAGTATCCATTTATAACAGATGGAATACAAAAGACTCACGAAGAAAAAGCTACTAAAGATGGAGATGGATTATACAAAGATGAAATATATGAAGAAACTGATTCATTCTTAGTATTAAAATGTAAAAAATATGAGAATTATAGAAAAGGAAGTAAAACTAAGTAATTACTTCCTTTTTTAGTTTACAAATAGCCTTAATTTTGCTACAATACTTACGAGCGAAGAGCTCCTTGCTTATATTTAGTATAAGCCGAATAGACCATAAGGAGGTGTAATGAATGAACAAATACGAAATGATGTTCATAGTTAAAGCTAACGCAGATGAAAAGGCTATAGCTAATACTGCTAAATCTTTAAAGGATGTTATTACTTCAATGAAGGGTAAAATATCTGATGAAAAAGAATTAGGAAATAATGAATTAGCTTATCCAATCAAAAAGGAAACAGTTGGTTACTATTTCGTAGTTGACTTTGAAGCTAATGCTGAAACTGTTGCTGAACTAGATCGTAAAGCTAGAATCGATGAATCTGTATTAAGACATTTAATTATTAGATTAGATGAGGAGTAAGAGATATGAATAATGTAAGTTTAATTGGAAGATTAACTCAAGATCCAGAATTAAGAACTACATCATCTGGATTATCTACATGCTCATTTACTATTGCAGTAGATGGAAGACCATCAGCTGACGGAGAACCTCATACTGATTTTATTAGATGTGTAGCATGGAGAAATCAAGCAGAGAATTTATGCAAATATCAACATAAAGGATCTCAAATTGGTGTTACTGGTAGAATCCAAACTGGATCATACGATGCTCAAGATGGTACTAAGAGATATACTACTGATGTAGTAGCTGATAGAATTATCTTCTTAGGATCAAAAGGAGATACAAATACAAATTATGAAGTAAGTAATGAAGCACCAGTTGAAACTGCTGATTTATCTGAAGATCCATATGCTAATATGGGTGAAGAAACAGTTTTATCTGATGATGATTTACCATTCTAGAAAGGAAATATAGAAATGGCTGAATTTTTTAGAAAGAAAAAGAAAGTTTGCCAAATGTGTGCTGGTAAAGACGTTGATTACAAAGATGTTAATGTAATCACTAAATATATAAATGAAAAAGGTAAAATTATGCCTAGAAGAATGACTGGAGCTTGCTCTAGACATCAAAGACATATAGCTAACCAAATTAAGAGAGCTAGATTCATGGCATTAATACCTGAAGTTAAATAATTAAAGATACTTTATAGTATCTTTTTTATTTTAATGAGTATGAATATTTGATATAATATAAAGGAGACAAAGGAGGGTTAAATATGAAAGTAATCTTACTTAAAGATGTTAAGAAGCAAGGTAAGAAAGATGACATTATAAATGTATCTGATGGATATGCAAATAATTTCTTAATAGCTCAAGGTTTAGCTGTTCCTTATAATGAACAAAATAAAAATAAATTAGAAAGAGATATAGATAAAAGAGAAAAAGCTGAAGAGAAGTTAATTGAAGAAATGACCCTTCTTAAAAATAAATTAGAAAAGCTTAATATTAAGTTTGAAGTTAAAAAAGGAAAAGATGGAAGAATGTTTGGTTCTATATCAACTAAACAAATATCTGATGAATTAAAGAATAAAGGATATGATATAGATAAAAGAAAGATATCATGTGATCATCAAATTGAATCACTTGGTACTCATATAGTAGATATAGAATTACATAAGAAAGTAATAGCTAAAATAAATATAAATGTAGAATAGGAGGTATTATCATGAATAATCAAGATCCAAAAAATCTAGAAGCTGAAATGAATGTCTTAGGATGTGCTTATTTATCACAAAATGCATTAGATAAAATATGTGATGATTTAACAGAAGAAATGTTCTATGATAAAAAGAATCAAGTAATATTCTCAGCAATGAAAGAAATAAGAAACAGAAATGATAATATAGATTCTACTATTCTTAAGAATGAAATAGAAAAAACTACACCTATTAATTCAGTAGGTGGTGTTGAATATTTATCTGAAGTAATAGATTCAGTATTAAGTTCTGCTAATGTAGATACTTATATAGATATTGTTAAAGATAAATATGTAAGAAGAAAATTAATAGAAACATGTAATAGGATTCAAAAGAATGCTATTGATGAAAAGAATAGCCAAGCTGAATTAATTGATGGAGCAGAAAAAGAAATATTCCAAGTAGCAAAACAAAGAAAAGCAGGAGAATTTAAAACTGCTGATATGGTTGTTAAGTCTGCTAAGAGACAATTAGAAGAAATGTCTAAGAATGGAAAAGATATAACTGGTATTCCAACTGGTTTTATTGATTTTGATAGATTAACATCAGGATTACATGAAAATGAATTAATAATAATTGCTGCTCGTCCTGGTATGGGTAAAACTGCATTTGCATTAAATATTGCTGTTAATGCAGCATTAGAATCTAAAAAGAATGTAGCTGTATTCAACTTAGAAATGTCAGCAGAACAATTAATGATGAGAATGATAGCAGCTCAAGGTGCTGTAGATGGTAATAAATTAAGAACTGGTAAATTAAACAATGATGATTGGAAAAGAGTTAATGAAGCTATGTCTGAATTAAGTGAAGCCCCAATTTATATTGAAGACACTCCAGGTATTACTATAGGTGAACTAAGAGCTAAATGTAGAAGATTAGCTGAAAAGGGTAATCTAGGATTAATAATAATCGACTACTTACAATTATTAAGTGGTGGTGGTAATTATGGTACTAATAGACAACAAGAAGTATCAGATATATCACGTAATTTAAAAACTATGGCTATGGAATTAGGTGTTCCAGTTATAGCATTAGCGCAATTATCTCGTTCTGTTGAAGGAAGAGAAGATAAGAGACCTATGTTATCAGACTTAAGAGAGTCAGGTTCTATTGAACAAGATGCTGATATAGTTTCTTTCTTATATAGAGATGATTATTATCATAGAAAAGAAGGAGAAAGAGAAAATCCTATATCACTTGTTGAATTAATAGTTGCTAAACATAGAGCAGGGGCAAATGGTACAATTTTATTACAATTTGAGAAGAATATATCAGAATTTAGAACTTCTGTTCAAAATCCTGATAATCATAATCAAGACTAATAGGAAGTGTATTGAATGAAAGGTAAAATATTTGGATTTTTTATAACAATATTTGTAGGTGCCTTATTATTCTTTGTAGCATTAGATAGAAAGACATTAGGAGATCCATATGAAGTATATCAAGTATACTTAAATGGGAAGAAGATAGGGTTAATTGAATCAGAACAAAAATTACTAAACCTTATAGATAAGGAACAAAGTAATATTAAGGATACTTTTAATGTTGATAAAGTTTATCCTCCTACAGGACTAGTTATTGAAAAAGTATATACTTATAGTGATAAATTAAATAATACGGAAGAAATATATAATGAGATTAAAGATTCTGAACCTTTTGCTATTCAAGGTTATACTGTTACTATAACTTATAGTAATGAAAACCTTGAAGAAGGAGCAAAACCAAAGGAACCTTTAAAAATATATTTATTAGATAGTTCTTTAATTAAAGATTCATTATATGAAATAGCTGAAACATTTATAGGTAAAGATGAATTAAAAGATTATGAAAATGGAACTCAATCTGAGATAACAGATATAGGTGAAATTATTAATTCAGTTTACTTTGATGAAACAATTACTATTAAAGAATCTTTAATATCTACAACTGAAAAGATATTTACTGATAAGAATGAATTAACTAAGTATTTATTATATGGTACGTTAGATAATCAAGAATTATATAAAGTTAAAGAAGGCGAAGACCTTTATAAGATTGCTGATGATCATAAATTAAATATTGCAGAATTATTAATAGTTAATCCTAAGTATCCTAGTGGTAATTCATTATTAACTCCAGGAGAAGAATTAAACGTTGGATTAATTAATCCATTAGTATCAGTAACATATAGAAAGACAGTAGTAAGTAATGTAGAAGTTCCTTTTTCTACTGACTATGTTAATGATGATACTAAGTATGTTGATTATAGACAAGTAACTACACCAGGTGTTAAAGGTATATCTAAGGTTACTCAAGATGTTAAATATGTTAATGGTGATATTAAATCATTAAAGATTAATCAATCAGAGGTTGTTAAAGAGCCTATAACTGAAATAGTATCACGTGGTACTAAGAAGATTGGTTCATATATTAGTTATAACTCTCAATCATTTAGTACAGGTGATTATAGTTGGCCTACTAATTCACCATTTATCATTACTTCAAGATTTGAATATCGTTGGGGTACATTCCATAAAGGTATCGATATATCTGGTACTGGTTATAGATCACCAATATATGCAATAGCTGATGGTGAAGTATATTCTACTGGTTATGGTGGAAATGAAGGTAATTATATTGTTATTAAACATGATGATACTTTATATTCTCAATACATGCACTTAGCTAAGATTGGTGTTCATAAAGGACAACATGTTTCTAGAACTGAAAAGATTGGTGAAATGGGTTCAACAGGATTCTCAACTGGTATTCACTTACACTTAGGTATATGGTTAAATGCACCACCATATCAACAAGGATCAGTTGTAGTAGACCCATGTAAGAGTGTGTTCAGATGTTAATAACTATATTTGCATCTGGATCAGAAGGAAATATAACTTTATTACAAATAAATGATAAGAAGATTTTGATAGATATAGGGATGAACTACAAGTATTTAAGTGAATCCCTTTCTTCTTATAATTTATTACCTAAAGATATAACACATATACTAATAACACATGCTCATAAAGATCATGTTGGTGCATTAGATACTTTTATTAAACATAATAATCCAATTATTTATATTACTCCTGATGCATTAAAGGAAGCTGTATATTTAAAGAACTATGATAATCTATCATTTGAAGATGGTATATTTAATATAGATGAAGATATAGAAGTAGTTACTTTTAATACATCTCATGATGCTAAAGGATCTAGAGGATATATTATAAACTATAAGGGTAAGAGTTTAGTATATGTAACTGATACAGGGTATATAAATCAAAAGAATTTATCTAAGATTACTAATAAAGATGCTTATATATTTGAAAGTAATCATAATACAGAAATGTTAATGCATGGTAAGTATCCTAATTGGTTAAAACAAAGAGTAATATCAGATGAAGGACACTTATCTAATGAACAAGCTGCTTATTATTTAACTAAGATAATAGGTAATAATACTAAGAAAATAGTATTAGCTCACTTATCTAAAGAAAATAATACACCTGAGATAGCATTAGATACTGTTACTAGTACATTAAAAAATGAAGGTATTAAATTACCTGATATAGTATGTGCTAAACAAAGAGATAGATTGGAGATTAATCTATGATAAATATAATATGTGTAGGTAAATTAAAAGATAAATACTTAATAGATATGAGTAATGATTATCTTACTAGATTAACTAAATATCATAAGATTAATGATATAGAAATAAAAGATAGTAATATAAAAGAAGAAGGAGATTTAATACTTAAACATTTAAGTAATAAAGATTATATTATTACCATGGAAATAAATGGTAATAATTTATCTTCTGTTGAACTATCTAATCTAATAGATAAAACATTTATTAATTATCCATCTATTACATTTATTATAGGTGGATCTGATGGTATAGATGAAAGAGTATTAGAGAAATCTAATTATAGATTATCATTTGGAAAGAATACTTATCCACATGGTGTATTTAGATGTTTATTACTAGAACAAATATATAGATCATTTAAAATATTAAATAATGAGACTTACCATAAGTAAGTCTTTTATTTTGATTATATATATCATATATGATAATATATATAACTGAAAAAGAGGGATAAATATGAAACTATATCATATACATAAACCAAATAAATTTGATGAATTATATACAGTGGGAAATATCATTGAAGTAGGCAAAGAAGAAAATGACATGAGAAACAAATATTTAAATAGTAATGATAAATATGGAAAACTATTAAGATATAAAATAAGTGGTGGTTTATACTCTTATGGACCAGATAAAAAGATAATAACATTAGATACAATAGATGAAATGACTGAATTAGATAAAGCTGTTTTATGTTCTCATATATATGGTAGATCTTTTGATACTATGAAAGATATTAGAGAATTAATGTTAGAAGAAGTAAGAAGTATGTATTATCCTGAATTTCCATCTAGATATACTTGTATGTGGTTAGCAGATGAAAAATCATTAGACTACTGGTGTAATATTATACATTCAGAAGGCTATCCTGTATATGAAATGGATGTAAGTGGAAAACTATTTGCGTCTACTAGTAAATTATTACCTTGGATAATGGATGATCCTAATGATATGTATAAAAAAGCATATAAGTATTGGAAACCGTCATATGATGATTTAAAAGATGCTAATGATAAAGAATACTTATTTGAAGGTAAGGCTAAAGTATTAAGAAGAGTTAAATAACTCTTCTTTTAATGTGATATAATATTGGTAGGTGATGATATGATTGAAAACGTTAATGATGCTATCAGTTATTTAAGAAGTCTAGATAAAATTTATGTTCCAAGTAATTATACTTATTGGCATCATAATACATATTATCAAGATAGAGTAGAAAAGAGTAAAACTAATTATTCTAAAGCATGGGAAGAAATGCCTGCTGAAGATTTTTATGTAGAATATACATTATCATGTGTAGAAAGAGAAGCAAGAATTAGAGAAGCATATGACTATGGTGGACCTGAACATGCTAGTATATCTTATGCACATCCAGAGAATAGTAAAACATTTGCTATTAGAATTATTATGCCTAAGAATAATCTATCACCAGATATTTATAAAGATATGAGTTTAACTGCTGATGAAATAGATATGTTAAAAAGAGAGTATAGAGGTTTAGGTGATATGAGACATCCTAAATTAGCTGCTAAAGAACATATTATTATGATAGGTTCATCTACTGTTGATGAAGTAAGTGGTAAACCTATAGATATCTTATATGGTGTAAGAGAACAAGATGCTATTGCTTATGCAACAGAAGTATCTAGACAAAAGAATATAGAATTAGAATTAGATAATAATGGATTAGATAGATATAAATCTCAAGGTAGAACATCACTTAATCCAAATGAATCATTAGTTATGTTATCTGAATTTGAACAAGACTATTATAATGAAATCAATAAAGGAGAAACTAAGGCAAGATGATAGGAAATGATTGGGACAACGAATTATCTATAATATGGAATTCACCTGGATTTCATAAATTTATGGATATAATTAATCATGAGTATTCTTCTAAAACTATATATCCTCCTAAAGAAGATATATTTGCTGCTTTAAAGAATACATCTTATAAAGATGTTAAAGTAGTTATAGTTGGACAGGATCCATATCATGGTGAAGGTGAAGCTATGGGACTATCTTTCTCAGTTCCTAATGGTATTAAGTTACCTCCATCTTTAAAGAATATATATAAAGAATTAGAAGATGATTTAGGTATTAAGCCAGTTAATTCTGGTGATTTAACTAAATGGACTAAAGAAGGAGTATTACTTCTTAATGCTACTTTAACTGTTGTTAAAGATACACCTAATTCTCATTCTAAATTAGGATGGGATAAATTCACTGACTATGTTATTAAGAAGTTAAATGCTAGAGAAGAACCACTTGTATTTATTCTATGGGGTAATTTTGCAAGAGGAAAGAAACAATATATAACTAATCCTAAACATTTAGTTATTGAATCTCCTCATCCATCTCCTTTTAGTGCAAGAACTGGTTTCTTTGGTTCTAAACCATTTAGTAAAACTAATGAGTTTTTAATTAAGAATAATATTAAACCAATTGATTGGGATTTATCAAAATAAGTATAGAAATATACTTGTTTTTTATGTATAATATTCATTTATATGGGGGAATTTATATGGAAGATTATTTAGAATATCAAAGATATATATGTACTATTCCTGAATTCTTAAATAAATACTTAGAATTAGATATATTAAAAAGATTAAAAGATATATCTGTTTTATGTGGAATGGATTATGCATCTAAACATATATATGACTTTAAATTCTATATGTCTAGATTTAATCATAGTTTAAATGTTGCTTTAATAACATGGAGATTAACATATGATAAAACTCAAACATTAGCAGCCTTATTCCATGATATATCTACTCCTGTATTTTCACATGTAATAGATTACATGAATGGTGATTATATTAAACAAGAATCAACTGAACATAAAACAGAAGATGTATTAAGATCTTCTAAACAATTATTAGAATATTTAAGAGAAGATATGATTGATATAAACGATATAGTAGATTTTAAAAAGTATTCTATAGTAGATTTACCTAGACCATCTTTATGTGCTGATAGATTTGATAATCTAATTGGTGTTGGTATGTGTTGGTCTAAGAAAGTAGGTATATCATTAGCAAAGAATTTAGTAGATACCTTATACGTTGATAAGAATGAAGATGGTAAGTTAGAAATATCTTTATTCAGTGAATACTTAGCTAGATGCTTAACATATATTAATTATGATATTAATAGATTAACTCATAGTAATGAAGATACGTATATGATGTCTTTATTAGCTAATATAGTTAAATTATTAATAGATAAGAAAATAATAACATATGATAGTTTATATATTTTAAATGAACCAGAGATGTTAAAAATAATTGAAGATTATTTAAATATTGATGAATTATATGAAATGTATAATAAATGGAAGAATATTGAAACAGTAGATGAAGAAATGAATATTGAAGTTAAAGAATTAACTCTTAGACCTATTGTGTGTGGTAGAAGAGTGAATAACTTATAAATATGATATAATTAAATAGGTGATAAATATGTATGATCAATTAGTTGAACAATTTGAGAATTTATCAGAAGAAGAAAAGAATGCATTAATAGTATATAAAACTAGATTAGGTTTATTAATTAATAGTTTAGATAATAATCCTGATTATAAATTCTATTATGATAGATATACAAATATTCTTAATGATCCTGTTAATATGTTCTTTAGTAAGATAGTATTTAAACATATAGATATGACATCTATAGATGGATTTATAGAATCTATAAAAAGAATTAAAGTTATTTTAGATGATGTTACTACTAAACTAATAATACCTGAAACTACTACAGTATATAGAGCAGTATCTACTGATGATAATATTTCAGATATATCGAAAGGTAATATAATTAGTACTACATTATCATTTGGTGAAGCATTAAAATATGCTGTAGCAGGTGATAATATAGCAATATATGAAATAGTATTACCTGAAGGTAGTCCTTGTGCTATATGTCCTTATGCAATTGTTGATCATTTAACTAGTGGAAGATTATCAATAACTAAATCAGGTGATGAAGAGGAAATCATCATTAACAAAAATGCTTATGATTTAGATATAAGCGAAGAATATAATAATGATGGATTATCATTTAGAAAAGGAAAAGCAATTAGAAAAGAAAAAGTAAGATAATTATATCTTACTTTTTATTATGCTATCTAATTCTTCTTCTTTATCTTTAAATAATACATGTGATAAACAAGAAATTATAGCTGTCTTATTCATATCCATTGTTGTTAAATTACCATTTGTTAAATAATATAATAAATCTATACTATCATCTGTATTTAATTCTTTTATTACTAAATCTTTTAATGAATGTCCTGTAGCTACATATGTGTACATAGCTTTAGTTATTCTAATACTATATGATTTACCAAAATAAATATTTTTATCATTATCTTCTATAACTGAATAAGAAACTATATAAGGGATACCATGTGTATCTAATTCATATCCGTTTTCAACAGATATATATAGATCATAGTTATTTCCCATTTTAAGTCTTGCTTCTTTATTATTTCTTATAGCATTTCTTTGTATTTCATCATTTAATGGTTTAGAATTAACAGCAGTTATTGCATTTACTGTATCAATATCATAATCCATTAAATTACATTCATCTAATGCTGTATCTAATGCTTTATATTTATTTATATTTTTACTAGCTAGTAATACTTTCATCTTGTCAACACCTTTTCTACATGTTCTGATGTAGTACATGAATCATATGTAACTCCTACATCTTCTAAAAATTCTTCAACTGTTCTATGCCCTTCAATTACTCTTCCAGCTTGATGTACAACATATGATGCTGTTGGATATTTATCATTAATAAATGATTCTAATAATTGAATAGCTTTTAAAGTAGATATTATATATTTAATATCTGCATGATAATTAAACTCAGTATATTCTTTACCTTCACATATATTAGTATTTCCTTCGTTATATTGAGAAATAGAATAGAAATAATAATATATACTATTAATTCTATTATGTAATAATACTTTATACATATCTTCATTATTTAGATATGCATACATTAATTCATTAAATATTGGTAATACTTCTGCATTATAATATTCTTTAGTATTTCCTTTATATGTTTCTATTAATGCATGAGTAATCTCATGTATATATGATGATGTGGCAATATCAGTTATACATTTAGGTAATTCAACACCGGTAAAGAATAATTTTGTATCTTTAAGATATGATTTATCTTGTGCTTCTGTATATATAACTTGAGTTATTAATCTACCATCAAATATTTTATCTAAATTATAATAGATAGGTAATTTAAAAGGAGATATATATTTTGCAGATTCATTATATATATCAACAGCTTCATGTACATCTTTTACTCTTGCTCTTTTAAGTATTCTTTTAACTCTACTATCTGGAAGATATCCTACATTCATTACTTTATAATAATCATTTATAAATTGAAATGCTTTTTTCTTCATATTATGTTTAGTCATATAACTCATTTTCAATTCAGTAACTGGACAATTATCTATCTCATTAATTTCTTGTATAGCTTTAATTAATTTATCATTATAATTAAATTTTCCTAATGTTTCGTTACCATGTATCATCATGTAATCGTTTAAATCTTCAACTGTTGCTTGCACACCAATCACGCCCTCATTAAGTTATTTATTATACCACTTAACACGTAAAAATGTATAAAAAATTAATTTATGTCAAATAGTTGCACCTGCAACAAAATGGAAAATACTATAGTGCTATGATGAAGGTGGAGGTAATTGTATGAATAATAAATGGATTAGATCAGCAATACCTGCATTACTAATACATTGTTCTATTGGTACTGTATATTGTTGGTCTACATTCAAAGAATCAATTGGGGAGTATATTGGTATGTCTACATTTGCTTTAGGATGGGCATTCTCGTTAGCGATATTCTTTCTTGGAATGTCAGCAGCCTTTGCAGGTAGGTTAGTAGAAAAGGATATACATAAATCATCACTCATTTCATGTATATGTTTTACTTTAGGTATGTTAGGAACTGGATTATTTATTCAGTTTACTAAAGGTATTGTTGCTTTAATAGGTATATATATTTGTTATGGTATGATTATGGGTATTGGTTTAGGTATAGGTTATTTAACTCCTGTTAAAACTTTAATGTTATGGTTTAAAGATAATAAAGGTTTAGCTACAGGAATATCTATTATGGGATTTGGATTAGCTAAAGCTATAGCAACTCCTATAATGGAATTAATACAAAATAATGTAGGTATATATCAAATGTTTTATATCTTAGGAGCTATTTATTTTGTACTTATGTTTATAGGTCATCTATTATTAAAGAAACCAGATGGATGGAAAGAATTAGATGATAAGAAAGATAAGTTTAAAGCTATTGATATGTTTAAGAATAAAGAGTTCTTAGGTATATGGTTAATGTTCTTTATTAATATTCATTGTGGATTAGCTTTAATAACATATGAAAAACAAATACTTAAGATTACATTTGCTAATCAAGAAATACTAACTATGATGATAAGTTTAATACCTAGTATTACTGCTGCCTTTAATGCATTAGGAAGAATAGGTTATTCAACTATATCTGATAAGTTAAAAGAAAGAAATACTATATATAAGATTATATTTACTACTTCAATTATAGTTACTCTAATAAGTGTACTATCTAACTCAATTAATAGTGGAGTAGGTATAATAGTTATTCTTCTATTAGTTATTATTAATGCTGGTTATGGTGGAGGATTTTCAACATTACCTGCATTATTAAGTGAAAGATATGGTATGGAGAAGATTAGTAAAATACATGGTCTTGCATTAAGTGCATGGGCTGTTGCAGGTATAACAGGTAATAATATGAGTGAATTAATATTAAAGAATACTAATAGTAATTATAACTATATATTAATGGCTACATTATTAATATATATTATAGGATTATTAATATGTGTATTTATGGTAAAAAATAAAAAGACTAGTAAATAGTCTTTTTTATTTGGATTAGAACGAGTGGCCTCCGCCACCTCCGCCTCCTCCTCCGCCGCCTCCGCCGGAAGAACCTCCACCTCCAGATGAACTAGATGGTGGATCATATACAGAGTGTGTTCCTGTTTTAGTTCCAACAATATCTGTTACAGTAAAATCAACTTTACCATTATTAACCATTTCTTTATTACTTGCTTTATTCATTCTAGAAATAGAAGTAACATATATAAAGTTTATTAATAATGCGGCTGTGATAGCTAAGAATACATTAGATGTATGTCTCATTGGTTCAGCTATTTTACCACCAGATAAAACAGTTCTTATTTGCTTAAATGTCTCAACAGCACATTCATAATATTCTTCTCTTGAAGCGTATCTATAAATATTATCAGTTATAGAATTTGCTTTACCAGTTGTAATATATTTATAGTTTGCTCCATTTGAGAATATCCATACTTTTCTTAACTTCATATCAATAATAAATACAGTTCCTGATTCGCTTCCATATTTATTGTTGTAGTATGCTTGTGCATAACTACCTGTGCTTGAATATGTATGGGAATTAACTGTATGGAATATAATATTACCATATTGAGTTAAATCTTTTATTTCATCAAATAGTTTTCTTCTTTCTTCTTCAGTTAATAAACCTGCAGCATCATCTATAACTACTTCGTGGTTATTAATAGTTTCTATTAGTTTACCAGTATTATCAGATGTATTAACTTCATATAGTTTATTAATCTCTCTTAATACAATTTCAGTACTTCTATAATAATCCTTTTTAGTTACTATAGGAGAGGCTTTTTCAATGATTGCCTTAGCTATTTGACTGTCTATATTTTCTGAATAGAATGATGAGAAATATATTTTCTTATTATCCATATCAATTACATATATGAATCCTTCATCATCACCTATTTCATTATAATAATATTCATTTGCTAAATCTTCAGTAGTATCATAAGTATTACTACTAGCTGTAAGTATAACTACATTTCCATATTTAGATGTAGTTCTAGCAACAGTTTTAATAGCATATTCTTCTTGAGTATTAAATAAATCTGCTTCATCATCAATTATTATTTTATGTGTTCCATCAAAATCAACTATTGCTGTATCAGTATAAGCAAATACATTAATAGAGAATACTGAGATGATTATAAGAATAAATAATTTAATATATCTATTCACTTAAATCACCTCCTCTTTTATTTAATTGAGGTAATGGTCTAGATACCAACAAATTATATTCTTTAATTATATTTCTAAATGATAATATTATTAGTACTAGTGATACTACAGTAGCACCATAGTAATATAAATCACTTACTGGTTGTAGTAATAATACTAAACCAGATATAATTATTGCTAACCATAATTTATAATTATTCTTTAATCTTTCTTTAAAAGTAGAATTAGTCTTTTTCTTTTCTTCTTTATTTATATTATTAAAACCTTCATCTTCAGCATGAGTTTCTCTTTTCTTTATTTTACTCATTTGAGACCAAGATATTATTAATGCTATAAATGAAGCGATAAGTGTTATTACACTTGATGCAACATTTGTTATAACTGGTCCAAAATATAATAAAGCAAATATAGGAATAGCAACTAATAGAGAACCTATCATATACTTAACAAAGTCTATTGGTAAGTCTATTGCTATTTTTCCTGTTTGACCATTTATAACACAGTAATGTATTCTTTTACCTGTTTTATCTTTAATAGATACAAAGTATACAGGATACATTGCTCTTTTTTTATCAGTTACACTCATCTTAACAGATGGAGAATAACATCCATATTTAGCAAACTCATTATATTTATTTAATTGGTTAGTTGAATCACTAGAACCAACTGCACATGCGTTATCATCATAGATAGAGTCATCTACATCACATGTATCAGCATAATATCCGATTAAATAGTTATAGTTAAAGTCCTCTTTTTCATTATAATTGAATGGTATTGCACTTGAATATTCATCATAGAAGTTAGAAGCTAAATCATAAGATATACCTTCATAACTAGCATCTACATGAGCATTTATAGAATAATCATCATATATTCTATAATCTCCTGATCTATGTGAATATTTAGAACCTTTATTAGAAGAATTACCATGAAATCCAACATTATAAATACCATATGGCATAAATATACCTCTAAATTTATTAAATACCATTTCTGTTTTCATATATTTAGGAGTAAATATATTCTTATTAAGTATTCTTTTATATTCAGCTATACATTCTTCTTTAGTCTTTTTAAAAGGAATTATGTAATCAGGTCTATTCATGCTCATTTTAGATTCAATTAATGCTTGAGAATCACAGAAGTTACAGAATGTAACAGCTGTTTCATCAAATGACATTAATGTTGCACCACATTGAGAACATGTATAAGATGTTCCTGATAAGTCAGCTGTAGGTCTTTCATTTGCATGTTTAACTGTTGCATTTAATTCCTTTGGATTAAACTTAGAAGAGCACATAGGACATACTACTTCTTGGTCTTTTGGACTGAATTTTAATTCGCCACCACAATTAGGACATTTAACCATAATATCACCCAATTCAATTGTATCAAAAATAAGATGTTTTTAACATACTTTATATTTGCATATACAATATAAAAGTGTTAGTATATACACCTAATAGATGGGAGTTTATGGTTATGAAAAGCATTTATATTAAATTATTATTAATCTTAGGTATTTTATTAACTACTACTTGTATGAAAGTAAGTGCATTAACATTTGATCAAAAAATAGGTATGAATGGGCATGTTGATGTACCTAGAAATATTTTATATGCTGGTGGAGTAGTAAGAGAGTATCACAATTTTGGATGGACTATCACACCAAATAAACAAATGTACTTTGATAGATTCAATTATTGGGATTTCGATGGATACTATAAAGACTTACATGAACATGGTATTACTATATTACCTTGTATTCAAATGGGTGAACAAGCTGTATTCAATAGAAATAGAAATGAAAAGCCAGTAATGAAAGGTGATTCAACAACTGATCCTATGTCTTATAAAATACATGCTAATTATTTATTTAATTATGCTGCTAGATATGGACACACAGTTGTAGATAAATCTAAATTAAATTTAGATCCTAATGCATCTTATAAATCAGGCTTAGGTTATATTACTTATTATGAAGATTGGAATGAACCAGATAAGACATGGCAAGGTCCTGATGCTCAATTTAATTCAACTGAATTAGCTGCTATGTTATCAGCTGATTATGATGGTCATGAAGGAAGACTTGGAGATGTATATGGTGTTAAACAAGCAGATAAGAATTCTAAGTTAGTCATGGGAGGTATGGCTGGTGGTTCAACTATGGTTAAATGGTTAACTGAAATGCAAGCTTGGGCTAATACTAATAGAACAGATAAACAATTACCTTTAGATGTAATTAATTATCATCAATATGCTGGAACACATTCTCCTGAGAATTCTTCATTTGTAAGTGATGCAAATAAAATAATTAATTGGAGAAATAATAATGCTCCAGGAAAAGAAATATGGATTACTGAATTTGGATGGGATACTAATCTAGGTTCAACTAAACATGCTGCACCTTCTGAAGATACTCAAAGAGATTGGATTGTTAGAACATATTTAATTGGTGATAGAATTGGTTTAGATAGAATGACTGTATATGATGCTTTAAATGATGGACCTTCAAGTGATACTACTCAATATTCAACATCTGGTCTTGCAACTAAAGTATCAGAAGGAACTGTTAAGAAATCATCTTGGTATGGTGTTAATACAGTTAAGAATGTATTAAAAGGATATACTTTTGATGGAGTAGAAAAAGAAGAAGATGATATTTATATATATAGATATAAAAAAGGAGATAAGATAATACTTGCTATTTGGTCTCCTACTGAAGATGGTTCAAAACTACATAGTTATCCACTAGTAACTGGTTATAGTAAGGGTAAAATGACAGTTATGAAAAAAGGATATGATTTAGGTATTACTACTGATATAGAATTAGATCCTGAACATGGATTTACTGAAATAGAAGTAACTGAATCACCTATATTTATAGAACTATCAGATAAGATTAATATGAGACCTGCAAGTGAAGTACCATCATCTAATAATGAGGATACACCTGTAGTAAATGATAATGAAGAATCAAAGAAAGAACTAGTTGTTAGAAATACTGAAGATAATAAAACTATAGTTGATACTATTAAACAAATAGTAGAAGTACCTGCAACTGGATTAAGTATTATTGGATATATAATTGCTGGTATAACATTTATATCTGTTGGTATTTATAGAATAAAAAAAGAATGTAAGTAATTACATTCTTTTATTTTCTAACTAAGTGTGTTGGAACGCCATCTTTAAATATTGGTAATAATTCACCAATTATTAATGGTCTAGCATATTGAATAAATTCATCTTTCATTTGATGATTTTCTTCATCTATCCATTCAGCAGGTATTTTCTTTTCTACATTAGCTATATCGTGAATATCAAATACATCAGTTACACATTTATATGGATCATTTGATTCTCTTTTTAATGTAACCATCATACCTGTATTACCTTTATTAACTTCTTCAACAGCACGAGCACCTACAGCTTCAGCTTCTTCAATATCTCTTAATGAAGCTATATGAGATGCAGCTCTTTGTAATGTTGAGAATTCAATAGCTCTTGTTTTTAATCCTGTTTCCTTAGCAACTATATTACATAAAGTAGATGCACATCCAGATAATTGCTTATGTCCGAATGCATCAACAGCTCTATCATCTGCTCCTAATTCACATACGAATTTACCATCTTCCGTTTGAATACCTTCAGATACAGCTATAACAATACTATTCTTTTTATCTTTTAAATCATTAATTAACTTTAAGAATTCATCTAAATCAAATGTTGATTCTGGTAAATAGATAGCATCTACACCATTGCAATTATCATCTTTTGCAAGTGCAGCAGCTGCAGTTAACCATCCAGCATGTCTTCCCATGATTTCAACAATACATACAGTTAATCTAGATTTATTAAATGATTCATTATCTCTTATTATTTCTTTTAAAGATGTAGCTATATATTTAGCACATGAACCATATCCAGGACAATGATCAGTTATTGGTAGATCATTATCAATTGTTTTAGGTACACCAAAGAATGTTTGAGTTTTATTATTTTCTTTAGCATAGTCAGATAACATCTTAACTGTATCCATTGAATCATTTCCACCTGTATATAATAATGATTCAATTTCATATTTTTCTAATATTTCAAATATCTTCTTATATGTATCTGGATCATCTTCAAACTTTGGAAGTTTAAATCTACATGATCCTAAGAATGCAGATGGTGTTCTTTTAAGTAATTCATAGTTTTCATCATTTGATAGATATTCGTCTAAATCAATAATGTTTTCAGTCAAGAATCCTTCAATACCATTTACCATTCCATATACATGATCGTATCCTAATTCTTTAGCTCGTCTGTATACTCCTGCTATTGATGAATTAATAACAGATGTTGGTCCTCCTGATTGACCTACAATAATGTTTTTCATTATATCCCTCATTTCCATTTATTATTATAAAATAATATATAATAATCAAACAATAGAAAAAATATAAAAATACATGTTATTTTATATATGTTATAATAAAATTACATAAAAACGAGTGAATTGCAACCGGTAGTTGCTAAATTTCCAAGTCAACTATATAGAGCGCAACCGGGTAAACTAGTAAAATATAAGTCAGAAAGAGGTGATTAGTATGACAATCGGAGACAGATTGTTAAAACTAAGAAGAGAGAGAAACTTATCACAAGAGGATCTCGCAAATGAGCTAGATGTATCTAGACAAACTATTTCAAAGTGGGAGACAAATCAGTCTATGCCTGACTTTGATAAAATAGTTCCACTATGTAATTACTTTGGTATTACTACAGATGAACTATTAACTGGTAATAAGGATATCGTTGAAGCAAATGCTAAAGACGTTAAATCTAACTTCGCCAGAAATATTGCTATAGCGGTAATGCTATATATATTATCATTAGTAGCAATTATTTTATGTGCTGCACAATTTGATCAACCTATTATAGGAGTATCAATATTCTTTACTCTTATAGCTATGGCTACAGGACTACTTATTTATAATGGAATATATTATAAGAAAGAATCTAAAGAAGCTCCTTCTACTAAGAAGAAGACTTTAATTAAACAAGTAACAGGTATAGTTGATACTTTAGGTTTAATTGTTTATCTACTATGGTCTTTTGCTACAGGTGCATGGTATATTACATGGATCATTTGGATTATAGTTGGAATAGTTGATCAAATAATAAGATTATTATTCACATTAAATTCTTCTGAAGAAGAAATAAGAGAGGAAGGTAACGATGAATAAAGCACTTACAATTGTATTAATAATAATATTAAGTTTAATTGCTATTGGAATTGGAACATTTGCATTCCTATTCTCAATAGGTAAGATTTCATTAAATAATAATTGGTATAATATATTTAATAGAGAATCAACTACATTAATTGAATCTAAATCATATGATAAAGTAGAAGACATATATGTTAAATCTAATACAGCGGATGTTTATATTAAACATGCTACTGATAATAAATTTACTGTAGAAATATATTCTGATAATGAAAAGAGTCATTCAATTGATTTATCAAGTAATGATTTAAAAGTTGAATTAGAAGAAAATAATCATTTTCTATTTGGTAAACAACCAAGAATAATATTATATGTTCCAAGTGAATTTGAAAATAAGATTGATATAGTTAATAGAACAGGTGATATTAATTCTGAATCATATGAAAAAGCTAAGTTCAAAATTGATGTTACTACAGGTGATACTGAAATAGATAAAATAGATGTAGCTGATATTAAGACTACAACAGGAGATATTAGAATTAATACTATTAATACAATTCAAGCTGTATGTACTACAGGTGATATAAGAGTAGGTAATATTAATTATTCATTAGATTTAAAGACTACAACAGGAGATATAAGAATAGAAACTGCTGACTTAAAAGAAAGTGGTAATATTCAAACTACAACTGGTGATGTAAAAATTAATACATTGAATGAAGTATATGTAGAAACTGAATCTAAAACAGGTGATGTAAGAGTTAATAATAAAGCTGATAGAATGTCAGAGTTATCATTACATATTAAAGTAACTACAGGAGATATAAAAGTAGGTTAATAATAACCTACTTTTCCTTTTTATATAATTTATAAATTATTTCTGATATTATATTACAAATTATAACTATTATTAATGCAGCAACTACATCTATAAAGTAATGTTGTTTAACAAATAGAGTAGATGCAATTATAAGTATTAATAATATACTAGATAAACCTTTATGATTATATCCCTTACATTTTAATACAGAATATAATGTTTGAAAGCAAAATACACAGTGCATAGATGGGAAACAATTAATAGCAGGTGTATCTACTTTATATGTGATATATAATATTAATTTATTAATTGGATCTATATTTAAATTAGTTATATCAGGTCTTATCATAATTGTTGGATATATTAAGAATATTATATCTGCAATTATAAATCCTAATATACCAGCTATTATTCCTTTGTAATATGTGTCTTTATCTTTATTAAACATATTATAAAAGAAGAAAAATACTACAGGATAAAATAGATTATATATAATTATGAACTGTGGTATAAAGGGTATCTTCATATCTATAATATGATCAAATACATGAAAATTAGATTGAAATAATTTAAGAAATGCATATGTAAATTGTTGAGTTACTAACATTAGTATTATAGATATAATAAATTTTCTATCTTTCATGTTTTTAAAATATTCTTTCATATTATCTACCTCATATTAATTATACTATAAAAATTTAATATTTACTTTTAAATATTTATAGTTTACTATAAGGGTAATAATTTTTAAGGAGGAGATTATATGAAAAGAAAATTATTAGTTTGCGTTATGGCGTTAGCTGCTGCATTTGCTGTTACAGGATGTGAAAAGAAAGAAAACAATAATAATGGAGGAGAAACTACAACTACTGCTGCTCCAGAAGTTAAATTAACTTGTGAAGCAAAAATGGATTCTGATACTGCTAAGATATCTTTATCTTATGAAAATGATGCTATTAAGAAAGCAACATATACTACAACAGATAAGTATGATAGTGAAAAAGAAGCTAAATCAGAATATGAATCTGATTCTAAAGAAGTTAATGAAGCACTTAAGAATAAAGGTATGACTGGTTCTATTTCTTACTCTGGAACTTTAGTAACTAAATCTGTAACATTTACTGTAGCTGAATTAGATGACGTATCTAAATCATTCTACGATGAAATATTCGATGAAATTAAAGACAAAAAATTTGATGACGCAAAATCTTTCTTAGAAACATCTGGATATACTTGTAAGTAATAAAAAGACACTTATGTGTCTTTTTTTATTGTTTATTTATTTAATAATTAATTCTTTTATTAAATATTATTTATTAAAAAAGTAGCTATGCTACTTTTTAATTACAAATGGCACGATAATCATAGGAGTTTCAAACTATTTAATCCATTCATCTTTTAATAATCCAGTAATATATTCATCTTCAACTTTTCCAGATCCTCTAGATACAAATCGTTGTCTTCTGATACCTTCATCTTTATAGCCAAATCTTAATTGCATTTTATGGGATTTTTCATTATCTTTAAAATATCCATTTTCTAATCTTCTTAAACCTAAAACTTCAAAAGCATATTTAATTCGAGCTCCAAAAGCTTCAGTTCCATAACCTTGTCCCCAATATTTTTCACTAATCCAAATTCCACCACCAGCGGTTCCGTTATGTAAATCTATATTTGTTAATTGAGTCCCTCCAATAACTTTATTTTCACTTTTTAAAACAATAGCAAAATTATATAACTTATTATCTAATGATTTGTTTATAAAATGTAATGCATCTTCTTTTGTATATGGATAAGGTGCTCCTTGCAACCATTTTGTTACATTAATATTATTTAAGCCTTCAACAATATCATCAGCATCTTCAAGTTTATATTGCCTTAAAATTAATCTTTCGGTTTCGATTACTACATCTTTATTCATTAATCAGCACCTCTATTAATATTATACCATGAAAAAAAGTAGCTAGGCTACTTTGATTTCTAACTGACACGAAAATTATAAGGGTTTAAAACTTATTATAGATGATTAATAATGATTAGAAAACATATGATATAATGTTTCTAGGAAGTGATTTTATGAAAGGTTTTAGAGATATATTATTATTTCCAAATTTCACTAATATGGATGTTATTGAAAAAATTCGTAAAGATTGTGATCAATTATATGGTGTTATTCAACCACATATAACAATAGTATTTCCATTTAATGATGATATGAGTGATGAAGAATTAATAAATAATGTTAGAAATTATTTTTCAAATATAGATAAGTTTTATGTTAAATTTTCAGGTGTATCATATTCTGATGACAATTATATATTTTTAGACTGTGTAGAAGGTAAAGAAGAAATTATTAAATTACATGATGATTTATATAAACAATATTTTAATAATCATTTAAGTGATAGAGAATATGTTCCTCATATTACTATTGGTCAAACATATAATTGTAATGATGAACAATTAAATAAGATTAATAATCTAAAAGATAGTTTTGAATGTTATATTGATAATGTTATTATTGAAAAAATAGGTGACAATGACGAATCAATCATTATGGATAAGATAGATTTGAATTAAAAAAACACTAACAATTAAGTTAGTGTTTTAATATTCTAAATGGCAGGGGATGTAGGAATCGAACCCACGTCTAAAGTTTTGGAGACTCCTATTCTACCGTTGAACTAATCCCCTGTATATCAGGACATAAATATATTACCATAAAAAAATAAGATATTCAATTAATATCTTATTACATACTAGCTGCTTTAGCAAATCCTTCTAAACTATTAGATAAGTTTAAGAATGAATTATATGTAGGTGCTTGTTCTTTTTTAGCTTCATTAATAGATTTTTTTATTATTTGTAATGCTTTTTTCTTAGAACAAGGATAATTACTTACTACATATGCAACTAACATATTACAATCAATATTTAAACCAATATTGCCTCTTTCATTATTTGACATATCAATCATACCCCTTTGGTTGTTGTTTATACTAACATATTTAGTAAACTTATGCAAGAAAAAGTAAATATATAAGTACATTTAATATATTAAATGTTATAATTAATAATAGGAAAGTAGGTGAATATATGGAACTCAAATATACTGATTATGAGAAGTATCTTGATAAAGATGTTTTTTATATGAGAGATGAATTATTAGAAGAAAATCCAGATATTCGCTTATTTGTTAGAAATTCATTATTAATGAAAGATGAAAGAACATTTAATCTTTATAAAAACTGTAACAAAATGAATGTTAATAAAAGAGGAGAAGAGTATAGTATATCTACTAATCTTTTATATGATTTAATACAACAACAAGGTATGTATATGTATTTATTATCATTACTTAATAATGATGATACAATTGCAGTTAGTATTCAATTATATAAAGAAGGTAAACAAGTAGATGTTCTTAATGTTAGTAAGATAGAATTAATAACTGCTTATCAATCATTATTAAAAGATCCTAATAATAAATTATCTGAGTTAGAGAAGATAAGATTAGTAATAGTATTAAGTCATACAAATGAAAACGTATGTATGAATTACTATGAAGATGATACATATAGATGTTTTATAGATGGTAAACAATATGAGTTACCTGTTAGATATTTACTTAATATTTTACTATGTAGTAATAAAGAATATAAGAAGTTCTTAAATGATACTAACTCTCCTATATATACAAGAGAAGTAGTAGCTTATATGTTAAGAAACTTTATAGAAAAAGAAGATATATTCCATAAATATGTATTTGAAGATAAAGTATATGATAGATATGATGAATTAGTATCATATAAAGTAATAGATTTTGAATCTATTAATAAATTAAATAAATCTGACGATATAGATGAAGAAGGTAATACCATATTAGATGATATAGATTTAGATCCAGAATTTATTGATAAAGTATTAAATGATATGGATATTACATATGATAAATTAGAACAAGCTATATATGTTTATATAAGATTATGTGATTTATTATCATATGATGGTGATAATTTAGTAGGTAATCACGATGAATCATTAGATACTTCATATAAATTACGTGAGATATCTCATATTGATATGAATAATAATAAAGTAATATCTTATCAATTTATATTAATATATGCTAAGATTCTAAAACAATTAGGTATTAAATACTCTACACATTTAAATAGTATGATGAATTATAATTATCCTGAATCATCATTAGAGTTTAAATCTGGTGAATATTTAGCAGAAGTAGTTGTGTCTGATAATACTATTAAAAATGATATGTCCATGGTTAAAATAGGTGAAATTATAAATGGTATAAGATCTAATAATAGCAATAAGATGACTAATAAGAAGTTTGAAGAAACAGTTTATTCTATTTATTCTAATTATAAGAATATGATGGAAAGAAAGAAAAAATTAGAAGAATCAATAAAAGAATATAAGAATAAATACAATCAAGATAGTAATATATCTAGAAGAGATAAAATATATACTTTATTAAAACTTATTAGTAGAAAAGATTTAAAAGGATTAGATTCAATAAACTATATATTAAAAGTATTCTCAAGTGTTATAAATGAGGAAGATAATATTACTATAAATGTATGTAGAAAGAATTATGATTATTCATCTAGACCAGTTATTATCATTACTTTATTAGATGATACTAATACTTATTTCTTAGTAGATCCTAATGAAGAAAGTACTATTAAAAGATATACTAAAGAAGAAATAGATGAATTAATTAATAATAAAGAAATATCATATATGGATGATAAGATTAATAAAGGATTTGATATAGATGACAATCGAACAATTAAGAGATAAATGTTTAGAATTAATTGAATTAGATAAGAATAAATATCAACTAATATATGATATGTTAGAAGATGATGAATTATTTAATAAAATAGATATTAATATGGCTTATTCTATTCTAAATGATTTACAAGTAGAAGATGTTAAAAATACATATATAGAATTAATGAAAAGGAAGTAATAATATGGATTATCCAAGAATTGAAAGAGATAATATTGATTTTTCATCTAACAGTGATATCTGTAATATAGGATACTATGAGGGTGAATTAAGAGATTCTAGACCATATAGATTAGAAGTATGGTCTAATCATGGTATTGATACCGCAACTATCTTTATTTCTACTGAAGGATTAGAAGAAAAAGGAGAAGTAGATTTAGTTAAATATATTGCAGGAGAAGGTATTATAGAAATAGATGATGATCGTGCAGAAGTAACTGAAATGGAAGATATAAATGGTAATAAATTCTATTCTATTAATCTAATATTAAATAAAAGAGATGAAGAGATTAATAAACTATTAATTACTTTAAATAACTATGATTTCTAGGTGATAATATGGATAGAAAGAAGAAAGATAAAATTATTACAATAGTTACATTTATATTATTAGTTCTTATAATAGGATTATTAGTATATAAGTTTGTTACAAGTAAGGATAAAAGAAAGTTAGCAGCTAAAGATTATAATATAACTACTGTAACTACTACAACTATTAATCCAATTGCTCAAACTAATACACAAGAAATAACTACATCAATGGTTACTAGAACAATTGAAACAACACCTCCAAAGCAACAAGGAGTTAATTATCAATATCAAGCGCCTGATAATACTCCTAAACCAGGAGAGTATTCATTTATATATAATTATACTGTTATAGATGATAGTAGTTATAAATTATATGTATGTAATCAATCAAATAATAGTAGAGTATCTAGTTTTACTCTTTATAAAGGTAATGATATAGTTGATAAATCAAATGATTCATATGGTTTAAGTATAACTAAAGAACAATTAAGTTTATCTAATAATCCAACTATAACAATTGGAGTAGGTAATACTAATAAATATCAAGCAACATACAGCATCTCATGCAAGTAGGAGGATTTATGCAATTTAGAGAAGTATTAAAAAAGAATTTAGATAAGAATAAAATAGCTTTAGGAACTAAAGTAGGGGATTTATTAGATTTAGATATTAATAGATATAATTCGTTTGTTATAACAGGTGAAACTGGATCTGGTAAAAGTGTATTATTAGATCAAATAATATTACAAATGATATCTAAATATACAAGTGAAGAATTAAGATTAATTCTAATTGATACAGCAGGTGTTGAGCTTAATTATTATAAGGATACTAATTATTCATTATTAACTGCTATAGATGATTTAGATAAGGCTCAAGAAGTATTATTTAAGATTATAGAAGAAATTAGTAGAAGAAGAAAAATACTATTAGATAATGATATTAATTCTATAGAAGAATTTAATGAAAGATTTGATCATAAAATACCTAAATTATTAGTTGCTATAGATGATAATAAATCCTTATTAAAAGGAGAAGATGTTGATAGCTTATTGTCTAAGATTATAGGTAATATAGATAATCTTAATATCTTATTTGTATTAAGTACAAATGATACTGATAATAAATTCTTCAAGAACGATAATAACCTATTATCTAAGGTATTAATATCATTTGATACAGCATCTGAAGAAGACTCAATAAATGCTAATATACCATTTACTGAAGACTTACTTACAGGTAAATTTATAGTATTTAGAGATGGCAATTATGAAGAATACTCAAATTTCGAATTTGATGATAATATAATTAAAGAAATAATAGACTAACACTTTTAATAAAGTGTTTTTCTATGCTATAATGATTATAGAATTGGGGAGAGTTCTATGGATAAGAAAGAAATAGTTATTCAAGCAGAAAAATTTCTTACAACTAATGTATTATATGGAACTATTTCAGGTATTCAAATAAAGGATTTCCTTGAAAGTAGAGCAGATTCTATTGTTAAAGATGGATGGACTGTAGAAGACACAGCAGTTAAAATAGATGAGTCTTTATATAATAAAGAAACAGGAGAACCTTTATTTACTTATGCATATGAAAGAGCATCATTACCACTTAATTCTTTAGATCCTAATTTCACAAAGAAAGATTATATAGATAAGTTTATTAAATCTATTCCTTATAAAGGTAATATTAAAACAGGACCTGGTAAGGAAGAATATTTAAATATAGAAGAAGAATTAAAAAAATTAAAAGATAGATTAAATGATGATAATTTATTATTATTTGCCGATAAAAGTATATCATTAAAAGAGTATTATAAGAAGTTGTTAGATCAAGAATATACTCCAACAATGAGAAAAGATAAAATAGAAGTTATCATGGCAGCTATAAGAGGATTAAGAGAAATATATCCTAACTATGATGAATTAGCTAATAAAAAGATAAATGGTAAATCATTTGTTGATTTATTATTAGAATTACCCGATAAGATGTTAGATAACTTTGATGTTAAAGATAGATTAGATATTATTCCTATAAATGATTATTTATCTAATGAATTCAAGAAAGTATCTGAATATACTTATAATTCAGTTAATTCTAAACCTATAAGTGTAGAACCAATAGGTATTGAATATAATGAAGAACATCAATTAAGTGTTACAAATGAATATATTTTCTTATCTCCTGATGAAGAAAATAGCTTACATGAGTCTATGAGACCTAGAACTATAGAAGAAGAAAGAAAAGAATTACATGAAATGATGCTATTAATAATTGATGGTATGAATAAATCTAATAACTTAGATACATTATCTCAATATGATGGATATTTTACTAAAGTAATAGAAACTATCAAGACTAAATTCCCAGAAGATAATTTCTTAAAGGAACTATATACTAAGATGTTAGAAATATATGATAAAGTATCTCAAGAAATAAAATTTATTGAAGATAATGATGATATTAGATATATTGTAGGTCAAGATTTAAAAGATATTAAAGATGAATATACACATAATAATGTAGATTATAATCGTACATTAGAAGATAATCCTGATAATAGAAGAAAGACTATAGCAGGATTAAGAGTAATAAAGAAAAACTCTTATGATATGGGTATTCAAGGATTACATCATGAAATAGATGAAATAGATAAAGATATTATTAAATCTAATATATCTAGATATGGTTTAAATAATACTAATCATGATAAAGATAGATTATTAAATGAAGCAGATATGTTCATGATGAATATAAAATCTGAATCTAGAGCATTAAATAATACTATTGATGCTAGAAGTATTGCTGCATTACAAATATCAATAGATAAGAATATAAGAGAATTAAATAGATTGTTAAATGATGCATTAGAAAAAGGATTGTTAACTGAAGAAGAAAAACAAGAATATGATAATGTATTAAATAATTCAAAAGGAGGTAAAAGTATATAATGGATCAAGCTGTATATGAAGAAGTTAATCAAGAAAAAGATATATGTGAAAAAGATATACTTAGTTTAATAGATAAAGCTAAATCATATCATGTTAATAATATTGATATATCTAAATACTATGACCTTTCTAATGAATTTGATAGATATAAAATAGATGATAGTCTACAAAGATATAAATTAAATAGAGAAATAACTGATTATAAGATAGATTTATTACAATCATTCTTAAGAGAATTATTTGAAGAAAAGAAGTTTGTTGAATTTAAGCTAGAAAAAGAACAAAACTTAAATGAACAAGAATATAAAGAATATCTTAATAATGTAGTTGCTAGAACTGAATATATCAATAGATGGTATAGTGAATTTATAAATCAATAGCATAATAAAAAGACTAGTTACTAGTCTTTTTTAGTTGAATTGAATATCGATATCAACATCTCCATCAATACCATTTATTCTACCGTCTGAACACATTTGCCACATCATATATTTACCTTCATAATCAGTCATATTATTAGTATAATGTGCTAACCATACTTTATAATTATCTTTTACTCTATCTTCCCACATAGTATTAAGATAATATTTAGATCCATATAACATAGCTGATAAATTATGTTTCTTTAATTCTTCATCAAACTTTAAGAATACATTATTTAAATCATGAATACTTATTTGATAAGTTCTAAACTTAGACCAATTCTCCCAGTCAAATACTATAGGATAATCTAGTTCAACACCATCTAATGAATTAACTACAAACTCTGCAGCTGTCTTAGCCATATCTTCATTAATAGCAGTAGTATATAAATATACTCCTACTTTTAATCCAGCAGCTTTAGCTCTTTCAATATTTTGTTTATATTTAGAATCCATAGATAATTCTTCTTCTGGTTTATTTGATACACCAATTCTCATCATTACAAATGAAGCACCAGCATCTTTTACTTTATTAAAATCAATATCTCCTTGCCATCTAGATACATCTATACCAAATTCAGTATTATCTTTTTTATATTTATTTATAACTGATTCAAATGGTATCATTTCAGATACACTTGGTGTAGATTTAGGTGTATCAGGTAATTCTTTAACTACATTTATAGTTAAGTCTCTTTCATTTATATTATTTGATTCATCTTTTATTTGATATTTAACTTTATATGTTCCAGTTTTTTCAGTAGTATAATCACCTATTATTTCACATGTAGGTATTCTACTATAATTATCTGCAATATTGATATTATCACATGGATTAGTATCATCATTTACTAATAAAGTTATGTTTTGAGCAGCAGATAAATATATAGGTTTAACAGTATCTATAACATGATATGTTAAAGTATATTTATACTCTTTGCCTTCATATTTATAATCAATATTAATTCTATTATCTCCTATAGTTTCAGTATCTAATACTTTATCTAATTTAAGATCTTCCATATTGGTTTCTTCAATAATGTCTCCTAGTTTAGTATTAGAAAATACTTCAACATCTTTAGTTTTAATAGTAACTCCTTCAACTAATTCATATGTTTTATTACTGTTAAACTCACATCCTGTTAATATTAATAAACATAAGATTATTATTACATATTTCTTCATATTAACACCTCATGTGATTATTATATAATAAATAAATTAAATATGATATAATTTAATGGCGAAAGGAGTATTGATATGTCTTATAAAAAAGAAGAAGTTAAATGCCCTAAATGTGGAAAAAAGATAAGAGTTAAAGTTTATACTAAATTAGATGAAACTCAAGTAACAGATATAATTAATCGTGATATATTTGCTGCTAAATGTCCTAAATGTGGAGAAAAAACATATATAGATTATATAGTTGATCTTGAAACTCCTACATATTACTTATACTATACTCCTGGATATAATAAATCTAAGAAAAAGATAAAAGGTAAAACAACTAGAGTATGTGATACATATGATGATTTTAAAGAAAAAATCCTTATATTTGAAGAAGGATTAAATGATATATTAATAGAATTTATTAAGCAATATATAAAGATGGAACTTAAACATGATGATTTATCTGAATTAAGAGATGTTAGATTTGATAGTATTATAAATGATGATATTATTTTTACTTTAGTAGGATTGAAAAAGAATGTTGCTATTAAAAAAGATTTCTATAAAGCTATGGAAGATAAATCTATATTTAAGAATCCAATTAGAGCAATAGTATTAGATAATTCTAACTATTGGAAATATCAAAAAATGAAATAGGTGATAATATGTTAAATATTGTATTATATGAACCAGAAATACCTGGCAATACTGGTAATATTATGAGAACATGTGTAGCAACACATACTAAACTTCATTTAATAGAACCATTAGGATTTAAGATGGATGAAAGTACTATTAAAAGAAGTGGAGTTAATTATATAGATAACTGTGTATATCAAATATATAAGAACTGGGATGAATTTTTAAAAACTAATAAAGGATCATTTTATTACTTTACTAGATATGGTCATCATCCACATTCTGATTTTAAATATGATGATGCATCAAATAATAATGAAGATATTTATTTAGTATTTGGAAAAGAATCTACTGGTATCCCAAGAAAAATACTACATGATAAATTAGATAGATGTGCAAGAATTCCTATGACTGATAAGGTAAGATCATTAAATCTTTCTAACTGTGCTGCTTTAGTATTATATGAAGCTTTAAGACAAAGAGATTATGAAGATTTATTAAGAAATGAACCGGATGATGAAGGTCATAAAGGAGATCATTTTATAGAAGATTATGAAGAATAAAAAAAGAAGCTTATGCAGCTTCTTTTTCTTCTTCTGTTTCTTCTACTTCTTCAATTGATATAGCACTAACTGGACACATATCAACAGCTTTTCTTACATCATCATTTACTTCTTCATTGATTACTACAGATTCACCATCTTCACCATAATCAAAGTTTTCTTGAGCTATAGCTACGCAAGCTCCACATCTAATACATCTATCTGAATCTACTTTTACTTTTTCCATTTAATATCTTCCTTTCAATAAAAATTATAAAGTAGTATATAAAAATAATCAATAATATGTTAAAATCATTATATATGATAAGGTGATGTTTTATGCAATCTAGAATGGATAAGTATAATACAATTAATTCTGCTGATAATACTTCATCTACTCGTACACAAAGAAATAAAGAGTTGTACGATAAGATTAAATCATCAGACATCAAAAGACATGATGTTGATAATAATATGAGTGTTATTAAAGATAATGTTAAAACAGTAGATATTAACAAAGTATATAATTTCATTGAAGAAAAATATGGTGATAGTGTTGCTAGAAGATCATCATTTGATATACCTGAAATAGGTAATACTCAAGAAATAGATACAATACAAGATACTAAAGAATATGATATAAATGCTATATTAGAAAAAGCTAAACAAGGTAAAAATATTGATTACTCTAAAGAAAGATTAAAGAAAGTTAGAGAAGCTCAATATGAAATCTTAAATAACTTAGATAGTGAACTTAATAAACTATCCAATGTAGAACAAGCAAGAGAAAAGAGAAAAGCTCAAGAAGAAAACTTAAAACATTTAATTGATACTATTACTCAAATAGAATTAAAGAATAAAACAAAAGATACTACTAATGATTTAGATTTGTTATCTGATTTAATGGCTGAAGATGATGAAGATACAGCTGAAAACTTTAAAATAGATGATGATACATCTATTAACTTAGATACTATAGATATAACTAAGGAATTAGAAGACGTTAAAGATGAAATAAATAATACTATGGAAGTACCTGAAATAGAAATACCTAAAGAAGAGGAAGAAAAAGAAGACACTACTGAAGTAGATACTACTAAAGAAATAGAAGATACTACTCCTGATATAGTTATAGGTGGTGTACAAGAGGTACAAGATACTATTAATAATAAAGTATTAAGAGATCAAAGAACTATTGATACTAATGATAAAAAAGATACACCTAAGAAAGAACATATAGAAGAAACATTATCAAAATTAGATATAGATTTATCTTCATATGAAGATTTTAATGATATTAATGAAAAAGATAAATCTTCAACTGTATTAAGAATAATAATATTCATTGTATTTATTGTTTTAATAATAGGTGCAGTAGTTATATTAGATAATTTACTAGGATTAGACTTATTACCATTCTAATCCTTTTATTTTTGCTTCATTTATGATATTATTAATACATAGTAGGGTGAGATGGCATGCAAGAGATTTTTACTGAAAAATATTTCATTAATCCAGCTATAGAATATGGTGTAAGAGGCTATCTACAACAACAAAAAGGGCAAACAGTTAGTAGAATGTATACATTTGAAGCCCATGTTATTAAAACTCTTATAATAATATATGGCGAAAAAACTATATTATTACCATATAAGATAGATAATGAGATTGCTTTTAAATGTAATTTATTAATGTATGGTTTAAAAGAATCTGACATGGAAGATTTTATTAAATATATGAATGAATACTATGCATTCATGAAATCATATAAATCCGAAAAGAAAGCTACTGGATTAATAAATGAAATAGAACATATTCTAATGAATATGATTACTAAGAGAAATCTAAGAAAACAATTCACACCTGATGAATTAAAAGAATTTGATAAAATATTCAACCCTACAAATGGAGAATTAAAAGAACTTAAACAATTAGTTGGATCTGATCAAGGTTTAATTGTTAGAGAATGGGCTAATCAAAAGAATGAGATTACTAATACTCAAATTAGATTAAGAGCTATTAATCCTGATTTATTAGATCCTAAGATATATTTTAAATATGGATATGATATTAAGACTATTGCTGAATTAAGTGATTCAGAAATAGGTGAAGTAAATACAATTATAATTAAAGAAGAAAATAAAGAAGAATATAATAAGAATGATAAGAAGATAAAACATAAATTAGTTTTAACTTCTGGATCAGCTTTATTAGATATATTAATTATGTTAAGTGTCATTGCTACTGAAGTAATGGTAGGTATTATTGCATTAAGTGCAATATGGGGGTAAAAATGGATAAACATGTAGAAATAAATGGTAAGAATTATAAAATTATTAAAGAACATAGAGATGGATATGATCAAGAAGTAGTAGAAGGTTTGTTAACTGATTACTTCTATGACTTTGACTATGTATTTGGTGATTGGGCTTATTCTAAACTAAGATTAAAAGGATTTAATAAGTCAGATAATAAGAATGTTAATAAGATTAATGATATAGCTAATCTTGATAATTACATAGAAAAAGATTGTGCATATGATTGTAAATATTTCTTATTAGAGAAGGAAGATGACAAATAATGAACAATGTAGCTATAAGTGTATTATCTAATGGTAATATTTTACAAGCTAATGGTTTATGTAGATTCACTTATATACCTACAGGTAAGAAATATCTTATTTATACATTAAATGAGAAATCATTACAAAATGGTAAAGAATTAAATAAGGTATATGTATCTGAAACAGGTGATAAGAATACTGAATTTGTACCAATAACTCAAGATGAATGGGTTATATTAAAGAGTATAATGTCAGATTTAGGTGTTCAAAGTGCTGATGTTCCTGATAAAGTTCAATTAACAGCATTACAACCTACACAATATATTGTAGGAACACCTAAGAAAATTGCATTAAATGATGATTTAATGGCTAATCTATTAAGTAATCAATTAGCTCATGAACCTAAAGAAAATACTGTATTACCTACTGGTAATGTTGCATTCTTTGATAAGTCAGTTACTCAAGATCAAGATGTACCTGTCAAAGATGAACCAGTTATACCAAATGCATTTGCTATGCAAACTCCTGTTCCTCAAGAAGCACAAGAGGCAGCACCAACTGCATTAGTACAACAACAACCAGTACAAGTACAAACAGTACAACAAGTACAAGTAAATACAACAGATAAGACTAAAGTTGTAGAGGCCTTAAAAGTTTTCTTAAACTATGTAGGCGCAGACATGAAGAAAGTAGATGATATTTTGCATTTAAGTGAGATTAATACAACACCAGTTGTTGAAAATAAAGTAGAAGAATCAGCAATAGATATTAATAACTTACCAGTTGTTAACCAAGAACCAGTTGCTGAAGAAAATGTTTTACAAGAAGAAGCATTTATACCAAGTGGAGCTCCAACTATGCCAGTTGATACTATGGCTCCAGGTGTTCAAATTCAACCAGCACCAGTAGCTGTTGAAGAACCTGCTCCAGCTGTAATTGAACAACCAGTAGTTCAACCTACTGAACCAGTTACTCCAGTAGCAGCACCTGTTGCTCCTACTCCAGTAGTACAACCAGTAGTTCAACCTGTTACTCAAGTAGTTCAACCAACACCAGTTGTTGAACAACAAGTAGCACAACCAGTTGAAACTGTTACTCAAGTGGTTCAACCAGTTACTCCAGTAGCAGAAGCTACTCCTCAAGTAATTGAACAACCTGTAGCAGAACAACAATTAATTCAACCAGTTGAACCAGTTCAATCTGAAATAGTACAACCTGTACAAGAGGCACCAGTTCAACAAGAAATAGTACAACCTACTATTGCTCCAGTTGAAAGTGCACCACAAGTTGAAATGCCAACTACTATTGAACAACCAGTAGCTGCTGCTCCAGTAGTACAACCTACTGAACCAGTTCAAAACGAATTAATTCAACCAATAACTAATGAAATACAACCAGTAAGTGAAGCACCTATTGCTACACCTACTGAACAATCAGTAGCTCCTACTACAAGTGATGTTCCAAATATAGATTTAACATCTATTACAGTTCCAACTGTTGAAACACCATCTGTAGAAGCTCCAACAGATTCACAACCAGCATTCTTAGATGCTGGACCTGTAGTAATGCCTGATGGACAAGATAATGTTCAATCTATGGGATTACCTGGTGATTCAGGTGCTAAGACATTAGAAAAAGTTGCATAATAAAACATCACTTATGTGATGTTTTTATATGTCTAAATTTAATACTCCCTTACATTCAGGTACTACTTCTTTAATCGCTTCATATAAATTATCTTCAAGAGTATAATCTATAAATTCACATCCTACACATGCACCTGTAAGTTTTATATATACATAGTTATCTTCATATTTAACAAATTCTAGATCTCCACCATCTGCTTGAAGAAATGGTCTCATAGAATCTAAAACATCTTTAATCTTTTCTATAGTTTCTTCCATACGTGTTCACCAATTAAGATTATAATTAAAAATATATACAAAGTAAAGTTAATTTGATATAATACATATCGAGGTGCAATTATGGAAGACTTTTCAGTCGGAAGTGTTGTCAAAGGTGTAGTAACTGGTATTCAAAGTTACGGTATATTTGTAAAACTTGAAAATGGTTATACTGGATTAATACATATATCCGAGATAACTGAAAAATTTGTTAGTGATGTTAATAAATTTGCTAAAATAGATGAAAATGTATATGCTGAAATAAAGTCAATAGACGATAAGAATAAAAAGTGTATTTTATCTGTTAAGGGTTTAAATTATCGTGCTGATATGCCACGTAAGATTAAAGAAACTGTTCGTGGTTTTACTCCACTTAAAGAACACTTACCAATATGGATTGAAGAAAAATTGAAAGAATTAGATGAAAAAGGGAAATAACCCTTTTTTATTTTCTTAATTTAAATGTTGACTAAATAAAAAATGTTATGTTATAATCAATATGTTCTTTAAGAACACCGGTTGCAGAAATACCCAAGTCCGGTTGAAGGGACTGGTCTTGAAAACCAGGAGGCGGGGCAACTCGCGCGGGGGTTCGAATCCCTCTTTCTGCGCCATTTAATTTTGTTATTTATCGCGGGATAGAGCAGTCTGGTAGCTCGCCGGGCTCATAACCCGGAGGTCGTCGGTTCAAATCCTTCTCCCGCAACCATTTGTGGTCCGTTAGTCTAGAGGCCTATGACGCCTGCCTGTCACGCAGGAGATCACGAGTTCGAATCTCGTACGGACCGCCATTTTTTTTATTTATGGCTCCATAGCTCAGTCGGTAGAGCAGAGGACTGAAAATCCTTGTGTCACTGGTTCAATTCCCGTTGGAGCCACCATTTAGTAAAATACTAGCAGAAATGCTAGTTTTTTATTTACGTTCATATTTGTAAATTTTTTTTATAATCGTACATAGTTGACCTGTTTTCTAGTAAAATAGATAGTAGAAGAGTATACCTAAAGGAAGTGTTTATATGTATAACGTTGGAGATATTATTACATTTGAAGGAAAGAAGGTTATTATATTAACTACTATAGAAGATAATATGCTTAAATATCTTTTTGTTAATGTATTAACTGAAGATGAACAAAATAATACTGAAGATTTTTATTTATTAAATATAAAACCTGATAATACTTTAGAAAGATTGATAGATGAAAACGAAGTGAATAGATTATTTCCTAAAATACAAGAAGGATTACTACAATCTATGAGTGAAGTAGGAATTGATCCTGCTGAGCTACCACAACAATAGGAGGTTTTGAAATGAATGATTTAGATTTATTAAAGCAATATAATGAACAATTAAAAGAAAAAGAAGATAGAAGATTCTCTAATGAAACTGCTGCAAATGAATACGATAGTATAGCTGCACAAGCTAATGAAGTAGTTACTAAGAATAATAATGATAGAGATTTCATGCTTGAAGCTATTAGTATTAATCCATCATATTTAAGAAATGCAAGTGATGAATTAAAATCTGATTTAAACTTCCTATTAGCTGCATATGATAAACAACCAGAATTGGTTAATAATGCACAAATATATGGAGTAGATCCTGTTCTTGCTGAACAATCTGTAACTGTATACAATAATGCAGTTCCAGAAGCTGAACCTGAAGAAAAAGCTCCACTTATTGAACAAGATGTACCAGAACCTGAAATAGTTCAAGTAGAACCTGTTCAAGATAATAATCAAGCTAAGATAGATTTATTAAATCAATATGATAAAGAACATGTAGAACAAGTAATTAATAATTATTCTTATCTTAAAGATGAAGATGTATGTCTTACAATTAATAATGTAGAACTTACTGTAGGTGACTTTAAGGAAAGATTAGCTGAATTATCAAAAGAAGAAACTAATGAAGTATCTGAAGTTGATGAAGTATTAATAAATTATAGTAATTCAGGATATTCTAAAAATGCTAATGGAGAATATTATAATCCTAATATAGATGATTATGATCCTGATTATGATCCTCATAATGATCCATTATTTAATAATATAAAGAAATCATCTGGTAAATCAGAAGATGAATTATTATTAGATTATATAGATGCTATGAATGAAATGGGTACTATACTTGGAAAAGAACCATATCCTGGTATAGAAAAAGAATCATTATCTGAATATATATTAGATGATGCAAAGAAAGAAAGATTTGAAGCATTAAGATCAATGTCTAATGATATAAAGAATGAAAATGTTGTCGTACCAAATAAATATTCTGATATTTGGACACAAATAAATGATATTCGTTCTGCTATGGGTAAGATTATTAATAAAGAACCATATCCAGGAATAGAACATGAAAATGAACATGCAATTGAATATCAACTAGATGATTGGGAAAAAGAACAATTTGCTGATTTAAGGAATCAATTAAATACAATTAAAGAAAAATATCCAACAATGTTCTTAAATTCTAAAGTTGAAGAAAAAGAACAACAAACAGGAAATGCAGAACAAGGTATTGTTGATGATAATCCACAACATGCACCAAATGAAGAAACAGGATATGCAGTAGGTGGATTCCAAGCCCCAGCGGTAGATGGATTCCAACCACCAGCAGTAGTTGATACTCCTGTTGAAGAAAATACAAATGCTAGTCCTGTTGATGATAATCCACAACATGCACCAAATCCTGAAACAGGATATGCAGTAGATGGATTCCAAGCACCAGCAGTAGTTGATACTCCTGTACAAGAAAATCAACAACAACCACAAGTTAATAAAGGTAAAGAAATGTTAAAGAAGTCTTTAATATTTGCAGGAGGATTTGTAACAGGTGTTGGTTTATCATGCGTACCTGGTGTTGGAACAATTAGAATGGGTATTGCTGCTGTTAAAATAACAGGTGCAGTTATAAATGTATGGGCAAAGAAACATCCAGATGGAAAAGTAGCTCAAATTAGACAACAAGTATTAGATAAGATTCCTGAAAATATTAAAGCAGGATTAAAGAATATAAGTGAAAAGATGCATGCATCACCACTTAATGTATTTGTAAATGGTGTTGCTGTAGGTTATATCGCTGGTAACGTATTTGAAATGGTAACAGGTAATACTGTATTAGAAGCTATACAAGATAAAGTAGCTCCTAAGGAAATTCCAACAACTAATGTTCAAACTAATACTCCAAGCCAAGCACCAAATGATCAAGTAGCTCAACAACCAACTGAACCAGTCCAACAAGCAACTCAACCTGCTCCACAACCAACACAACCAGTTCAACAAGTTACTCAACCAACAACACCTCCTCCAGTAGTAGATGTACCTGGTCCTGATTTAACTCAAATAGCTGATGCTGTTAAAGGTGGTCAAACAATAGACTTATCTGGATTAGAGTATGGTTTAGTATCATCAGATGCTGCAACTCCAGTTCATTTAATACAATCTGCTGGTAAGGATGTACAGTTCTTAAGAGAAGTAGTAAAACCAGATGGTACAGTTATGTGGGCATTTAACCAATCTAATGGATTAGGTTATGCATGGTTTAAAGCTGATGATGTTATGAATCATTTAGCACAAACTGGTCAAGAATTAGTAAGTCAAGGAATGGTGAGATAGTATGTATAAAGGAAGTATAATAGATTTAGATAATGTATCATATTTAGTATTAGAAGAAACTCAATATGGTACAAGAAATATAATACTTGCAACTCAAGTAGATACTAATTCAGATGTCATTGATACAGAGAATTTACTTATTAAAGAAGTAAAAGAAATCGATGGTAGTTTAGAGATAGTTAGTTTAACTGATCAATATGAAATAGAAGAACTTACTAAATTATTATTAGCTAAATATAAAATGAATAATTAGATTAATACCAAAAGTATTAATCTTTTTTATAAAAAAACTTGATTTTTTAACAATAATAAGGTATATTTAAGTAGTCTTAATTAATTTAAGACATTTTATGTGTCGCCCGAGTGGCGGAATTGGTAGACGCACAGGACTTAAAATCCTGCGAGATTCAACCCTCGTGCCGGTTCAAGTCCGGCCTCGGGCACCATTTTAATTTTTTATTATCAGTCGGGCGATTAGCTCAGTTGGTTAGAGCACCTGCCTTACAAGCAGGGGGTCACAGGTTCGAGTCCT
>CAMODU010000006.1 GCA_946611605.1 uncultured bacterium
AATCTATATTAGGATTTGATATAGAAGAATCTATTATTACATTTATTAAACAAAATAAGAATTTATTAAGTACTCTTAGTTATACAAGAAGAAAAGAAGAATTAGATTATATAATAAATGATCATAATAGATTAATAGGATTAAATACTATTAAAGAATTAGGATTAGAAGAAGTATTAGAAATAACTATTCCTGATGATATAAAAGATTCAGATAATAGTATAGTTATTTGGTCTCAAATAATAGCCGATAAATATCCATTCACTAAAAATGAAATTAATACAATAAATGATATTAGAAATATAGTTGAGTATGGTATAATAGATAATACAATCTTATATAAATATGGTATATATGCAGCTAATTTAGCATCAGATATATTAAATATTGATCATGCATATATAAGTGATGTATATAAGAATATGCCTATCTATTCTGTTAAGGATATAGATCTTACAAGTGATGATATCTTAGATGTATTAGGAGTTGAACCTGGTAGTATTATTAAAGATATATATACTGATCTTGAAAATAAGATATTAAGTCTAGAATTAGATAACAATAAAGAGGTATTAATAAAATATATAAAAGATAATTGGAGATGATAATCATGAATAATGTAATTTATAAAGCTTTAAAGAAAAAAGATTATTTAATTAAGAATTATTTAATTGAAGTAGCTCATGAATTATCATTAGATTTAAATGATTTATTATTACTTATATATTTTACTAATCAGGAGGTACCTACATTTGATTTAGATAACATTAAACATAATATATATTTATCAGAAGATGAAGCTATTGCATCATATGATAAATTATTAGAATTAAACTTAATTGAATCTAAAGATATTAAAAATAAAGAAGGTATCATGGAACAAATAATATCAACTGATAATATATTAAAATATGTTACAAATGATATTCAAAAAGATATTAAGAAAGAGATTAAAAATAATATATTTGAAGAGATAGAAAATGAATTTGGCAGAACTTTATCACCAATGGAGTTTGAAGTTGTTAATAGTTGGTTAGATAAATATGATGAATCTTTAATACATGAAGCATTGAAGGAAGCAGTATTATCTAATGCTAAGAGTTTTAGATATATTACAAGAATACTTGAAGCATGGAATGAAAAAGGTGTGAAGACTGCTAAAGATATAGTTAAGAAACAGCAAACTACTGATAATAAAAGAATAGATTTATTTGAATATGATTGGTTAAAAGATACAGATGAAGAATGATGAAATAATTAGAATATTTGATGAATATATACCTGATCCTAAGTGTTCACTTAATTATTCAAAAGATTATGAATTATTAATAGCAACTGTATTATCTGCTCAATGTACAGATGAAAGAGTTAATCAAGTAACAAAAGTGTTATTTAATAAATATAATTTAGAAGGTTTATCTAATGCATCTATAGAAGATATTACTAATATAATTAGACCATGTGGTAATATGAATAGAAAGTCTATTTATATTAAAGAAATAGCTAATAGATTAATTAAAGAAAAAGATGGTATTGTTCCAAATGATAGAGCATATTTAGAATCATTACCAGGAGTAGGTAGAAAAGTTTGTAATGTAATTCTTGCTAATCTTTTCAATGAAAATGTAATTGCAGTAGATACTCATGTAGAAAGAGTATCAAAAAGGTTAGGATTTGCTAAAAAGGACGATAATCCGCTTAAAGTAGAAGAAAGATTAAACAAGAAATTTGAAGATAAATTAGGCAGATTACATCATCAAATATTGCTATTTGGAAGGTATTATTGTAAATCCAAGAACCCATTATGTGAGAACTGTAAGTTTAAAAATATATGTAATTATAAAAAGTGATGAAAACCATCACTTTTTTGTTTACAAAAGTTCTATTTAAACATATAATAGAAAACAATGTTTTATAAATAAGGAGGTATAACTATGCTTGAAAATCTAAGAGTATTATTATTACAAAAACTAGTTTTACTTCCTTATCAAGAAGTACGTTTAGACTTATCTACAGATGAATCAAAAGAAATTATTGATGCAGCTGAAAGATATTATAATAATAAGCTTTTAATTATATGTTCATCATCATCTACAGATGAAACAGAAGATATATCTTCATTACCTAAATATGGTGTTATAGGTAAAATTAAAACTAAAATAGAACTACCTAATGGTAATTATAGAGTAGTTGTATACGGTTTAAATAGAGTTGAAGTAAAAGAGTATAGAAATACTGATAATATATTAGATTGTACTGTTAAAAGATTATATATTCAAGGTAAGATTACTGATGAAGAAAAAGCTATGGTTAGATCTTTAAAGAATCTTATATCAGAATATATGGAATCTAATCCTGATGTATCTAATGCTGTTACCAATACTATAGCTAATATAACAGATTTAGATATGTTAACAGATGTTATTGCTAATTTCTTACCAATAGATAATAGTAAGAAAAGAGAATACATGAATGAATTTGATTATATTACTAGAGCTAATAACTTAATTAAAGATATTAATATTGAACTAGAAGTAATTAATATTGAAAATAAAGTTGATGATGAAATAAGAGAAAATCTTTCTAAACAAGAAAGAGATTATATCTTAAGACAAAAGATATCTAAACTAAATCAAGAGTTAGGTATTAGTATTGATAAACAAAGTGAAGTAGCTTTAATAAGTGAACAAATAGAATCATTAGATTTAAGTGAAAAGACAAGAAATAAATTATTGAATGAAGTAAGAAGATATTCTTATACTTCTGAAAATAATCCAGATAGTAATGTAATTAGATCTTATCTAGATACTGTTTTATCTTTACCATGGAATAAATATTCTAAAGATGAAATGGATTTGAAGAAAGTTAAAAAGAATTTAGATAAATGTCATTTCGGATATGAAGAAGTTAAAACAAGAATACTAGAATTTATTGCTGTTAAAAAGAATACTAAAGATTTAAATTCTCCTATATTATGTTTAGTTGGCCCTCCAGGAACAGGTAAAACTACTTTTGCTATAGGACTTGCTCAAGTATTAAATAGAGAGTTTATTAAGATTGGTTTAGGTGGATTATCTGATTCATCAGAATTAATTGGTCATAGAAGAACATATTTAGGTGCATCACCTGGTAAAATAATGCAAGGTTTAACTAAATGTGGAACTGCTAATCCTGTTATTTTATTTGATGAAGTTGATAAAATAGTTAAGGATTATCATGGAGATCCATCAGCTATATTATTGGATATATTAGATGCTACATTAAATAAGGAATTTGTTGATAATTATATAGAAGAACCATTTGATTTATCTAAGATATTATTTGTACTTACTGCAAATGATATTAAAGATATTCCAGATACTTTAAAAGATAGATTAGAAATAATTGAAATAAATTCTTATACTGAAGCTGAAAAAGTAAATATAGCTAAGAAATATATATTACCTAATATTTCTGAGGAATATAATATTCCTAAGGTTAAGATTAACGATGAAGTACTTACTTTTATTGTGCATAATTATACTAAAGAACCAGGTGTTAGGGAACTAGAAAGAATATTAAGAAAAGTATGTAGAAATATAATACTAAATGATGATTATAAAGTATTAAATATAGAAACTGTATATCAAATACTAGGTACAAATATCTATAATAAGAAGTTAAATAAGAATCATCATATAGGTGATACATATTCTTTAGGTGTTACTCCAAATGGAGGTGTAATAGTACCTTTTGAGGCAATATTAACTCATTCAGATAAAAATATTAAGGTAATAGGTAATGTATCTGATTCAGTAAAAGAAACATCAATAGTTGCCTATAATTATATACTAGCTAATGCTAAGAAATTTGGTATAGATACTAAAGTTATAAACAATAATTCTATAGTTATAAATGCATTGAATTATCATATTAAGAAAGATGGTACATCAGGTGGTATTGCTATTACTACTGCTATATTATCTTTATTATTAGGTAAAGAAATACCTAGCAATGTATGTTTCTCAGGAGAAATAAGTCTTCATGGAGATATATATCAAATAGGTGGTATTAAAGAAAAATTAATAGGTGCCTATAACTCAGGATATAAAGAAGTATATTTACCTCAAGACAATGAAGGTGATGTAAATATGGTTCCTGAAGAGATTACTAGTAAGTTAAATATTAAGTATATTTCTAATTATGAAGAATTATTCAATGACTTATTTAAAAAGAACAAATAGGATGTGTAAAACATCCTATTTTTATTGTAATAAATACCTATTTATTCTATAATAATTATATAGAATAGGAGAGGTGTGTATGAAGAAAAACGGTTTTATTGCAACTAGTTTATTATATGCATTTTTCTTAGTATTCATTTCTTTATTTATTGTTTTATTATTAAATTATTTACATAATAGATTATTAATTCAAAAGATAGATGATAATGCTAAAGTAATATTATCTGGTATTAATAATACTAAGCTTACAGATCTAAAAGTAGGTGATTATGTTGTATGGAAGAACTTACAAAATACTAGACCAGATAATCCTTTATCTGAAAAGGGTAAATGGCAAGTAGCTAAAAAGAATGGTAATACTTTTGTATTATTAAGTGATTTAGCTGCTGCATCTCCTTCAGTTAAAGTATTACTAGATAATGATTTAGGTTCTATTCCTAAGAAACATCCAATGGGAATACAAGTATTCTATGAGATGAATAATCCTACAAAGAGAAATACTTCATATGGTAATAAAGTAAGTTATTATAATAGTAGTTTAAAATATAAGAATTATCCTGCTAATGGATTAAGAGTAGAAATAGTAAAAGCATCTACATTAGCATCAATTAGAAATGATGCTACTATAGATGAATATACAAAGAGAGAATTATTTGATATGAATGGTTCATACGTAATTAATATGGATGTACCATCTTATTCATCAGCTGGCTATAAAACATCATTTGCATATCAAACAGTAGTAACTGGAGTATATTATTTATATAAAGCTTATACATTTGATAACTATCGTAAGACAGGTGATACTTCTTTATTAAGTAAGAAAGCATTACTAGAGTCTTATTGTGGTGCATCTTTTAATACTAATACTAACTCTGTTAATTATTCATATACAAGTGGTGGAACTGTTAGATCAAATCCATTTGGATATGTTGATATAACAGATGATTCAACTAAGGATGATGAAGGACACATTCTTCATACTAAATACTTAGACTTCTGCTATTTTGCATCACCTGTTGCATATAATCATAGAACAAATGACTTAATAGTTATTGAAAATGAACAAGTTGATGGAAATGGTGATTTACTACAAACTACAACATCTTCTGTTTATAGATTAAGATTTGAAATGACTTTAAACTTAAATGGTGCTAATCAAAATCAATTATATATAGCTGGTGGTAAAGGTATTGCAAATGACCCTTACATTATAGATAATGGGGTGCAACAATCATGAGAAAGAATAATGGATTTGTCTTTATGGAGACAGTAGTAGTTGTATGCGTACTATCTATAACATTATTAATTCTTTATGCATCTTATGCACATATCTTAAGAACATCAAGAGAAAAGAAAACTTTTGATACTACTGATAGTATATATACTACTTATTATGTTAAGAAAATAATTACACAAACAGGAAGTGTTGCTACATTCTTTAGTAGTAGTGTTCCTGGAGCAAATGTATGTAAGTCTGCTTGTAATGGAAATGCTTACATATGTGATATGTCCAAATTAGCTAATATTCCTGGTAATAGATATTATCAATTATATAAAGTATACGATGTAGATAAATTATATTATCTATCACCAAATACTATATTAACTAATACTAAAGCGGTAGATTGGTTAATGGAATTCGATGCTACTACTATAGATTATATTCAAAATCTAGGAAAAGGTACTGGATTAAATAATAAAAAGATATTAATAGTTAAATATAAACATAATTATCCTAATGGCGCATATGAAGTAATTCATGCCTCAGTGGAGGTGTAGTCATGAGAAAGTATAATAGAGGTGTTTCTATTGTTGAAATACTATTAAGTATAATAATTATAGGATTAATATTAATTGTTCTATTTAATATGTTAATAAACGTTAGAAATGAAGATCAAAACAATCAAATACAATCTCAATTTGTTCTTAATCAAGCACAATTTGTTGAAAAGATTGAAGAAGATTTTGTTAACTATGGTATATCATCTGTATCATCATGTGATGTAATGTCAGTTGATATGCAAGGTTATAATATTAATGAAAAGTATAGAAATAATTTCAAATGTTTAAGATTTGACTATTCTGCTCCTTATTTAACTGATAATATTGGTTATCTAATGGTATATAATTATAACTTCAGATATGATGTTAATCATAAAGAACTTGAAGGTAAAGAAGATACATGGATGATCAGATATATTCGTGGGCATTTTGATGCTGGAGGAGAATGGCAAACATTAAACTCATTAATGAATGAAATTCCAGGAGAAGCTATATTAGATGATAAACCTTATGTTAATTATAATAGATCAATAGCTAATAGTACTTATTCAGATGCTGCTGCTATTGTATTACCTATAGCTAATGCAGAAGGTGAACATTATGATATATATTTATCATATATGATGAATTCTACATCAGGATTTACATGTTATACTGGTCAAAATTCATCTGCATCTTATGCTCCAGTTTTATGTAACTGTGTAGGTGATGAAGCTAAATGTAATGCTTCTAAGAATAATGGAATGAAAAGATAATAAAAGAAGTCTAGATAATAGACTTCTTTATTTCTTTATAATTAGTATCATATTTAAATTCAAAGTATTCAATTAATCTTTTATATATATTATTAGATACTATAAATCCATTTGTAATACATGAAATAACTGTAAGTATAATTATAGTATATATAAATATATTAGATACATATGCTTTAGATGCTATCAGTAATACTAATAAATAAGGTATAAACGATATTATAAAGCCTATAAAAAAGTATTTCTTTTTAGCATATTCAATATTATTTATTTCTCTTAATAATGTCAATTCATTGATGTTCATAACAATACCTATCCTCTAATAAAATTATAATATATAAATAAAATCACTTCAATAAGAAGTGATTATTTTAATTCTATTTTAAAGTTTCTTAAGTATTCTCTATAAGCTATTTTATCTAGACTATCAACTTCTTTAAATGGAATATTATAATCTGTTAATAAGTCTTTTATAATCTTATCAAGTAAGAATGGATTACGTATTAGAAGTGGACCTAATAAATATGTTCCATAGAAATGATATTTATGTATTCCTTCTACTTTAGCAGTAGTATCATTACCAAATCCTTTTTCCACATCAAATAAGATATTTTCTTTATTATTATTTTCGTTACCATGATTATAAAAACCTATAATTGGATAATCAAAGTTTTTCATATAACATATAGCTTCAGATACTAATCTTTCAGTATTTTGTATTTCTTCATCAGATATTATTTCTTTTACTTTAGTTGATTCATACTTGAATAAACCTAATGCTTTTTTACCATTTATTGATTTACCAAATAATTCGTATGCATTACCAGTAGCAATGAAATACATACCATCTTCTATTCTATCTAATAGATTTCTTTTATATTTTAATATATCATCTCTTACAAGTTCTTGAACTTCATAGTTCATATGTCCTAAATATACTAAATCATATTTATCAAAATCTATATTATCTCCTAAAGATAATTTATCTATAGAATAATTTACTTTTTGTTCATCTAATGCTTTCTTTATAGCCATCATATTACCAGCATCACCAGATAGATTAGCTATATCATAGTATAAGTGTAGGATATTAATCTTTTTCATTATCTTTTCACCTCACTTAAAGCTTTTCTTACAGGCACCATCATATCTAGGAATATAACAGTATAAATATTACCAATAGAATGATTGAATACTTTATTAGATAATACTTTTTTATAATTATCTACAATAACTACTTTATTATCAGGAATTCCTGCATATTTCATTCTTAAAGCAACATCATATCTAAATCTACCAATACAATATATTTTATCTATTTCTTTATTATTTAGTTTTTCAAAATCAATGTCATATAACCAAGATAAATCATTTAATGAATATCTTCTAGATACATTATCAAAACCAATAATAACTGTTTTAATACCTTTTTGTTCATTTATATAATCTATAGTTTGTTCATATGATAGAGCGTTCTCTGGTTTAGAATCTATCATTTCTATTCTTCTTTTACCAACTCTAAATATGTTTTCACTATTAGATTCTTTATAATCATTATTTAATACATTCATTATTTCTTCATCTTTTATACCAATTAGATTACATGTAGTATACGCAGCTAATGTAGCATAAGCAGTGAAGAATGCACCATGATCTAGTTTTACTATATGATCATTTATAGTCATATAATTATTAGTTAAATTAATATCTTTACCTTTATAATCTAAAGGATTAGTACCAAAGTCACAATCCTTACAATAGTATGAACCTATATTTCCGTAATGATAGAAGTGATATTTTAATTTCTTCTTACAATTAGGACAATATAAACTATCTAATGTATCATTATAAGGTTTATTATAATCTGTATCATATCTTAATATACCGTATTTAGTATATGTATTATTAGTTTCAGTAATAAATCTTAATACTAATGGATCATCAGCATTTAAGATTAAATGAGTTTTATTATTAATTGAATCTTTTACTTTATTATATACAAGTATAGGTTCACCATTTCTAGCTACTTGATCTCTTGTTAAATTAGTAACAATTAAATGAGTTAATTGATTCTTATTAAATACTTTATAGAATGATGATTCATCTAATTCTAGTAATAATACATCACATCTAATTTTCTTAGTAAAAGGATTTGTATGATTAAGTATTAGAGTAGTTAATGCATTAGTAATATTAGAACCATTGTTATTCCATACTACTTTATAACCATTTCCTTTTAATATTTTAGCTATTAATCTAGTAGTTGATCCTTTACCAGATGATCCTGTAACACCTATAACAAATTTAGGATATTTAAGTTTATTTAATATATCTTTATCTATTTTAGATGCTATATGACCAGGTAATACAGATCCATCTTTATGGATAAATATCTTTAATATATTAATCATCAAAGTTAATAGTTTATTTATAATAATAACTATGAATGTCATATATATCACCTAATATGATTATACCACGTTTATCCTTTATTTTAATATTTATTTATAGTATAATTGTATTAGTTAGAATAGGGTGTATTTTATGAGAGAAATATTATCTAGTTTAGATATAGGTTCATCTAAAATTAAACTTGTATGTGCAGAGGTATTAAATGGTAATACCAATGTTTTATGTGCTCTTGATGAACCATCTCGTGGTGTTAAAAAGGGTGCTATATGTAACCCAGATGAAACAGAATATGCTATAAAAAGAATATTTAAAAAAGCTGAAGAAAATCTTGGAGTTAAGATAGGTAAAACTATCGTATCTGTTAATGAAGATTCATGTGACTTTAAGATAGGTGAAGCTCAAATAGATATAGGTGAAGATGGAGAAGTTACTGCTAGTAGTATTCAAAAGGTATTACAACAATCTATAACTGGTGGTGTAGCTCCTGGTAATGAAATAGTTACTATAATACCTATTAAATATAAAGTAGATGATACAGCTACTATAAATCCTAAAGGTATGAAGGGTGTATCTCTTCAAGTTAAAACAGTTATAGTATCTGTACCTAAAAGAGAAATATATGGTATAGCTAAAATACTTGAAAGATGTAATTGTGAAGTAATAGATGTAATGATTCCATCTATGGGTTCTTTCTATGCATATAAAGAATACTTAGATGAAAAGAATCCATCACTTATTAAAGAAAATACTGGTGTTGTAATTGATTTTGGTGCTGAAGTAACTAATATATCAGTTATTAACAAAGGTATTATTATTAATAACAATGTACTTTCAATAGGTGGTAACTTAGTAGATCAAGATTTAGCATTTATATATAAGTTAGAATTTGATAAGGCTAAAGAAATAAAAGAGAAGTTTGCTTTAGCTAATAAGCGTAATGCAAGTGTAAAGACTATGCAAGATGTTGTAAATACATTAGGAGAAAAAATTACTCTTAATCAATACGAAGTTACGGAAGTATGTATGTCTCGTTTACATGAAATGCTTAACATGACAAAAAATGAGATAAACTACTTAACAAAGAAAGAAATAAGTTATATAATTATAACAGGAGGACTATCCGAATTTAAGGGCTTTTCTCTTGAAGTCGAGAGTGTTTTTGGACCTCTAGCAAAAGTAGGAAAAATTAATATAATAGGTGCTAGAGATAATAAATATGCTTGTTGTATTGGAATGATAAAATATTTCCATGAAAAACTAAAATTAAGAGATAGAGAATTCTCAATGTTAGAAAGTGATGAACTAGAACAATTAAGTGGTTCAGGCGCTGGAAAGAATTCTTCATCAGTACTTAATAAAGTATTTGGCATATTTTTTGATAATTAAGGAGTGAGATAGTATGAATAATACAGATCAATATGGTAATCCTATAGTAAGTATAAAAGTTGTAGGTGTTGGTGGTGGTGGTTGTAATGCCATCAATAGAATGATTGAATATGGTGTTAAAGGAATAGATTTTATTGCTGCTAATACTGATTTACAAGCATTAAATGCATCACCTGCAGAGTATAAATTACAATTAGGAAAGAATACTACTAAAGGTCAAGGAGCTGGAGCTAATCCTGAAACAGGTAGAGCTGCTGCTGAAGAATCTAGAGATGAAATTAAAAAATCTTTAGAAGGCGCTGATATGGTATTCGTTACATGTGGACTTGGTGGAGGTACTGGAACTGGTGCTTCTCCAATTATAGCTGAAATAGCTCAAGATATTGGAGCATTAACAGTTGCTATAGTAACTAAACCATTCAAATTTGAAGGTAAGAAAAGAATGGATCAAGCCATTATTGGATTAGATGAATTAAAACAACATGTTGATACTATTATTGTTATACCTAATGATAATTTAAGAAGTGTAATAGATAAGACTACAGTATTTACTGATGCATTCAAGTCAGTAGATAATGTATTACATAGAGGTGTTCAATCTATATCTGATTTAATTGCTGTTACTGGATTAGTTAACCTAGACTTTGCAGATATTAAATCAATTATGGAAAATAGAGGATCTGCATTAATTGGAATTGGTCTTGGAACTGGAGAAAACAGAGCAGTTGAAGCGGCTCGCCAAGCTGTATCTAGTCCATTACTAGAAGAATCAATTGATGGAGCTACAGATGCTATTATCAATGTAACTGGTGGTAACTCATTAACATTATTTGAAGCAGAAGATGCTGTAGAAGTTGTTAGACAAGCTGCTCAAACTGATATAAATATTATCTTTGGTGCAGTTATCAATGAAGACTTAAATGATGAAGTAATCGTTACAGTTATAGCTACTGGTTTTGATGATGATAAAGCTGTAATTGATGATGTACCTTATACACCATCATATGAAGATGAAGAAACACCATCTCCTACATCAGTAATTGATGAAGAGTATGATATTCCTCCATTCTTAAGAGATAATTTATAAGATGAGTAATAACTCATCTTTTTTATTTCAATAAAAAACACCTTAATAGGTGTTAGTTCATTAACTTATTATATACTTCATCAATAGATAAACCTTTAGATGAGTTTAAACCATTAGGTAATATATGTAAGTGATAATGTTTTACTATTTGGAATTTACCATAATTATTTAATAATACTATTCCTTCAATATTATCTAACTTGTTATATATTAATTCTTTCATCTTTTTAGCAACTTCATGTATATGACCTAAAGTTTCATTATCCATTTCAGTAAAATCTTCAATATGTTTCTTAGGTAATATTAACATATGACCATCTGCATTAGGATTAGCATCCATAATTACTTTAACTATATCATCTTCAAATACAGTTTTACTTGGTATTTCACCTTTAATAATTTTACAAAAAATACATTCTTCCATTTTAATCACCACCTTGATTATAACATAAAATATGTTATAATACATACTGGTAAAAAGGAGAAGGCAACATGAATATATCAGGATTAGATTTTAATGAATATGATAAGAATAATGAACAACATAGAAAGTTTATGAAATTAATAAGTAATCTACCTCAAGTAGAAAATGAGTTTTTCAACTATGAAGAATATGTAAAAACTTTATTAATTGATCCAAATAATAAAGCTTATATTGTATCTACTTTTTATGATGTACTTGCTATTATGTGTTTATTAAAACAAGATGAAAAATATTATTTGTCTTATATAATGCATCCAGATAAGAATATTGAATCTATGGAAACATTCGTATTAGATCTATTTACTTATTATATTTTTCAAAGAAATAGTTCTATTGAAGAACTAAGCTTACAAGAGAATAGAACTAATATAGGATTTAAAGTTGTAGCATCTAGATGTGGATATGATTATGACAATACTAGATATGTAAGAAAAAGAAAGAAATTAATATAGATAATATCACAATAATGTGATATTATTTTTTTAGTGATATATATGAAAAAGGGTAAATTAATATTTTTATGTGTGATATATATATTAATAATAATAGGATCAACTTCTAAATTCTTTTTAACTATAGAAGAAGTTGGTAATATTTCGTATGGAAAACTAAATAAAGATGATACTACAACAGTAACTATAAATATCCAATATAACAACTTATTCAAGACAGAATGTTCTCTTGATGGTATTAATTGGAAAGATGAAGTATTAGGTAGTTGTACATATGACTTAGTAAACGGTAATTATACTATATATATAAGAAATCTAAATGATACTATATCTAAAGATTTTACTGTTCAAGTAAATCAAATTAAATCATTTGATATTAACTTATCTAAATGGTATTTAGCACCAGATGAAACAGTTAAAATTCTTAATAAAATGGATTATGTAGGTAATCCTGATTTAAAAGTATCTTATAAATCAGATGATGAAAGTGTTGCTACTGTTGATGAAAATGGTGTAGTAACTGGTCATGCAAATGGTACAACAACTATTCATGTTATACCTCAAGGATTTGCTGAAAAAACTGTAGAAATAATTGTAACAGATATAATTAGAAAACAAGAAATAGATTTATCTAAACCTAAACTTACTTGTAAGCAATATAATGAAGAGGAAGAAGCATTATTAGAAGATATACTTGCAACAAGAGTATCTCAAAGAGGCGAAGGTACTAGAGCTGCATTACTTGAAGTAATTAGATTTGCAACAATGAACTTAAAACAAAAAATACCATATTTCTATGAACATGGTAGATTACTACCATATTATAAGGGTCAATCAAAGGTAGATGGAGAAGGAAGATTCTATCATAAAGGATTATATTTAACTGATAAAGATTATTCTGATATTACTTATGTTAAAGAGAAGAAAGCAACATGGGGATGTCCATTAACTAACTATGATGATACAGATGGTTGGGCTGTTGGTTCTAAAAGACCTAATGGATTAGATTGTTCAGGATTTGTAACATGGTCATTATATAATGCTGGTTTAGATCCTGGTGATATAGGTGCTGGTATTATTGAAGATGTTGATGATATGTCTGACTTTGGAGATAAGCATAATCTAACATATGAATATGCTAACTCTAATGATTATAAAGTTGGAGATATAATTGGAAGAAATGGACATGTAGCATTAATAGCTGGTAAAGATGATGAAAATATCTATATATCAGAATCATTATTATATGGCGTTAGAACAGTTACATATTCTTATACTGATAAGAAATCTAAACTATATACTAACTATGAATATATAGGTAAATTAGATGATAAATATGTATCTGATGGAGATTATACAGATATGTGGCAAAAGAATGATTAATATCATTCTTTTTTATTTATAAAATTGTTGATTTATATAATAATATTTGTTATCATAACAAGCGGTTGAGGGGTAATTGATATGAGAGAACAAGATAGAGAAATATTAACTAATCATGAAAAAATGGCAAGAGATTATATGAGAATAAAAGGATATACACCTATATCATTAGGTGATATATCTATTCTTAATGAAACATATTTACAAACTAATAGTCCTATTATATTTGAAGAATTAATTATTAAATTACAATTAATAATTGTTAAAGTATTAGAATTTGTTCCATTAAATTTTGAAAGACAATCATTAAATGATATGTCTGATTGCATTGATTATTTTAACGAATACTTCATTGAATGTATTGCTGAAGGTAAGTTTATTAACATAGAAGGTATATCTGAAATACTTACAAGAAAATTCATAGATGGATTAAGAATGTTAACATATTCTGAAAATGATGAAAGAACTCAAGATCATCAATTTGATGTAATGTATGATCCATATGAATCATTACTAGATGAAATGGAAGAAGAACAAGAAGAATTAGAAGACTTAATGTTTGTTAAATAATTGACTTTTATATAATAAAAGTATAAGATTAATATGTAATGCAATAATATAGGATTAGTAATATATATAAGTATTAAAGAGAGTCTATGGTTGGTGTAAATAGATATATAAGTATATATGAATCTACCTATTAGCTGGTATAATAATACCCGGGATACCCGTTATAGTAAGTAAGTTAAATAAAGAGATGGCACCGTGCTATATGCACTTTCTTGTGTTATCTCTTTTTATTTTTATAGGAGGTTATATGAATAATCAAGTAAGAGTTGGTGTATCAGCTATGATTATTAATGATGGCAAGATTTTATTAGGTCATAGATGCGCTAATAAGAAAGATACAGGTGGAATAGTAGGAAGAGATACATGGAGTTTACCAGGAGGTAAACAAGAAATGGATGAAACTTTCTATGAATGTGCTATCAGAGAAACTAAAGAAGAATGTAATTTAGATATATCTAATCCTAAATTACTAATTGCATTTGATGATATAGCACCTGATAGACATTTTGTTACATTAACAACAATAACAAGTGAATTTTCTGGTGAATTAAAAGTGATGGAACCAGAAAAAGAAGATGAGTGGAAATGGTTTGATATAGATAACTTACCTGATAATTTATATCCACCTTCAAAACAATCAATAATATGGTATAAGGATAATGTATGGGAAAGACAAGAAAAGAATTAAGAGATGAATTATATAGATTAAGATTACAGTTAGAATTAACTAAAAAAGAAGGTAATGATAAAAAAATAAAAGTAATCAAATCAAAAATAAGTGATGTAAGAAGCCAAATGGCAAAAGCAATATTAGAAGAAAAGAAAGGTGATAAAAATGGAAAGAGTATTTAAAGAAGGAGATATAGTTAAACATTTTAAAAGAGAAACTGTATCTGAAGAAGAATTAGTAAATAATCCTAATAAATATTTATATAAAATAATTGGTACTGCAACACATACTGAAACTAAAGAAACAGTTATGATATATAAACCATTATATGAAGTAGATTGCTTAAATGGTGCAGACTATGCAGCTAGACCAATAGATATGTTCATGTCTGAAGTAGATCATGATAAATATCCAAATATTAAACAAAAATATAGATTTGAATTATATGAGGAGGAATAAAAATGATAGATATTAAAATTATTAGAGAAAATAAAGATTTAGTAAAAGAAAATATTAAAAAGAAATTCCAAGATGAAAAGATCCCACTAGTAGATGAAGTATTTGAAATGGATGAAAAAAATAGAAAGTTAAAAACAGAAGTTGAAAACTTAAAAGCTGAAAAGAATAATATATCTAAGTCTATTGGTGCTTTAATGGGACAAGGTAAAAAAGAAGAAGCAGAAGAAGCTAAGGCTAAGGTTAAAGAAATAAATGATAAAATTCCTGCTTTAGAAGAAGAACAAGTTAAATTAGATGAAGAAATAAAGAAAAGAATGATGGTTATACCAAATATTATTGATGAATCAGTTCCTATTGGTAAAGATGATACAGAAAATGTAGAAGTTGAAAGATTTGGTGAACCAGTAGTTCCATCTTATGAAGTACCTCATCATGCTGATATTATTGAAAGATTAGAAGGATTAGATAAAGAAGCAGCTGGTAGAACATCTGGTGAAGGATTCTATTATTTAATGGGTGATATAGCTAGATTACATGAAGCTATGATTGCTTATGCAAGAGATTTTATGATTGATAAAGGATTTACTTATTGTATTCCTCCATTTATGATTAGATCTGATGTTGTAACTGGTGTTATGTCTTTTGCTGAAATGGATGCAATGATGTATAAGATTGAAAATGAAGATTTATATTTAATTGGTACATCAGAACATTCTATGATTGGCAAATTTAAAGATCAAATAATAGATGAAAATAAATTACCTATTACTTTAACTTCATATTCACCATGCTTTAGAAAAGAAGGTGGATCTCATGGCCTTGAAGAAAGAGGATTATATAGAGTTCATCAATTTGAAAAACAAGAAATGATAGTAATATGTAAGCAAGAAGATGCTATGAAATACTATAATGATATGTGGAAATATACTGTAGATGTATTTAGAAGCATGGATATCCCTGTTAGACAACTAGAATGTTGCTCAGGTGATTTAGCTGATTTAAAGGTTAAATCATGTGATATTGAAGCTTGGTCTCCAAGACAACAAAAGTATTTTGAAGTTGGTTCTTGTTCTACATTAGGTGATGCACAAGCAAGAAGATTAGCTATTCGTGCTAAAGGTGAAAACGGTACATACTTTGTTAATACATTAAATAATACAGTATTAGCTTCTCCTAGAGGTTTAATAGCTTTAATTGAAAATAATTATCAAGAAGATGGATCTATTAAGATTCCTAAAGTATTACAACCTTATATGGGTGGTAAAGAAGTTATAACTCCAAAGAAATAGTCTTTACTATTTCTTTTTTTATAGTATAATATTCGTGGTTAAGGAGAATGTATATGTACTTCTATGATGATATTCCATCTCTATTTGAAATAGTAAAAAAACATGTTATAACTGTACATTTATTAGTAGATGAAGAAGATTATAATAGTATTATTAATAATAAAATGGTAAAGCTTAATGCTATAGATCTTACTTATACTGAAAGAAAAGTAAGAGATGTAATTAATTTTCTTAAAGATACACATGAGTATGTAGGAGATGCTGAAGATATTTATAAAATGTTATTAAGATTACAAAAAGGTGATACAAGAGTAATTGGTATATTAAGAGACTTATTATTTGATTACATAAATGAAGCATTTAAAGTAATTCTTAATAAAGAAGAAGTATATTTAAGTGATATAATTAATTTTTATAATATGACTCCAATCTATACAAAAGAGTTAGAAGGAAGACAAAGAGTCAGAAAAATATAAATAGTATGTTAATTAACATACTATTTTACATTTTTATATCTAATTTTACTCTTAAAAATAGTATAATTATAATAGGTGGTAAGTATGGCAAGACCTAAGAAAACTAGTACTATATTAAAGAGTTTGAAACCATCTGTTCAAGTAACAGGAATTATACTAATATTAATTGGTGTAATAGGTTTTGGTGTGTTTGGCCCTGTAGGAAGATATATAAAGACATTCGGGGTTTTCTTATTTGGTAGATTTTTTATAATATTTGATGTTTTAGTATTATTACTAGGTTTATATATGTTATTTAAAAAGAAGTTACCTAACTTTGTTGATATGAAGTTAGTGGGTGCTTATTTAGTAATATTCTCATTTGTTACTATTATGCATATGGATTTGATTACACCTGGTATGTCTTATTCAGGTACATTTGCAGTATTTAGAGAAAACTTCTTAAATACTATATCAGATTCTTTATTTAATAATATTTCATTAACTGGAGGAGGTATATTTGGTTTAACCTTCTCATGGTTATTTGTAGCATTACTATCTAAAATAGGTGCATTAATAGTACAAGGAGTATTATTTGTAATTGGTATAGTATTATTATTTAATCTAGACTTAGCTTTAGTATTTAGTAATTTAGCAAAGAATTTTAAAGAATCATATAATCAATATAAATTAGAAAAAATTCAAAAGAGAGAAGAAGAATCTAAGAAGAAACGTGAAGAAGAAGCATTAAAGCAACCAGAAGTATCATTATATGATCAAGAAACAGATGATACGGTATTTGATAAAAGAGTTATTCATTCTCTTGATGAATTAAAACATAGCGAAGAAGAAGTTGAAGAACCAACTGTAGTTGAACAAGTTAATGAAATCAACTTAGGTTCATCTTTCAATGGTATTTATCAATTACCTTCATTAAATGAAGTATTAGATAAGGTTAAGAAAAAAGAAAATGAAAAAACTGATGAATTTATTAAAGAAACTACAATTAAATTACAAAATGTATTACAAGACTTTGGAATAATAGGTAAAGTAGTAGCAATACATGAAGGACCTACTGTAACTCAATTTGAAGTAGCAGTTAAAAATGGTACAAGAGTAGCTGCAATTACATCTATATCTAAAGAAATAGCTTTAGCGTTAGCAGCTAAAGATGTAAGAATTGAAGCACCAATTCCAGGTAAAACAACAGTAGGTGTTGAAATACCTAATAGAAATCCTGTAGGTGTTCCTATTAGAGAAGTAATAGAAGTTAAGAGAAAAGAAATGTCTGCAATGAAATTACCTGTATCTTTAGGTAAAGATATCATGGGTAATAATGTAATTACTGATTTAGCTAAAATGCCACATTTACTTATAGCTGGTTCTACTGGTTCAGGTAAATCTGTATGTGTTAACTCAATAATTGCATCATTGTTAATAACTAAAAGACCAGATGAAGTTAAGATAATGTTAGTAGATCCTAAAAAGGTTGAATTATCTAACTATAATGGTGTACCTCATTTACTATGTCCTGTTGTAACTGATCCTAAATCTGCAGCAGTCGCATTACAAAACATGGTAAAGGAAATGGAAGCAAGATATCAAACTTTTGCTGATAATAAAGTAAAGAATATTACATCTTATAATGAGATGATATCTAAAGAAATGAAGAAGAATCCAGATAATACTTCTTTAAGATTAATGCCTTATTATTTAATAATAATAGATGAGTTAGCTGATCTTATGTTAGTAGCTAGAAAAGAAGTAGAAGATTCAATCATGAGAATAACTCAAATGGCAAGAGCAGCAGGTATTCATTTAATAGTTGCAACTCAAAGACCATCAACAGATGTTATTACAGGTGTAGTTAAAGCTAATATACCATCAAGAATAGCATTTGCTGTAGCCTCTCAAGTAGATTCAAGAACTATTTTAGATGGATCTGGTGCAGAGAAGTTATTAGGTAAAGGTGATATGTTATTTAAACCTATGGGTGAAAATAATGCATTACGTATTCAAGGTAACTTTATATCTGATAATGAAATAGAAAAAGTTATTAAATATGTATCTTCACAAATGAAACCTCAATATGATGAATCATATACAAAAGCAAGTGAAGAAGTAGCTTCAACTAATGGTTCTACAGGACCTAAAAAAGCATCTGATGATCCATTATATAATGAAATGTTAGATTATGCTGTTAGAGCAGGTTCTATATCTGCATCTAAGCTACAAAGACAATTTGGAGTAGGATTTAATAGAGCTTCTAAGATTATTGATGAATTTGAAGCAGATGGTATTGTAGGGCCTCAAAAAGGCTCTAAACCTAGGGAAGTTTTGATAAAGATGGAAGGAGTTACTCCTGAAACTGACGAATAACTATTGACTTATACTAAAAGACCATGTAGAATACACGGAGAATAGGTTTACACAATTTGACAAAACAGCCTTATAATAGTATAATAAACAGCAATTCAACAGGAATAAGGGGGATTTTTATGAAAGGATTTATTCTTGATTATATTAATGAAAATGAATACAAGAAGTTAGAACGTGCATTAAAAAAATATAACATGCTTGCTTTCAAGAAATTAAATTTCGAATATTATCCTGCTTTAAGAAGTGGTAACTTCTTAGGTGAACTAGTATCAAACGATAAGGATAAACATACTGAAACTTATGAATTAAAATTACCTAGTGACTTACTATTCCAACAAGTACATGGTGAAGTCAAGATTAGATATATTGTTTATAAAGATCAAAACACTGTTATGCTAGAAACAATAATGCCTACTGATATCTTATTAGAAGGACATGTTGCTGAATTAACTACATATAAAGGTGTAATGATTTCTAAACAAAATGCTGAAAAAGATAAATTTATGATTAATTTATTCTCAGCTTTAGATAATAATAAATAAAAGTAGATAATATCTACTTTTTTTATTGCAATAAAAAAGTACTATCCTTTGATAGCACTTATAAAGTAAATAATTAATGAACCAGCAAATGACATGAACATCATGAGTGTCATAACCCATACTAGTATTCTTACCCATAATGGATATCTATAATCACTATTTACTTTTTTCTTACTTTCTTTCTTTTTCTTTTTTTCTTCTTTAATAGGAATATTTCCTACTACAGCTTTTATATCGTTATTATTATTCATTTCTTTTCACCTATAAATGATTATAGTATAAATTAATTAAAAATAAAAGAGTAAATATTTGATATATAATTAATAAAATAGTATAATTCATATAGAAAAAAGGGTGATAAATATGCCTAAAGTAGTAATTGGAATGTCAGGTGGAGTTGATTCATCTGTAGCAGCTAAATTATTAATTGATCAAGGATATGAAGTAATTGGATTATTTATGCGTAATTGGGATTCACTCGTTAACAATGATATTGAAGGTAATCCAAATGATTTAAATGACATATGTCCTCAAGAAAAAGATTATAATGATGCTAAAGCAGTATGTGATCATTTAGGTATAGAATTACATAGAGTAGATTTCATTAAAGAATATTGGGATTATGTATTTACTTATTTCTTAGATGAATTAAAAAAGGGAAGAACACCTAATCCTGACCTTATGTGTAATAAATATATTAAGTTTGATTCATTTATAAAAGAAGCTAAAAAGTTAGGTGCTGAATACATAGCAACTGGACATTATGCTAAGACTAAAGATGGTCATCTTTATAGAGGAATAGATCAAAATAAAGATCAATCATATTTCTTAGCTCAATTATCTTCTAAACAATTAGAAAATGTATTATTTCCTATAGGTGATTTAGAAAAAGATAAAGTAAGAGATATAGCAGTTGAATCAGGTATACCTGTTGCTCATAAGAAAGATTCTACAGGTATATGTTTTATAGGTGAAAGAAACTATCAAAAGTTTGTACAAAACTATTTAAAGAAGAATCCTGGAGATATTATTAATGTTCAAACAAATGAAGTAATTGGAACTCATGAAGGTTTAATGAATTATACAATAGGACAAAGAAGAAATGTTGGTATATCAGGATTTGATGAAAAACACTTTGTTGTAGGTAAAAATGTAGAAAAGAATATCTTATATGTAGCATTTGGTGAAGATCCTGAAGAATTATATTCTGATGAATGTATTATTGAAGATGTTAACTTAATTAATCCAACAGATATAACTGAATGCACTGCTAAGTTTAGATATAGAGGAAAAGATTATCCTGTATCATTAGAATATTTAGATGATGGAAATATAAGGGTGTTATATCCATGTAAGGTTAAATCAGTTACACCTGGACAAGCATGTGTTCTATATAATGGAGAAGAATGTTTAGGATCTGGAATAATTAAAGAAGTAAGAAAAAATGGTGAAAAATTGTGGTATTTGTAAAAAAATATCACTTTTTTTAATAAATTTTAAAAATTTTGTCGAAATTTGAAGTGTTATCTTTAATATATATATATTAGAGGGTGATTTTTTATGGCTTTAACTCAAGAAGAAATAAATCACATTCAATCTCAAGCCTCTATAGTTGATGTAATAGGTTCTTATATCAATCTAGAGAAGAAGGGAAAGAACTATTTTGGTCTTTGTCCATTTCATGATGATCATGCACCATCATTAAGTGTTTCAGAAGATAAAAAGATATATACTTGTTTCGTATGTGGACATACAGGTAATGTATTCTCATTTGTACAAGATATTGAAAATGTGTCTTTTATAGAAGCAGTTAAGATAGTAGCTGAAAGAAATGGTATAGATGTTAATATTGATTTAAAGAATACTACTAAATATGATAAGTATTATGAAGCATATGATATTGCTATTAAGTATTATCAAAATAATATTAGATCTAAAGATGGTAAAGAAGCTTTAGAATACTTACATAAAAGAGGATTAAATGATGAAATTATAAAAGAGTTTGATATTGGCTTTGCAAGTAAAACTAATGATACTCTTACTAAATTGTTAATTAATAAAGGTTATTCAGAAAAAGAACTAATTGATATAGGATTATCTAATAAAGGTACAACTATGTATGATTTATTTAGAAATAGAGTTATATTTCCTATTCATGATAGTAAAGGTCATCCTGTAGCATTATCTGGAAGAATATATGAAAAATCAGATGAAGCTAAATATATAAATACAAAAGAAACTCAAGTCTTCAAGAAAGGTGAAATATTATTTAATTATCATCGAGCTATAAATGAAGCTAAGAAGATGAAAAAGTTAGTACTTGTTGAAGGGTATATGGATGCTATACGAATTTATTCAGAAGGAATAAAGAATGTATGTGCAACCATGGGTACTGCATTAACAAGTGAACATGTTAAATTATTAAAGAAGATCAATGTTGAAATAGTATTATGTTTTGATAATGATCAGGCTGGTGAGAAAGCAACTATTGCAGCAGGAGATATATTAGATAAAGCTGGATTAAATATTACAGTATTAAGATTATCTGGTGAAAAAGATCCTGATGAATATATTCTTGCAAATGGAGTAGATAAATATAAAGAAGCAATTGATCATTCAATATCATTCTTTGATTTTAAATTAAATGTCTTAAAAAAGAATAAGGACTTTAATAAAGTAGATGATGTATCAGCATATGTTAATTCAGTTATAAATGAATTAAATAAATCAAATGATCAAGTATTAATAGATTTAACTATTAATAAATTATCATCTGAATATGGAATAGATAAGAATATCTTATTAAATAAAGTAATTAAAGTAGAAGATACTAAAGTATTAGAAGTAGTATCTAAACCTAAGGTTAAAAAAGAGAAGAGTATAAGATTAATTGAATTATTATTATTCTATATGATGAATGATATAAAATATATTAAAGTATATGAGAAAGAATTGTCATATATAAATGATGATAAATATCAGCTTATATGTGATGAAATACTTGCTTTTTACTTAAAATATAATTATATTAATATAGCAGATTTTATTTCATATGAAGTTGATAAAGATTTCTATGAAAATATATTAGATATTATAGATAATAATATAAATGAAGAACTAAGTGATAGGGAATTCATGGCAATCATTGATAAGATTAAACATATCAATGATGAAAACAAAATAAATGAATTAAAAGAAAAATTAAAAAATACGACAGATATAAATGAAAAATTAAAATTAACTGATGAAATAGCAAAGTTAAAGAAGAGGGATGTGTAATATATGGGAAGAAAGAAAAAAGAAGAAATAGTAGAAGAGGAAATAGTTGAAACTGAACAAACTAGTTTAGAATTAGATGATAAACCAGCTAAGAATGTTCAATTAAAAGAGATTAAAACATTTGATGAAAGAAAAGAAGAATTAATTCTTGAAGGACAAAAGAATGGTTTCATTACATTTGAACAACTAGCTAAGAGTTTACAAGGTTTAGATGTTGATGCTGATTCATTAGATATTTTATATAATGAATTAGTTCAAGCTGGTATTTCAGTAGTAACTGAAGAAGATGCATCAAATCCTGAAGGTGGAGAAGATGTACCAATCATTTTAGATGATGAAGATTTAACTAAGGATGTAAATATTAATGATCCTGTTAGAATGTATTTAAAAGAAATTGGTAGAATTCCATTATTAAGTGCTGAAGAAGAAGCAGAAATATCATTAGCTGTTGAAAACGGTGATGATTCTGCAAGAAATAAATTAGCTGAGTCTAACTTACGTTTAGTTGTTTCTATAGCTAAAAGATATGTAGGACGTGGATTATTATTCTTAGATTTAATTCAAGAAGGTAATATAGGTCTTATGAAAGCTGTTGAAAAATTCGACTATGGTAAAGGATTTAAATTTTCTACATATGCTACATGGTGGATTAGACAAGCTATTACTCGTGCATTAGCAGATCAAGCTAGAACAATCAGAGTTCCAGTTCATATGGTTGAAACAATTAATAAGATGGCAAGAATTCAAAGACAAATGACTCTTGAATTAAACAGAGAACCATCTGAAGAAGAAATAGCTAAGAAGATGGGTATTACAGTTGATAAGGTTAGAGAAGTAATGAAGATATCTCAAGATCCTGTATCATTAGAAACACCAATTGGTGAAGAAGATGACTCACATTTAGGAGATTTCATTAAAGATGAAAAATCATTATCACCTGAAGAATATGCTACAAATGAAATATTAAAAGAAGAAATAAATGAAGTATTATCTACATTACAACCAAGAGAACAACAAGTACTTGAATTAAGATTTGGTTTAATTGATGGTACATGTTATACACTTGAAGAAGTAGGTAAACGTTTCAATGTTACAAGAGAAAGAATTAGACAAATTGAAGCTAAAGCTTTAAGAAAGTTAAGACATCCTTCTCGTGCTAAGAAATTAAGAGATTTTATGGTGGATTAATATGTTAAGTAAAAGATTACAATCTTTAACTAAATATATAAAAAGAGATGATAAATTAATTGATATTGGATGCGATCATGCTTTATTAGATATATACCTTGTTAAATCAGATATAATTAATAACATGATTGTATCTGATGTTCATGAAAATGCATTACAAGCTGGTATTGATAATATTAAATTAAATAAATTAACTAATAAGATAGATACTAGATTAGGAAATGGATTGAATGTATTATCTGATGAAGATGACATTGATACCATTCTTATATCAGGAATGGGATCATCTACTATTATAGAAATACTTAATCATCCATATTTAAAGAATATTAATAAATTAATAATTCAATCTAACAATGATCATGAATTATTAAGAAAAAAGATTTCTTCATTAGGATATATTATTAAAGAAGAAGAGTTTTTAATAGATAAGAATAAACAATATATCAATATAGTATTTGTAAAAGGTAATAAAAAATACACTAATGATGAATTAAGATATGGTCCTATTCTTATTAAAGATAAGGAATATATGAAGTCATTATTGAATAGTAAAAAGAGTATAATTAATTATATTCCTAAGAATAAAATACTATTAAGACATAAAATGAAGAAAGAAATAAATGTAATAAATAAATATATTCAAATGACTTAGACTTGCAATTCTTAAAGTGTTGTATTATAATTTAATAGTCATTTGAAATCTGACTGGGTAGCTCAGCTGGATAGAGCATCCGCCTTCTAAGCGGCAGGTCAAGGGTTCGAATCCCTTCCCGGTCACCATTTAAGTTAAAAACTACTTGTATAAGTAGTTTTTTATTGTTTTTATATAAATGATAAATTATAATAATTCCTTGGAAGTGATCATATGACAAAGGATTTTAAAGGAACAAAAGTAAATGTCGATATAGCATTAATAATTGTTAATAATATAGAAAAGCTTTCTAACTTCATTACTGACAGTAATAATATTAATATTAATTCAATAGATAATGATATTAAAAAGATTAAACAAAGTAAAACATTTTGGATAGGTCCATATTCTCAATCCTTTTATGAATATAATAAAGAAATAATAGAAGATATATTACCTGTCATAAGTATATATACTTTTTTAAATAATATTGTAGATATTAAGACAAATGATCTAAGACAAGATTTTAGAGAATTTGTAAATTATATTTATAGTCATAAAGAATCAATAGATAATATATGTTCTTTATTAGAAGCAATTAAAGAATTAGGAATAGCTTATGTTGTACTTGATGAAAATAATAAGTTTGAATATATTATAGATTTATATTTAAATGATTATTCACGTGATTTTGGATTCGGAGAAAATATTACAATTATTCCTACATATGAAAAAAATCATATTAAGTATTATTTAGATGGATCCAATTATATCATTCCATTAACATCTGAACTTGGAAGAATAAATATTTATTCTAGTTTTCCAAATGAAATAGTAGTTAATAATTTATTATTTGATAAAAGTGTATTACCTAAGTCTAAAAAAACTGAAGATATTATAGATGTTATTGTTGAAAAACATAAAGAGTGTAATAAGAGCAATACATATCTAAGAGAAGGAATTGATTTATCATTTAGTATAGAAGATTTAAATCAACAACTAGAAAGTACTTTAAGTGTAGTAGAAAGTTTATCTAATATTCATGATAAAGATACTATATTAAATTATTTATATTCAATTAAACATACTATATCTAGATTAAAAGATTTGGATAAAACTAATGAAGAATCTATTATATTTAATGAAAATAATTCAGTAAATCAAGAAGTATACAATTCTGAGAAGGATGCTTTTGTAAAAAGAAGACTAAACTCTAGTTACGATTGGTGTTAAAACAACTATTTTATATAGTTGTTTTATTATGTAAACCTATACAGTTGTTATACAAAACATATACATATAAATGATATAATTATGATAGGTGATAATATGAAGAATAAAATATTCATATTAATCTTGTTATTATTAATTATACCTAATGCTAAAGCATTAGTTTCTTGTGATTATACAGATGAATATAAAGCATATATGGAATTGTCTCCAGAGGAAAGAAAAGATGCTATTCAACCAATTATGTGTAAGGAATCATATGCTAAAGATACTTTATCTTCAACATATAGAAATATGAATAGTTTATTAAAAGCTTCTGCATCTGATAAAACTTATAATGGATTAACTGCTGGATTTGTTACTCCGGTTAAGAATCAACAATATGAAGGTACTTGTTGGGCTTTCTCATCAGTAGCATCAATCGAGTCAAATGCATTAAAGAATGGATTAGGTACATATGATTTTTCTGAATTACATATGGTTTATTCTTTAATAAGCGGAGCATTTACTGATGAAGGTGGGAAAAACGGAAGATATAATACTAATACTAATGGTGGAACTATATTTTATGGTGCATCATATTACTTTAATAAAAATAAACAATTATTAGAAAGTGAAATGCCATATCCTGATCGTGTTATTAGTCCTATACATTCATCTAATTATAATGAAGGTAGAAAGATAATAACATTAGATAACTTCTATATATCTAATCTTAATTCCAATAATGTATGTAGAACATCTGAAATATCTTTAATAAAGAATAAGATTATAGAATTAGGAGCTGTACAAGCAACTGTATATATGGATGAAAACTTATTAGTAGATAATAAATACTATATGTCTACAACTTCTAATAGTACTTCACTAAATCATGCAGTTACTATAGTTGGATGGGATGATACTATATCTAAATCTAATTTCCCTGGTGCAACTAAAGATGGTGCATGGATTGTTAAGAATTCATGGGGTGAAGATTGGGGAGACAATGGTTATTACTATGTATCTTATAATGATAATTTTATATGTACTATGATAGGATCATATGAAGGTGTTAGTACAACAACATATGATTACTCATATAGTGCATCTGATTTAATTGGTGCAGATGTTGTATATAATCCAAGAACTTATATAGCATCTAAATTTGAAAAACAAAGTATTGGTAAAGAACAAATAAAGAAGGTAAGTGTATCACTTCCTACATCAGGAACATATAAAGTATATTTATCTCATAGTGGATATACAAATCAAAATACATGGGAATTATTATATGAAGGTACATCTACTCAAGAATTAGGTATTAAATCATTTTATACTGATAAGATAATAGATGATGATTATTACATAATAGTTGATTATGAAGCAACTAGTTCATTTACAGCCTTAACTATGTGTAAGTTAGGTGCTACCGAACATTTAGAATATAAACCTGGTTATAACTTTATTGCATCTAATTCATTAGATTGGCAAGATATGGCTTTAAGATCAACTCCATGTGAACCATTAGTATATGTTTATACTGATACATATGAAGAACCTGAAGCAGATATAACATTAGATAATGTTAATGTAACTAATACTAATAATGTAGTTATAGATATTACAAATACATCTAACAGTGAATTTACTTATAAAGTATTCTTAGGAGAAGAAGATGTTACATCTCATTTTACAATTAGTACAAACGATGGAAAAGTAACATTAGTTCCAGATAATACTATATCAGGAACATTTAAATTCCATTTATACTCAGGTAGTAATGATGAATTTATTAGTTTCACATTAAATGAAGAAATAATACCTCAAGAACCAAATATAAGTGTTGATGATGAATATATTTATATTAAAAAATCTCCAACAGGATATTTTAAGAATACTGATTTAGAATCAAGTATTAATGTATTTAATACTAATTATAGTATCGTTAATAATGGTAATATACCTGTTACTAATTTATATACAGGATCTAGATTTGTTACAACCAATAATGAATATAAAATAATTATCATGGGTGATTCTACATCAGATGGAATTATAGATTCAGGAGATTTATTAAAGATGGTTAAATACTTAAAAGGAACTGATATAACTAGAGAACAATATGTAGCTGCTGATGTTAATCGTGATTCAGTCATGGATTCAGGAGATTTATTAAAAGTAGTTAAAGTATTGAAAGGCTCTGCTAGTTTCTAGAAGGTGATAATATGAAAAAGATAGTAAGAATTATATTTTTAATAACAATTATGTTTATAAGTACTAATGTATATGCTGCATCTTTAAATGTATCAGCTTCTAAGACAAGTGCATATAAAGGTGATAAAGTAACAGTTACAGTTAAAGTATATGCGGGTACATGGAACTTAAGTGTATCTGGCCCAGGTGTAAGTGATAAAATTGTAGGATTTGATATGGATGGTAATATTAATACTACTAAAACATATACTGTTGATACATCAACAGTAGGAACTAAAACTATAGTAGTAACTGGTGATTATACTGATTATGTTACAGAAGATACAACAAGAGATGTTAATAAAACAATTTCTATTACTGTAAGTGAAGCACCAACTCCAACTCCAACACCAAGTCCAACACCAAGTCCAACACCAAGTCCAACTCCAACACCAACTACTAAACCTAGTTCAACACCAAGTTCTCAACCTGCTAATCAAGGTACAACTGTTGTTACTCCTCAACCTGTAGAAGAACAACCAACTGAGCAACCAACAGAACCAATTACTCAACCAGTTGAGATTAAGATTAATAATATTAAAGTAGTTGGATATGATATAGATTTTAACAAAGATGTACATGATTATAATATATTTGTATCATCTGATGTAAAAGAACTATATGTTATAGTTGATGGTGAAGATGTCGAAGTAATAAATGATGGTATAGTTGAAATAGATAATAAAGGCTATTTCGATGTAACAGTTAAAAAAGATAATGTTGAACTTACATATACATTTATCCTAATAAGAGGAGATGTATTAGGAGTAGAAGAAGTTAAAGATACATCTAAAGGATTAAAGATAGCATTATTAATATTATCATTAGTAACATTATTGGTATCTGGTGTATCTCTATATTATTTTGTATTAAGAAAGAAGAGTATTTAATTACTCTTCTTTTTAGTTTATAATTATAAAAGAGGTGTTTAATATGGTAAAAGAATTAAAAGACTTAAAAGTTGTATACATGGGTACACCTGAATTTGCAGTACCTACACTTGAAATGTTAATTGATATTACTAATGTAGTAGGTGTTGTTACTCAAGAAGATAAAGAAGTAGGTAGAAAAAAAGTACTTACTCCATCTCCTGTTAAAGTGTGTGCATTAGATCATGATATAAAAGTATTAACACCACATAGAATTAAAGAAGATTATCAAGATATTATAGATTTAGACCCTGATATTATTATTACATGTGCATATGGGCAAATAGTTCCTAAAGAATTATTAGATTTCCCTTACTATGGATGTATTAATATTCATGGTTCTATATTACCTGATTATCGTGGAGCATCTCCAATTCAAACAGCAATCATGAATGGTGATGCTGAAACAGGTATTACTATCATGTATATGGATGAACAAATGGATACAGGTAATATAATTAATATGGATAAAATAGATATTGATATTAAAGATACATATGGTACTTTATCTGATAAGTTATCTTTAGTTGGAAGAGATCTTTTATTAAAAACTTTACCTAAGATAATAGCAGATGATAATTGGAATATTAAACAAGATGATGGTGCTGCTACATATACTAAAAAGATAACTAGAGAACAAGAAAGATTAGATTTCAATAAAACTAGAAAAGAAGTATATGATTATATTAGAGCTTTAAATCCAACACCTTTAGCTAATATTTTATTAAATGGTGAAGAAATAAAAATAGTTGAAGCAGAAATAGGAGATGAATCTACTGGAGAAGTAGGAGTTATTACTGATGTAGATAAAAAGTCATTTTCAATTCAATGTTTAGATGGTAAAATTAATATTACTAAAATAAAAAGAGCTGGTAAAAACATCATGGACGTTGCATCATTCTTAAATGGATATAATAAAATGAATTTAATAGATAAAAAGGTGAACGTTGATGAACAATAATGAAGATGAGCAAAAAGAAATAAATGAAGAACCAAAAGAATTAAGTAAATGGGAATTATTTAAGAAGTATTATAAAGAAGTTCCTAAGTTTAAAGAATTTGTTAATTCAGCTGGTACTATATTAGGAGTATTCTTATTCTGTATTATATTAATTGCTACAGTTAATATAAATAAAAGTGAAAAGAAGACTAAGACTACAACAACTACTCAAGTAACAGTTAAATATCAAGATATGCTTGATGGATTACTTGATAATAAAGAAGCAAATATGAATATTACTATAAATGATAATAAATATATTATTAATTCTAGATATGGTAATAACATTCTAACTGGTACATTAGAATCAATTGATGGAACTTATAAGTTTAAGATTAAGGAAGATAATATATACGAAATAAGATTGGATGAAGAAATAGTTAATAATGAATTATTTAAAGATATTAATACATCAATTATTAATAATAGTTTACTTGTTAATATCTTAAGAAATAATACAGGTATTAAACTAGAACAAGATAATAAATTATTATATAAATATGATAAGGTTGTTCTTAATGATATAACATATACAATAGAAGTAATTATTAATAATAATAGTATATCTAATATTAATGTTTATAATGATACTATTTCATATATAATTAATTACGTATAATCATTAATTTCTTATTGTAATTAATATTCCCTTGTGATATATTATTTATAGCATTTTAAGTGGGCAAGAAGTTGCCTGCTTTGTTTATTGTATAGGAGGATAAATGGATAGCATTATCGAGAAATTAGAAGAACTAATTAAACCTGAAATGGAGAAGATGGATATTGTTCTAGATTCTATTCAATGGATAGAAGAAAAGAATAATAATACATTAAAAGTAATATTAGATAAGGTAAATGGAATTGACTTAGATACTATAGTTGATGCCACTAATATTATTAATCCTATTTTAGATGAACATGATTTAATTAAGGAAGGATATACTTTAGAAGTATCAAGTAAAGAAAGAGGGAATTAGAAAAATGAATGGTAAGGAATTTATTAAAGCATTAGATAATATAATTGAAGAAAAACACATAGATGAAAGTATTGTATGGGATGCTATGGAACAAGGTTTAGCAGCTGCATATAAGAAAAACTATGGTTCTAAGACTAATGTTAAAGTAGAAGTTAATAAAGAAACAGGAGAATTTAAAGTATTTAAATATTATGTAGTTGTAGATGATTATATCTATGGTGAAGAAGTAGAAGATGAAGAAGGAAATATCAAGGTATTAGATCCTGAAATTAATCAAGATGCTCAAATACTATTAGAAGATGCTAAGGAAAAATGGCCTGATGCAAAAGTTGGAGATGAATTCCAAGAAGAAGTTACTCCAGCTGACTTTGGTAGAGTTGCAGCATCTACTTGTAAACAAGTAGTTACTCAAAAGATTAGAGAAGCTGAAAAAGAATCTTTAATATCTGACTTTGCAGATAAACAAGATGAATTAATGTTAGGTACTCTAGCAATGGAAGATGCTAAAAACTATTATGTAGATTTAGGAAGAGCCAGAGGATTACTTCCAAAGGCTGAATGTATTCCTGGTGAAGAATTAAAGATGGGTTCTCAAGTTAAAGTATATGTATCTAAAGTAGATAATACTAACAAAGGACCATTAATTCTATTATCTAGAAAACAATTTGGTTTTGTTAAGAGATTATTTGAAAATGAAATTCCAGAATTCCAAGATGGTACACTTGAATTACATGGTGTAGCTAGAGAAGCTGGAGTTAGATCTAAAGTATCAGTATCTAGTACAAATGATAGAGTAGATCCAATTGGTACTTGTATTGGTGAAAGAGGATCTCGTATTGCTAATATCTTAAAAGAATTAGGAAATGAAAAAGTAGATTTAATTCTTTATGATGAAGATGAAGCACAATATATAGCTAATGCTTTATCACCAGCTCAAAATGTTATAGTTAACATTATATCTAATGATAAAGAAAGAAATGCTTTAGCTATTGTTCCAGATGATGAATTATCTAAAGCTATTGGTAAGAAAGCTATTAATATTAAGTTAGCATCACGTTTAACTAAGTTTAAAATTGAAATTAAAACTATGACTCAAATTCAAGAAGAGGGTAATCTTTAATGAAGAAAATTCCTATGAGACAATGTGTAGTTACTCATGAAAAACTACCTAAGAAGGAATTATTAAGAATAGTTAAGACTGATGAAGGAATAATAGCTGATACTACAGGTAAAGTAAATGGACATGGATGTTATATAAAGAAAGACTTATCTGTATTAGAATTAGCTAAAGATAAAAAGATACTTGATAAAGTATTAGAAACTGAAATAAGTGAAGAAGTATATAAAGAAATTGAAGATATAATAAAATAAAGGAGGGTGTTTATATGACAGTTCAAGAATATGCAGAAGATATGAACTATACTGTTCAAGATGTATTAAATGAATGTAATAAATTAGGTATTAAAGTTTCATCTAAAGATGATTTATTATCAGATGATGATATAGTAATGCTTGATAATACTATGAATTTAATATCTGCTAATGATGACTTAACACTTGAAGAAAATGATGTAATAGATGATGCAGTAGAAGATATCATGATGGGCGATGAACTACAAACTATTACAAAAGATGATAGAAGAGTAACTGAAAAAGTTAAGAGAAGAAGAGATACTGAAAATACAGTTACTAAAGATAAAGACTATCAAAACAAAAAGAAACAAATGTATAAGAATAAAGAAAAACTTACATCTAATAATACTGAAGTAGATGAAAGTGTTGTTCTTTATAAAGAGAATATGAGTCTACAAGAATTAGCTGATGCATTATCAGTTGAAGGTGTAGAATTAGTTAAAAAATGTATAGAATTAGGTATGATGATATCATTACCTCAAGCTGTTGATAGAGATACAGCTGAATTATTAGTATCCGAATACAATAAACAATTAAAGAATGAATCAACTCAAGATATTACTAATTTTGAGGAATATGAAATTATAGATAAAGAAGAAGATTTAGTAAATAGACCTCCAGTTATTACTATCATGGGACATGTAGACCATGGTAAGACAACATTACTTGATTACATTAGAAAATCACATGTAGCTGAAGGAGAAGCTGGTGGAATTACTCAATCAATTGGTGCATACCAAATAGAATATAAAGATCAAAAAATAACATTTATTGATACACCAGGTCATGAAGCATTTACTGAAATGAGAGCAAGAGGTGCATCTGTAACTGATATAGTAATTATTATAGTATCAGCTGAAGATTCAGTTATGCCTCAAACTAAAGAAGCAATTGACCATGCAAAAGCTGCAGGTGTTCCAATAGTTGTTGCAATTAATAAGATAGATAAACCTGCTGCAGATCCTAATAAGGTAATGCAAGAAATGGCTGCTGAAGGTTTAACTCCAGAAGAATGGGGTGGAGATATTCCTTATCTAAAGATATCAGCTAAAACTGGTGAAGGTGTAGATGAATTAATTGATACATTATTGGCTATTGCTGAAGTATCTGAATTAAAAGCTAATCCATCTAGATATGCTGTTGGTACAGTTATTGAATCTAGAATTGATAAACAAATGGGTGGTGTAGCATCATTATTAATTCAAAATGGTACATTGAGATTAGGTGACCCATTAGTTGTTGGTACTTTCAATGGTAGAGTTAGAACAATGAAAGATTCATATGGTAAAGATATAGTTGAAGCTGGTCCTTCTACTCCTGTTGAAATAACTGGTTTAACTGGTAATCCAGGAGCAGGAGATAAATTCATGGCATTTGAATCTGAAAAAGAAGCAAGACAAATAGCTGAAAAGAGACAAGCTGATTCTAAGAATAAAGATACACAAACTAAACCTGTATCATTAGATGATTTATTTGCTGCTATTCAAGGTGGAACTAAAGAAATCAATGTAGTATTAAAATGTGATGTAAGAGGTTCTGAAGAAGCAGTTAAGAATTCATTAGAGAAAATTGATGTTGAAGGTGTTAAGTGTAAGGTTATTAGATCAGGAATAGGTACTATAACTGAATCTGATATAACATTAGCTCAAGCATCAAATGCTATTATTATAGGATTTAATGTTGTTCCAACTAACTCTGTTAAAGATTATGCTAAGAATGTTAATGTTGAATTAAGATTATATACTATTATTTATAAAGTGGTTGAAGATATGGAAGCAGCTATGAAAGGTATGCTTGATCCCGTATATGAAGAACAAGTTACTGGTACTGCTAAGATACTTGAATTATTTAAGTTCTCTAAAGTTGGAACTATTGCTGGTTCTCGTGTTACTGATGGTGTAATTAAATCTAATTCTAATGTTAGAGTAATTCGTGATGGTGTTATCATTTATGATGGTAAGATTGGATCATTACAAAGAGAAAAAGATCAAGTTAAAGAAGTTAAATCAGGATTTGACTGTGGTATAACTGTTGAAGGTTATAATGATCTTAAAGTAGATGATGAATTACAAGCATATGAAGAAGTTGAGGTTGAAAGATAATGAATAATATCAGAGTAGGTAGAATATCTTCTGAGGTATTAAGAGAATTATCTTCAATCATGTTACTTGAAGCAAGAGATGAAACATTAAAACATATTACTTTAACTGGATGTGAAGTTACTAATGATTTATCTTATGCTAAAGTATATTATACATACATGGGTGATGAAGATATGGATGCAGTTAAAAAGAATTTAGAAGTAGCTGAACCATATTTAAGAACTATGTTAGCATCTAAGATTAAAGATTTAAGAAAAATGCCTGAACTAAGATTCTATGTAGATGAATCTATAGAATATGGTAATAATATAGAAAGAATATTAGATGATATTAAAAAGGATGATGAATAATCATTCTTTTTTTGTTATAATGAAATACAGTAAGGAGTATTTATATGATAGAGATTAAGAATATTGTTAAAGAGTTTAACAAACTTGATGAAAACAAAAAGAAAATAAAAATACTTGCTGATAATGATATTTCCTTCGAAGTAAATGAAGGAGAAGTAGTTGGTTTACTTGGACCTAATGGAGCAGGAAAAACTACATTACTTAGAATTATTGCAGGTATTATGAATCCTAATAAAGGATCAGTTAAAATTGATGATAAAGATTATAAGAACAATGAATTAGAGATTAAAAAGATGATATCTTTCTTATCTGGTAATACTAAATTATACAAAGAATTATCACCTATAGAATTAATGACTATGTGTGGTAAATACTATAATGTAGATGAAAAAGAATTAAATAAAAGAATTGATTCTATTGTTAAAAGATTTAGCATGGAAAAGTTTAAGAATCAAAGAATAGGTACTTTATCAACAGGACAAACTCAAAGAGTTGGTATAGCAAGATGTTTAGTACATAATCCTAAATATTATATCTTTGATGAAGCAACATCAGGTCTTGATATTATTTCGTCTAAAGTTATATTAGACTTTATAAATGAAGAAAAGAAAAATGGTAAAGGTATATTATACTCAACACATTATATGGAAGAAGCAGAGAATATATGTGATAGAGTAATACTTCTTAATAAAGGTAGAGTAATAGCAACTGGTACTCCAGAAGAAATATTAAAGAAGACTAAAACAGATAATTTAAGAGATGCCTTCTTTGCTTTGATTGGAGATGATAACAATGCGTAATGTATTAATTACTTGGAAGAAAGAATTAAGAGGTATATTTAGAGATAAGAAATATCTATCAATAATATTCTTAATGCCTTTAATAATTCCTATGTTTATTATTTTAATGGGTGGATTATATGATTCACTTGATACAAATAAAGGTAATGTAGTTGCATTCAACTATGAAATGACTGAAGTAGAAAAGAATATCTTAAGTAGTATAGATAAAGATATAGAAGTAAAAGTTAATAAGAATAAAGATGAACTACAAAAGATGTTTGATGATGGGGATATAAATGGATATATCGTAAAGGAAAATGATACATATTATATGTATATAGATACTTCATCTAGTGAAGGTATGACATTATCTAGTTTATTATCTACTTACTTTGAACAATATAATAATTATTTAGCTAGAAATTATTTAGTTGAAAAAGGAATAGATCCAGGAGAAGTATTTAATATAGTAAAATATGAGCTTAAAGATCAAGCTAAAGAAGGAACTAATTTCTTTACTAATTTCTTAATATCATTTGCACTTATTTATTTAGTTATGATTATAACTGTAACTGCTATGAATACTTGTACTGATATTATTGCAGGAGAAAAAGAGAGAGGTACATTTGAAACATTACTTACTTTCCCATTAACAAGTAATGAAATAATAGGTGGTAAGTTATTAGCTATATGCACATCATGTGTTATATCTTCTTTAATAGGTGTTGGTACATCTATACCTGCATTCTTATATGTTAAAAAGAATACTGTAACATTTGAAGCATTAGAATTTAACTTCAGTGCTAAGACAATAATACTTGCTATAGTAGCATTAATGTTAATATCTGCTGTAGTATCTGTAATTAGTATATTCTTATGTGGTAAAGCTAAAACATTTAAAGAAGCACAAAGTAAGGTATCATTCTTATCATTTATTGCTATTGTTCCAATGTTTACTTCAATGATGAATGTATCTAATGATGTATTATATATGATACCAATTGCTAATGGTGGACAAGTATTAAATGATTTATTTGTAGATGGTATTACTAATAGTAATTATCTAATGTTTGCTATATCATCTATAGTTATTACATTAATAGCTTTAGTATATGTAGCTAAACAATATAAGGATGAGAATGCATTATTCTAAGAAGAGTTATTTACTTTAGCTTTGTTATTGATATAGTGGGGTAAAGTATACTTATTATAAGGAGTGTGTTTTATGAAAAAGTTATTTATAATGGTATTTTTATTTAGTTGTATTCTATTGATGACAGGATGTGATAATTCTAATACTTCATCTAAAAATTCATATGTTTCGTGTGCTAAAGAATTGCTAACATCAGAAGGATTTGGTATATATGCAAAGGAAATGGTTTGTGAAGATGTAAAAAACAATATGCTAGTGTGTCAATATGATTATTCTAAAGGGCATTATGATGTTATAGGTTTTGAAATAAGAGGAGATAAAGAAATTAGAATGAATTATATTAGTTCTTATTTAAATGATAAGAAGAATAATACTAATACATATAGCATAACTCATCAATGCAAATAACATTATTCTAAGAAGAGTATATAACTCTTCTTTTAATATGCTATAATACAAGTGAAGTGATTATTATGAATGGATTATTAATTGTTGATAAAAGTATTAACATGACATCATTTGATGTATGTCATGAATTAATGAAAGTATTTAATACTAAAAGAATAGGTCATACAGGAACACTAGATCCTATAGCAACAGGTGTTTTAGTATGTACAATTGGAAAATATACTAAATTAAATGAAGTATTAACTAGTACATATAAAGAGTATATTGCTGAAATGGAATTAGGTAGATTAACTGATACATTAGATATAGAAGGTAAAGATTTACCATGTAATCAATTCAATTCTACTAAAGAAGAAATAGAAAAAACTATATTATCTTTTAAGAAAACATATTTACAAGAAGTGCCTATTTATTCATCAGTCAAAGTAAATGGTAAAAAATTATATGAATATGCAAGAAATAATATAGAAGTAGAACTTCCTAAAAGAGAAGTAACTATTAAGGATATAGAAATAATTAATATAGATAATAATCATGTCACATTTAAATGTTTAGTATCAAAAGGTACATATATAAGATCACTTATAAGAGATATAGGAGAATCACTTAATACAGGTGCTATCATGACATCCCTAAGAAGAACTAAACAAGGCAAGTTTAATATAGAGGATGCTTATACATTAGATGATATAAAAAATAATAACTATAAGTTATTATCATTAGAAGATGTGTTAGATATAAAAGTAATAGAATGTGATGATATATTATATAAACAAGTATCATCAGGAGTTAAACAAGATACAAAAGGTTATATATTATATAAATATAATAATAAAGATGTAGCATTATATAATAATGGAAATATGTTTATTTATTTAAATGATTGATATATAATATACAACCAAGGAGGTTATATTATGAAAAAGAGATGGAATGGATTTGCTGTAGCAGGTTTTGTAATGTCATTTACTAACTGCTTACTTGGACTTATATTTTCTTGTATTGGTATTAGCTCTTCATCTAAATATGATGAGAAAGGTAAAGGATTAGCTATAGCTGGATTAGTAATATCTATATTAAATATGATAGTAACTATTATAGCAATTATTACTTTATCAGTATTATTAGTTGGATTTGTTACTAATATTGATTCTATAATACCTAATGATGTTAAAGATAAGACTCAAAGAGTTATTATAGAAACATATGCTAAAGATCAATATGAAGAAAAAATATATGCTAAAGAAGGAATTAAGAAAATCCAAAAGAATGCTAAAGATGGTTATACAATTACTTTAGAAGATTTAGAAAAGAATCAACCAGGAATAAAAGATTTATATAAATCATGTGATAGTAAAAAGACTAAAGTAACTATTATTCCTGATAAACCATATGGTAAAACAGATTACTCTGTTAAGACTGTATTATCATGTAACTAATAAATAGTGTTAAATTATTAAATAAAAGGAACATTTATATGTTCCTTTTTACTTGTATTATGTTATAATATTGAAGACACAAAATGAAAGGATGATATTAGATGACAAAGTATGTATATTTATTTACTGAAGGTAATGCAGATATGCGTGAACTTTTAGGTGGTAAAGGTGCTAACCTTGCTGAGATGACTAATATTGGTTTACCTGTTCCTCAAGGATTTACAATCACAACAGAAGCATGTACTCAATATTATGAAGATGGAAGAGAAATAAATGAAGAAATTCAATCTCAAATAAATGAATATATATTAAAAATGGAAGAAATAACTGGTAAGAAATTTGGAGATAAAGAAAATCCTTTATTAGTATCAGTTAGATCTGGAGCTAGAGCTTCAATGCCTGGTATGATGGATACAATTCTTAACTTAGGTTTAAATGAAGATGTTGTTGAAGTATTAGCTGAAAAAAGTAATAATCCTAGATGGGCTTGGGATTGTTATAGAAGATTTATTCAAATGTATTCTGACGTAGTAATGGAAGTTGGAAAGAAATACTTTGAAGAATTAATTGATAAGATGAAAGATGCTAAGGGAGTTAAACAAGATGTAGAATTAACTGCAGAAGATTTAAAAGAATTAGCAAATCAATTTAAAGCTGAATATAAAGAAAAGATTGGTACTGATTTCCCAACTGATCCAAAAGAGCAATTAATGGGAGCTATTAAAGCTGTATTTAGATCATGGGATAATCCAAGAGCTAATGTTTATAGAAGAGATAATGATATTCCTTATTCATGGGGAACTGCTGTAAATGTTCAATCAATGGCATTTGGTAACATGGGAGATGACTGTGGTACTGGTGTTGCATTTACTAGAGACCCAGCAACAGGAGAAAAAGGATTATTTGGTGAATTCTTAACTAATGCACAAGGTGAAGACGTTGTTGCTGGTGTTAGAACTCCAATGAAGATTGCTGAAATGGAAGAAAAATTCCCTGAAGCATTTGAACAATTTAAAGAAGTTTGTAAGACACTTGAATCTCATTATAGAGATATGCAAGATATGGAATTTACTGTAGAACATGGTAAATTATATATGTTACAAACTAGAAATGGTAAGAGAACTGCTCAAGCTGCATTAAAGATTGCTTGTGATTTAGTAGATGAAGGTGTTCGTACTGAAGAAGAAGCTGTTCTTATGATTGATCCAAGAAACTTAGATACATTATTACATCCACAATTTGATGTACAAGCATTAAAAGCAACAGAACCAATTGGTAAAGGTTTAGGAGCATCTCCTGGTGCTGCATGTGGACAAATAGTATTTACTGCTGAAGATGCAGAAAAGTGGGCTTCAACTGGTAAGAAAGTTGTATTAGTAAGACTTGAAACTTCTCCAGAAGATATAACTGGTATGAAAGTTGCTCAAGGTATTCTAACTGTACGTGGTGGTATGACTTCTCATGCTGCAGTTGTAGCAAGAGGTATGGGTACTTGCTGTGTATCAGGATGTGGAGATATTATCATGGATGAAGCTAATAAACAATTTACATTAGCAGGTAAAGTATTCCATGAAGGAGATGTAATCTCAATTGATGGTTCAACTGGTAATATCTATGACGGTGAAATCAAGACAGTTGATGCTACAATTGCTGGTGAATTCGGAAGAGTTATGGAATGGGCTGATAAGTACAGGACATTAAAGGTAAGAACTAATGCTGATACTCCTAAAGATACAGCTAAGGCTATTGAATTAGGTGCTGAAGGTATTGGTTTATGTAGAACTGAGCATATGTTCTTTGATGAAGAAAGAATCTTCAACTTAAGAAGAATGATCTTATCTGAAACTCAAGAAGATAGAGAAAAATACTTAGATTTATTAATCCCTTATCAAAAAGGTGATTTCAAAGCAATGTATAAGGAATTAAAAGGATTACCAATGACAGTTCGTTATATCGATCCACCTCTACATGAATTCGTTCCTAAAACTGATGCTGAAATGACTGCATTAGCTGAAGCTATGGGAATGACAGTAGAACATATTAAAGAAGTATGTGATGAATTACATGAATTCAACCCAATGATGGGTCATAGAGGATGTAGATTAGCTGTTACATATCCTGAAATCGCACGCATGCAAACTAGAGCTTTAATGGAAGCTGCTATTGAAGTAAAAGAAGAAGATGGATACGATATCGTTCCTGAAATAATGATTCCATTAGTTGGAGAAAAGAAAGAATTAGACTTTGTTAAGAATATAGTTGTAGAAACTGCTGAACAAGTTAAGAAAGAAAAGAATTCTGATATGGAATACCACATTGGTACTATGATTGAAATCCCTAGAGCTGCTTTATTAGCTGATGAAATAGCTGAATCTGCTGAATTCTTCTCATTCGGAACAAATGACTTAACTCAAATGACATTTGGTTTCTCAAGAGATGATGCTGGTAAGTTCTTAGGTTCTTACTATGAAAATAAAATATATGAACAAGATCCATTTGCTAAGTTAGATCAACATGGTGTTGGAAAATTAGTTAAGATGGCTGTTGAATTAGGTAAGAAGACTAGACCAGACATTAAGTTAGGTATCTGTGGAGAACATGGTGGAGATCCTCAATCAGTTGAATTCTGTCATGAAGTAGGATTAACTTATGTTTCATGTTCACCATTCAGAGTTCCTATTGCTAGATTAGCTGCTGCACAAGCT